>CAIQUL010000323.1 GCA_903874975.1 uncultured Chthoniobacter sp. | reverse complement strand
GGTGAAAACACCCGTCATCCTGAGCGGTCAAGGAGCGGCGACATTCCTGTCGCCGATGGCGGCGTAGGCGGCCATCGGCCCGGTCACATTTTGGACCCCTCCGGCACCGCTGAGGCGCGCTTCCGCAGGGAGGTCTCCGTGGGAACGGGGCCGCGGAAAGCCGGCAGCTCCCGGAGTGCTTTGCCCAGTCAAAAAGGATTACGACCAGCCTCTCGCTGCGCGCCGATTGCAGGGAGATGGAAAACACACCGCAATTCGTCGCCAGGGATGACCGGCGTCAGGATGGATTCGATCCCGCTGCCAGGCCCGCGGGCACGGAGACCGCGAAGTGCCGGAAAATTGATGCCGTCCTTCGTGCCGCTTACAAAAAATTCGGCCGCGGCAAATTCATTCAGCAGGCCCTCGCGCTCGGCCTGCGGAAGGAGCGCTCCAAGGTGAAGTAGGTTTTGGCGCTCTCGGGAAGCATCCACCGCGGCGAGAGGGGACCTGCGCCTGGCCATCCACCTCCCCGGCCACTCCGGCGTGGAATGTGCCGGAGCCATCCGACCGCACCCGCGGCTCCGCAGCCAGGTGCGCAGGAGATCGAGATCCACGGGCTTGACCAGGTATTCGTCGAAGTCGGCGGCGCGGCGGGTGCAGCGGGTGGCGGAAGTTCGGCGGGCCGTGCGGCCAGCGATTCCTCCAGCATGCGGCGCGCGGTGTGATCGGTGCCGATGTGCAGATAGCCGATGATCCCGCCCGGCGCATCGCGCAGCGCCGTCACGGACACGATGGCCGGGAAGCGGCTCCCATCCCTTGCGGATGTAGGTCAGCTCGTAGATGTCCTCGATGCCGCGCGTGGCTTTGAAAACCAGCGCCTCAAAGCCCGGCGTAATCGTCGTCGCCAGCTCGACGCTGAGCGTGGCGGCGCGCGCGATCAATTCCTACGGATCGGAAATGTCGGCGGGCGTGATCTTGTTCATCACCTCTCCGGCCGTGTAGCCCAGCATCCGCTCGGCTCCGCCGTTGAAGATCTGAAAGACGCCCTTCGCGTCGGTGGCGATGCTCGAGAAGTTGGCGCTGTTGAAAATCGCGCTCTGCAGGCCCCCCGCCTTGAGCAGCACCTCTTCCGCCTGATGGCGTTCGCTGCTGGCGGTGCGCACTGGAGCTTTCGACCGGTCGGGGGACTGGCTGGCGTCCAGGTTTACTTTCGTCGTCTTAGGAGTAGGTCAGCTTGGTTCGACCGGGGGCCGCACCGGGAGGGCTGGCTCGTCCAGGCCGCGCAGTGCATTTGGCATGCAGTCCGGACAGATGCCGTGGGAAAAATCGGTGCCGGTTTCCTGGTGCAGGTAGGCTTCGATCTCCTGCCAGTAATCGGAGTCGTTGCGGACCTTTTTGCAATACATGCAGATCGGCAGCAGCCGCTTGAGCTGGCGGATGCGCTCCACCAATCCTTCGAGTTCGGCCACCCGCCCGGCGAGGCTTTGCTTGAGTTCGATGGTCCGCCGCCCGCAGCGGACCCGCGCGATCAGTTCCGTGGGCCCGCACGGCTTGCGGATGAAATCATCCGCCCCGACCGCGAGCGCCTCGGCGACATCCTCCTCCCGGTCGCGCGCCGTGACCATGATGAGATAAACGTAGCGCGCCGGCACCGCCGCGCGCACCGCACGACAGACCTCCACGCCGCTGGCACCCGGCATCATCCAGTCGATGATCCCGATCGAGGGACCGTCTGGATCAGACAGACCCTCGATCGCGTCGCTGCCGTCGCCCACCGCCGTTACCTGAAAGCCTTTCAGCTCCAGCAAAGTGCGCAGAGCCTCGCGGGTCGGCCGGTGATCCTCCGCGACGAGCACGTGGTCCAGCGCGGCATATCCAGGGCGAACGATGCGCACCGATGGCTTGGTTCCGTCACTCACGGGCGAAGTCTGCGTTGCGGCCCCCGCCATCACCATTACGGAGGTGCCTCCATTCCGCGGACCCTCGGGAACCAATCCCTCCAGCGTACACGACCTTCACTGGCCCCGCATTTTCGCGGCGATGAAGATGATGCGGGCAACCCCAATGCCTCCGCCGCCGAGCAGATATCGGCCCGCGCCCACATGGAGAGGGCAACGACCGAGGCGGGAGTGAGGGTGGTTTGTTTCACCGTCGGTGCTTGGGAGTTGATGTTTTGATTCGTCTCGCGCGCCGACGGTTTTGCCGCGTGCTTCATTGACTCATCGCCACTGCCCGTTCGGGTGGATGTATCCGAAAGCGAAGTTGTGGTTTGTCGGTCGTGACGTGACGCCAGAAGACTGGTCACCCTGCACCAATCACGCGCGCCGATTCCTGTTGGGACGATGCGCTAAGCGACGCCGAAGCGGCAGGCGTGCGCGCTGAAACCGGCACCGAAGCTCACCAGCCACCAGTCGCCCGACGCATCGGGCTGGCCATTCGCAAGGGCCTCCGCCAGTGCGAAGAGCACCGACGGGCTGCTCATGTTGCCGAATTCGCGCAGAATCCGCCGACTCGCCCCGAGCGGATACTCGGGCAACGCGGCCTCGAGGGCATTGATTACGTCCCGTCCCCCCGGATGCGCGATGATCTGCTGAATGGGGCGGGCGGCTTTCGTCCGAGCGCCCGCGAGCAGCCGGGAAACCGCGGCTGCGGCGAGTTGCGGCACGGCTGGGTCGAGGAGGTTGCGGAGTTTGCCATCGCGCTGCTCAAAGCGCAGCCGGTCGCGGTCGGCCGGGAGGTGCAGCGTGTCGAAGCTGTGGCAGCCCCAGCCGCCGGGGCCCGGCGTGCCCCGCCAGATGGTCGCCGCCGCGCCATCGCTGAAGAGGCACGCGCTGATGATCACGCCGGGATCGTCGTCGAGGTAGAAGGCCGCCGAACAAATCTCCACCGCGATGCAGGCGACCACCGCCTCGGGGTTTGCCGCCAGCACGGCCTGCGCGGCGCGCAGGGTCGGAATGGCCGCGCCGCATCCCAGACCCACGAGATCCTGCAAAAACACATCGGTGCGCAGACCGAGTTGCTCGGCGACATAGCTGCTCACGCCAGGACAGAGATAGCCCGTACACGTGCAGACGAGCAGCGCGTCGATTTCATCCACCGAGATCCCGGCCTGCGCCAGCGCGGAGGATAGTGCCCGCCCCGCGAGCCGCGGAGCCGCGGTCCGGAAGGCGGCGTTGAGTTGGTCCGCCGTGAGATCAAATACGCCCTCGATCTCCGGCACCGCGAACCGCCGCGTGCGCACCCCGCTGTCGCCTTTCAAAATCGCCCGCAGGATGAGCTGGGTGCGGCGGCTGAGCCGCTGGAGCACAGGCGAGTTTCGGACGATCTCCCAACATTCCGCCTGGGTGAAAACGTCCGGCGGCAGCGCCGTCGCGAGGGCCTGGAGGAACATCGTCATGGCTAATGCAAAAGGTGATAGAGCGGCTGCAGCGGAAGAATTCCCGCGCGGGCCGTGGCTGCCAGCCAGCGCTGGCGCGGCGGCTCGTGCAAAAAGGGATGCAGCAGTTCCGCCGCGGCCAGGCGACACCCGAAGCGCCGCCGGAGCCGACGGCGCACCAGCCGCAGCGTATCCGCCCACCGCGACTCCCCGCGCGCCCAAGCGAGCAGCGGGTCGATCGCCAGTTCGGCACTCTGCAAGGCCATGGCCATACCGTTCCCGGTGAATGGCGGAATCAGCGCAAACGCGTCGCCGAGACTCATGCGCTCGCCGGTCGTCGCCCCGCGGTCGAAGCCCACTCCCGCCACTGCGCAGCGGGATTCGGGGCAAACCTCCGCCGTGTCCAGCCGCGCCGCGAGCGCCCCGAGTCCCGCCGCGCGCAGATAGGCGGCGAGCACCGTTTCCCGCGGTGCCGCGAGGTCCGGCCGCTGACGGAAAAGCCCGCAGACATTGGTGCGCCCCTCTTCCACCGGGCAAAGTCCCACATAGGCACCGTCTCCGAGATGAAACTCCAGAGCGCGAGTCAGCGGCAGGCCGCGAGCATGCAATTTCAGCCCGAGCCATGCCGGGCTGGCGCGGCGGCGGCCCGTGGCGAAGACCCGCCCCTCGGGCGTCTCCCCCATTTCCACGCGAGTCGCCGTGCGCAGCCGCCCGCCGGCGGCGGTGAACGCCTCCGCCATCCGCGCATCCAAAACATACCGGCTCACCGCCAGCGCCGGACGCGGAAGCCGCTGCCGCCGCGTGGGACGCCCGCCAAAATACCATTCCACCTCATCGAGCCGTTGCGCATCGGCGAGCAGCGGTTGCAGACCGAGTCGCGCAATCGTCGTTTCGCCGAGGCCGCTGATGAACTCCCCGCACACGCGGTGCCGCGGGTAGCTGCCCGCCTCAAAGACCGTCACGTCCGCGCCGGCGCGCCGCAGCCCGAGGCCCAGGCCCAGCCCGGCAAGGCCACCGCCGACGATTTCGATTGAGCGCGTCATGGGTGGGCCCCGCTTCTTCGCAGCCTCGGAATTTCCATGGGAAGATCCAGCGTGCCGCAGGCGAATTCCAGCAAAGTCATCGTCCACATTCGTCCGACTCGCTGTCGCCGGACGCAGCGATCCGAGCGCCGCTTTCTTGGCGTCCGCATGACGGAGGTTCCCCTTCCCTTCGATGCCGGCGCTACGCCAGGCAGCCGGCGTGGATGGCATCCACGAGTTTGGGAAAGTCGAGCGGTTTGGCGAAGTGCGCAGCGAAGCCACCGGCGAGGCAGCACTGGCGGTCGCCTTCTTGGGCATAGCCGGAGATGGCGATGAAGAGGGCATCGGCGAAGGGCGCTTCGGCGCGGAGGATGCGGGCGACTTCGTAGCCGTCGAAGCCGGGCAGGCCGAGGTCGAGGAGCAGCGCGGCGGGGAGGAATTCGCGGGCGGCGGTCACGGCGTCGGGGCCGGTGTGGGCGCAGCGCACTTCGCAGTTGCGCCGCTTCAGCAGGCGTCCAAGCGCCTCGGCGGCGTCTTTGTGGTCGTCCACGATGAGGACGCGCACGGGCTTCGGCAGGGCGGCGCCGTGGGCAGGCGGTGCGGATGGGGCGGCGGTTTCCATCTCGATCAGGAGCGGCAGGCGCACCGTGACGGTCGTGCCGGCATTCTCACCGGCGCTTTCGACCGCGACGCGACCGAGGTGCATTTCGACGAGAGATTTCACCACACTGAGGCCAATGCCGAGGCCGCCCAGGGCGCGGTCGAGGGTGCTGTCGGCCTGGCGGAAAAGGTCGAAGACGTGCGGCAGGAGGTCGGTGGAAATACCCACGCCGTTGTCCGTGATGGCGACCACCACTTCACCGTCTTCGTTTTGCGCCCGGACGGAAATGCGGCCGTCGTCCGGCGTGTATTTTGCGGCATTGCTCAGGAGATTCACAAAGACCTGCTCGAGCCGCGCGGCGTCTCCGGTGACGCGGAGCTGGCTCCCGATGGTGCTCGTGAAGCGGTGCCCCCGCTGCACGAGGAGCGGCCACGCTACGGCGATCGCGCGCTCCAGCACGGGGACGAGATCGAGCGATTCCACGCGCAGCTCGATGCGCCCGCGATTGATGCGCGCCACGTCGAGGAGATCGTCCACCATCCGGGAAAGCTGCTCGCTCTGGTGGTCGATCACGTTCGCGGCCCACCGGGTGCCTTCCAGGTCCAAGGGCCTCTCGTGGCCGATTTGCACCGCGTGCCGGATGGCGTTGAGCGGGTTGCGCAGCTCATGACCGAGCATGGCGAGGAATTCGTCCTTCCGCTCCGCTTCCTCGCGGATCGCCTGTTCCGCCTCTTTCCGTTCGGTGACGTCCAGGTTCGTCCCCGCCACCCATTCCGTCTGCCCGGCGGCATTTTTGCGGACCGTCTCCACCGACTGAACCCAGCGGCACTCGCCGTCACTGCGCCGCCGGATGCGAAATTCCCGGCTGCTCTGCCCGGTACGGCGGACGGTGTCCTGGAGGATGGCCTCATTCTCCGCCAGATCCTCGGGCAGCACCGCACCGCTCCAGTCTTGGTAATGCACGAACCCATCCGGCGTGGGCTCGATGCCGTAGATGCGGAACATCAACGCATCCCAGTGGATCGCGTTCGTAATGACGTTCCGTTCCCAGATGCCGACGCCGGTGGCTTCGGCGGCGAGGTGCATGCGCTCCTGCCTCGCGGATTCGGCTTCCTTGCGCACGGTGATGTCCGTGCAGACGGTCACGTATTGCCACGGCTTCCCGTGTTCATCGAGGAAGGGGACGATGGTTGTCGCGAACCAATAAAAGCTGCCATCCTTCGCGCGATTGCGGATGTCGCCCTGCCACACTTTCCCGCGCTCGATCGTCGCCCAGAGGTCGCGGAAGAACTCCTTCGGATGAGTGCCGGAATTGATGATGCGAAGATCCTGTCCCAGCAACTCTTCGCGCGAATACTTCGAGATCGCGCAGAAATTGTCGTTCACGAAAGTGATGTGCCCTTGCGGATCGGCCACCGCGACGATCGCGTGCTCGTCCAGCGCGGTGCGGAGGTCGGCTTCCTTGCGCGCGGTGATGTCGCGGATGGCGGCGATGTAGCCGGTGCGCGCGCCGTCGGGGCCACGCAGTGTGGTGATGACCTTCTCGACGTGCAGCGCGTGGCCGTCGGGGGTGTGGTGGATCAGTTCCCCGCGCCATTCGCCGCGCTCGTGCAGGGCGGTCCACATGCCGGCTTCGGCGTCGGGGTTCGGCCACTGCCGGGTGCAAATGTCGGCGAAGCCGCGACCCAGCACCTCGCGGGCGCGGACGCCGTATTGGCGCTCGGCGGCGGCGTTGAGGAAAGTGACGCGCTCCTCGAGGTCGGTGGCGATGACCGCATCGCTGACCTGCGCGAGCATGTCGCCGAGGAAGCGGCTCTGCTCGGCGTCGGGGGCCTGGAGGGTGGAGACCTGCGGGCGGGCAGAGCATTCCACCACGCGCGCATCCACCGCGCCGGCGCGGATCGCGCGAAGCATCTCTTCCGCCTCCTCCAGCCGCGTGCGCAGCTTCGCGTTTTCGGCGCGGAGGGTATCGTCAGTGGAAGGTTTCGTGGACATGGCGTCGGCCGCGGGGTTGAGCGATGCGAGACCCTGTTGACCCGTCGTCGCGCGCCGGTTTGCTCGCCGACGCCGCGCACGATAGGCCACGCAGGCGGTTACTCAATCGAACCTCCCCCACGGGGGCTGCCGCGGACGTCTTTTAGCTAAGTAGAAGATGAGAGCCGCGAGTCCGAGGCCGCCGCCAGCGAGCGCGGACAGCGGGAAAGAATCGGCGGCAGCCAACATGGTTGGGAGGATTGCTGTGAGCATCAGGGATGAGTGGTTTCGGGCCCTCAGGCGGACTGGGCGACGAGCGGCACCGGTTCGCTCATGGCCTTGGCCGAGGGAGTGACCTCCCAAGTGTCCGCGCTGGCCCGGCGGTTTCGGAGTGCGCGGCGCACCGTGGCACGGAGGTCGGCGATGGTGAACGGCTTGGCCAGCGTAGCGAAGGGCTTCGGGGCGCTTTCGTGCTCGAAACTCGTGACGAAGACCACTGCGGCGGCGGGATGAATCTCGGAGAACCGCCCAGCCAATTCGTCGCCGCGCATGCCGGGCATGCCGAGGTTGGTCAGGAGCAGGCCGATCTCCGGGGTGGTGCGGGCGAGGTCCATCGCGTCGTCGCCGTTCGTGGCGGCGAGGACGTGATAGCCGAACCGGCAGAGGAGGATCTCGACCAGGGTGCCCATGTCTTTGCAGTCATCGACCACGAGGACGGTTTCGGTGCGGGTGGGAGGGATCATGCCAGAGAAGTTTGGGAGCGCGCGGAGTCCGCATGCGCCGACAAGTGCCGGAACTGGCGGAGGGACCCGACGACTTCGTCCGGCGGCGCCGTTTCGGCACAGTCGAAAAACAGAACGTGTTTCTCGGCGCACAGGGAGCGGAGGTGGTGGCAGGCGCCCCCGGACGCCCGCCACCCTCCCGGCCCGCTTTCTCCCTCGGGCTGGAGCAAAAGCACGACCAGCGAGGTGGGCCACCGCGCGGTGACTTCGATTTGTTTCTCCAGCCAGGCCCGCGCCGCCAGCGGGAGCGCACGCCCCCACCGCAGCGCGATGATGAGATAGTCGGAAGTCGCGGCGGAGCGGGCCACGTCGTCGGCGATGGCCGGGTATTCGAGCAGGTCGCACCGCCACATGCATTCGGTCAGCGGGCAGGACGAGCCGAGGCTCATGGCGAGGTTTTCGGCGAAATGTTTGGCCCGCGTGCCGCTGGCGAAATCTTCGTAGAGGACCGTGACTTTGAGCGCGGAGGAGGTCGCCAGGAAAGGACGTTCGGGGGAGTCGGTGTGGGCACCATTCATACGGAGTTAAACGCATCCAGTGGCGGGGTGGATGTATTCGCCGGCTATTTTTTTTCGTGAAGCATCATCGCCTTCGAAACGACACATCCATGCGCGCCGCGGCTGCGATTCAGTGGGCACTATGACTAAACTCGAAATCAAAGGTTTCTGGAACGAAGTGAAGGGCAAACTGAAGCAGAAATATGCGCACCTGACCGACGACGGCCTCCTTTTTGTCGAAGGCAAGGATGATGAACTCGTCGGGCGCCTGCTGAAGTCCCTCGGTCGCACCAAGGAGGCAGTCCGCGCCGAGATCGCCGCGCTCTGATTGCCACAACCACCACCGGTCAGCCGTGCGGTGCGGAGAAATCCGCCTGCGCGGCTGGCTTGCGTGGCAGGGTGCGCGCCGCGCCCGTCGCGGAAACCTCTGCCATGAAAAAATCCCTCCACTGCGGGTTCGCGCTTTTGCTGCTGCTGCTGGTCTTCGACGCGGTCATGACACTGCGCACCGCGGCGCACCTGCGTGCCGGGCAGCGGCGGATCGCGGAGGTGGCCGGCATCCGCATCGAACTGCGGGAGCTGCTCGCCGCCTACGTGGATGCGGATACGGGAACCCGGGGCTTTTTGCTCACCGGGGAGGAAAGGTATCTGGAGCCGTATCGCGCGTCCCGCGCGGCGATCGCCCGGGCGAATCTCCGGATAAAATCGCTGGTCACAACGGAAACGCGCTTGGCGGCGCTGCGGGAACGAATCGAGGCGCTGGGTCTGCAAAGGATGGCCGCCCTCGAAGCGGCCATCGCCGCGCGCCGGGAGCACAGCCTCGACGACACCGCAGAGATGTTCCGGCGGGGACCGGGCAAGGAATTGATGGACAACATCCGCCAGCTCGCGGCGCAGCTCGATGCGGAACTGGAGACCACGTTGACCGGATTGCTCACGTCCGCGGAAGAGCGGCTGGCCTTCACCAAAGCGGTCACGCTCTTTACCCATCTCGTGATCGCCGGTGCGCTGATCGGCCTGTTTTTTCTCACCCGCCGGCACTTTGGCGAAAGGGAAAAGCTGGCGGCGGTGGAGCGCGCGTCCCGGGATCGCGTGGAGGTGCTGCTCGCCTCGGAACGATCCGCACACCGCGAGGCCGCGCAGGCCAACAAGCTGAAGGACGAGTTTCTCGACGTGGTCTCGCACGAGTTGCGCACGCCGCTCAACGCCATCGTCGGCTGGACCAGTCTGCTGCGCGAGGGCCCGGAGAATCCGCAGGAATTGCGCGAGGGGCTCGAAACCATCGATCGCAATGCCCACGCGCAAGCGCGGCTCATCGACGACCTGCTCGACGTCTCGCGAATCATCTCCGGCAAAGTGCGGCTGCGGATCAGCGAGGTGGATGTGCGGACGCTCGCCGCGAGCGTGGTGGAGGGCTTGCAACCCACGGCCGATGCGCGCGGCGTGAAGACCGGACTGCGCGCGGGCGACGAGGCGATGGAAGTGCTCGGTGATCCCGACCGGCTGCAGCAGGTGGTGTGGAATCTGGTGAGCAACGCGATCAAGTTCACGCCGCGCGGCGGCACGGTCACGCTCTCGGTGACGCGCACCGGGTCGGCGGTGGCGCTGGAGGTCAGCGACACAGGACAGGGCATCCGCCCGGAATTTCTTCCGCGCATTTTCGACCGCTTCGCGCAGCAGGACGCCAGCACGTCGCGCGCCCAGAGCGGGCTCGGGCTGGGGCTTTCCATCACGCGGCATCTGGTGGAACTCCACGGCGGCACCATCACCGCGCACAGCCCCGGCGAAGGCCAGGGCGCGACTTTCCACGTGGAAATCCCGATGATCGCGGTGCGCGAACTCACGGAGCAGCTCGCCAACCGACCGACCGGACGAGCCCCGCTGCCGGCCACGACGAACGGGGCCACCGTCCACGCCCGCCTCGATGGCCTGCGCGTGCTGGCCGTGGACGACCAACCCGACACGCTGGCCGTCGTGGATCGCGTGCTGACCCGCGCCGGGGCCGAGGTGCGGACCGCGCTCAGCGTGTCCGAAGCGCTCTCGGTGCTGCGCGACTGGGAGCCCGGCTGCATCATCTCGGACATCGGGATGCCGGGCGAAGACGGCTTCACTTTCATCCGCGCCGTGCGCGCGCTCGCTCCGCCGGTGCGCACCGTGCCGGCGGTGGCGCTGACCGCGTTTGCCCGCGACAGCGACCGCGATCTCGCCGCCGAGGCGGGCTTCAGCGACCACCTCGCCAAGCCGGTGGACACCGCCGCGCTGCTACAAAAGATCGCCACGCTCACCCGCCGCTGGTAGTCTCGCTGGCATGTCGAAGACCATCGTCGTCATTGACGACGACCGCACCATCCAGGCGACGCTGAGTGCGGTCCTGACCCGCCATGGTTACGCCGTGCGTGTGGGGCAGAACGCGGCGCAAGGGCGGAAGCGCGTAGCCGAGGCCAAACCCGATCTCCTGCTGCTCGATCTCGGGCTGCCGGATGCCGATGGGCTAGATGTGCTGCGGGAGCTGAAGGCGGCGTACCCGGAGCTGCCGGTGATCGTCCTGAGCGCGCACGACTCGCTCGCGAACGCCATCGAGTCGATCAAGCTGGGGGCGTTTCATTTTCTCTCGAAACCGTATGTCGTGGAGGAGCTCGTGAGCCTCTGTACCCGCGCGCTGGATCATCAGACCCTGGCCCGCGAGACGGCGAAGCTGCGCGGGGAAAAAGAGGCGCTGCAAAAGCAGCTCCGCGAGGCCGAGGCGCAGCTCGGGCCGGTGGCGATCAGCCGGCGGATGCGCGAGGTCGAACAGCTCATCACGCGCGTCGCGCCGAGCGAGGCGAACGTGCTGTTGACCGGCGAGAGCGGCGTGGGCAAGGAGGTTTTTGCAAACGCCCTGCATCGGCAAAGCGCGCGCGCCGCGGGGCCGATCGTGAAGCTGGATTGCGGCGCGTTCCCCGCGAACATGATCGAGTCGGAGCTGTTCGGTTACGTGAAAGGCGCGTTCACCGGCGCGGTCGCGGCCTTTCCCGGGATGCTGGCCGAGGCGCACGGCGGCACGCTCTTTCTCGACGAGATCACCGAGATGCCGGTGGAGCTGCAGACGCGCTTTCTCCGGGTGCTCCAGGAGCGCGAGTTTCGTCCGCTCGGCTCGGTGAAAAATCTGCCCGCGAATTTCCGGCTCATCGCCGCGTGCAATCGTCCGCCCGCGCAGGCCGTGCAGGATGGGCGGCTGCGGCAGGACCTTTATTTCCGGCTGAAGACCTTTGAGATCGAGGTCCCGCCGCTGCGCGAAAGGCGCGAGGATCTGCCCAAACTGACCGACACCTTTCTCCGCCGCTTCGCCCGGCAACTCGACCGCCCCGTGCCGCAGCTCGCACCCGAGACCCTGGAACTTTTGCGCGCCTACCCGTGGCCGGGCAACGTGCGCGAATTGCAAAACGCCATCGAGCACGCGCTGGTGCTGTGCGACGGCCCGGTGCTCGGCCCACAGTTTCTCCCGCGCGAAATCCAGCGCCCCGATCTCATGCGTGCGCCCGCCGCGACCGGCAGCACGCCGCTGACCCTCGGCGGCATGGAGCGCGAGGCGCTGCTCGACGCGCTCCGCCGCGCGGGCGGCAACAAGAAGCGCGCCGCCGAGCTGCTCGGCATTCACCGCCCCACGCTCTACGCGAAGCTCAAGCGCTTCGGCATTTCGCTCTGAGCGGAGCGGAGCGGAGCCGAGGCTTTGCGAGACAGCCGAGCGGGCGGAGCCCATTCGCCGGGAACAATCCTCGCTCTACTTCGCGTCGGGCGGTTTCTCGAAGATGATCTCGCCAAGCTTGTTGTTGAGTTCCTCCTGGCCCTGCCGCACGCCGTTCAGACCCTCCATCGCGTCGCTGAGGCGGTTGGCGAGGTCCGCGCGTTTCTCCGCTTCGCTGACGATGCGGGCCTGGTAGTGCTCGACGGTCCCGACGCCGGGGCCGGTGACGTCGTTGGCGTCGATGACCTCGAACCAATAGTCAATCACGCTGCCCTCCTCGACGCGCGGGACGATGGCCCCGACTTTCCAGTCGAAGCGCCGCGTGACCGCCTTGGGCAGCGCGTCGCCGAGTTCGAGGTCGATGGTTTTGTGTGGTCCTTTTTCCACCCAATCGACGGCGTAATGCAGCCGCACTTTGGCCACGCCGAAGTCGTCCTTCGCCTCAAAGGAAATCAGCGCGGTGGCTCCGCGGGTGAGCAGGATTTCGCGACGGTCGGGCCAGAGGACTTTGACGGTGGGCGGGGCGTCCTTCACCACGTCGATGTGGTAAACGGCCGCGCCGCGCGACTCGACGCCGTCCTTGTCCACGAGCTGGAGCGTCATGCCCGTCACGCCTTCGGCGGGAATCGGAATTTCGCCGGTGAGCAGGGTCTTGTCCTCCCCGGCGGGCTTCATCGGCGCAGTCTTTGCGGGCTTGTCGCGGTCGGCGCCCACGAGCCGGATTTCGCCCACTTTCACGGCGGTGCTGGCCTTCACTTTGAGCGTGAGTTTGCTGCCCGCGAGGATTTTCAAATCACCGAGCGCACGGCGCTGCGGCGGGAGCTGCGTGTAGGCGGGCCAGACCTGGCGGCACTCCACGCTGGCCACGGACGGGCGCGGTTTCACCTGCACGCGATAGCTCGGGCTTTCCGCGTCGCCGAGCGCGATGACGTAGTCGAACGGCTCCTGCACGCTCTGCAGCACGCGGGCGAAGGAGCCGGGCTTATCCACGTTCGCGGCGAGGTCGAATTCCTGCGGTTTTCCCTTCGCGGTTTTCACGCGCAATTTGCCCTTCGTCGGCACGATCCCGCGCGCCCCGGCCTCGAGGCGCAGGTCGTCGCCGATGGCGATGATGCGATCGCCGGAGACCTCCACGATTTGCGTCTGGCGCGGCACGGGGATGGTGAAGAGGCACGCGCGCAGGACCAGCGGGACGGTGCGATGTCCGCCGTACGCCGCCAGCCCGCCCGTCACGACGAGCGCGAGCAGCGCGGCGCGCAGCCAGGTGTTCGTCGGTCCCGTCGGTACCACGTTGTCGAATTTCATCTGCGCCGCCATCGCCGTGGTCTCCGCCACGAGCGCACGCACCAGCGCGGGCGAGGCCGAACCTTCCGCGGTTTTCCCGAGTTGCACGGCCGCGATGAACCGCGATCGGAACTCCGGCAGCGCCCGCTCGACCATCAGCGCCACCGCTTCATCCGACATCTGCCGCCACCACACGCGCAGGCCAAACTGCCACCACAATGCGGACGCTCCGCCGACGCCGACGAGGAAGAACGCCAGCCGCGAGAGCCACGGGAGATTCGTGAGAAAGTCCGTCACCGTCTCGATCACCAGCCACCCGCACAGTGCGGTCACCGCCATCCCCACCCCGCGCCACAAAACGGTGCGTCCATGTTTCCACCGCACCTGCCGGATCCGCCCCGCGATCTCGCGCGCGGTGTCCGGGAGGCGCTGCGGTTGCTCGCGCCGGACTGGCTCCGGCGGAGGCGCGGGCGGGTCGGCTGCGGGTGGGGATTGCGGGGCGCTGCTCACGGTCGGGAGAATGGGCGACGCCTGCCCGAGCGGCAACTTTGGAATCCGTTCCGCCGCGGCGCAGTTGTCACTCTCGTTCCCAAAGTTCAGCGCAGCGCTTGGGAGACGCTCGTCCCGGCAAGACTCTGTCTCCCCCGGGCGCACGCTGATCGCGAACTCGGTCCCCACGCTCACATGCCTGCCGCCGAAACAGAGTTTCGCCTCCGGTATCCGTTTCCAAAGCGCTGCGCTGACTTTGGGAACGAGGGAAGAAATCGCTGTCGCGCCGGCCTGCCCCGAGCGCGGCCCGGCGTTCGTTGATCGGCCACACTTCGGCACTCGCGGCTTGAGCCGGGCAGCGGAGCGGCTACTCTCGAAGCCATGAGCACGCTGACCGAAATCGAAGCCGCCGCCGATCAATTGCCGCACGCAGAGAAATTGCGTTTGATGGAAACTTTGTGGGATGAGTTGAGCGGCGGCGGCGGGGCGGAACTGGCTTCTCCCGCATGGCATGCGGAGGCTCTGGCGGAGACGGAGCGGCGTTTGTCGGATGGACGGGAAGAAGTGCTCGACTGGCAGCGGGTGAAAGCGGAGTTGCGCCAGAAGACCGTGTGAAAATCCACATCCTCATCGCCGCCCGCCAGGACCTGGCGGATGGGCGGGATTTCTACGGGCAACAGGGCGAGGAATTGGGCGGGTATTTCCTCAATTCTCTTCTCCGACATTGATTCGCTGATGCTCTACGCGGGCATTCATCGACAGGTTCTCGGGTTTCACCGGATGCTTTCCCGGCGTTTTCCGTGGGCCGTTTATTACCGCTTCGACGCCGCAGGCGCTGTGGTCGTGTATCGGGTGCTGGATTGCCGGCAAGATCCCGGAAAGACTCGCGCGGCTCTGCGGAAGTTGTGAGTTTTCACTCACGTTTCTCTCGTTCCCAAAGCGCTGCGCTAACTTTGGGAACGAGGGGGGAAATTGCGTGTCATCCTGAGGGGGGTTCCGTGCGGGCGAAGGCGGGACGGAACGCAGTCGAAGGACCCCGTGGAGTCACGGGCGACGTCGCTGGAGATTTCACGAGGTCCTTCGACTGCGCTACGCCCGTCTTTTCGCCCCTCTGCTCCGCTCAGGATGCCACGCGTATGGAAGGTTCAACCTGCTCCAGCAATCAGTCCGCTCACTTCAACTGCGCCTTCTTCCGCAGATACCACTCCAGGGCCGCGACGATCAGGAGCAGCGCAAAGTAGAGCGGCGAGGACCACAGCTCGGCATCCACGATGCTGGTGACGCGCTCGGTTTTTGTGGCGATGAGTTCGGGGAGTTTCACCAGCGTTTCCTCGCGGAAAAATCCGCCGCCGCTGATCTCCGCCATCTGCTTGAGCAGGGCTTCGTTCATCGCCGTCTCGCCCAGCTCGAAGGCCGGCTCGGCGACGGTAAACTCGATGAACGTGACGTCGTCGCCTTTCACCGCAAACCGATGTATGCCCGGCGCGAGCGCGGTGAAGTCGCCGCGATACATGCCGGGCTGCTCGGGCACGGCGCGGAGCGTGACCTCCTGCCGCGGACCAGCCGGCACGTCGGGTCCGGCGGCCGCAGCCTTCACGCTGTAACCGCCCTCGAAGGTGGCGTCCTTCACGGGGTTGAAGTCGGCGGTGTAGAGCCGCGCATAGACGGCCACGCGGTCGCCGGTGTTGTAGCTCTTTTTGTCCACGCTGAGTTGCGTGCGTTTCGATCCGCCGAGCAGGTGCGCGAGGCCGAGCTTCTGCGTCACCTGGCCCCACAGGATCGGGTAAAAGCGCTCGTCGGCATTTTTGCGCCAGCGCCAGGTGTTGTCCGTGCCGAAGTAGAGCACCTGACCGAGGCCGTATTGCTGCTGTGCGACCACGGGCATCTTGCCAAAGCGCGTGGCTTTCGTGGCGTCGGCATCCTGGAGCAGGACTTGCGCGGCAGGCTTCGCGCGGGTCACGCGGGCGACCCAATAGACTTTCGTGAAGCGTTTCCAGATGGCCATGTTCTCGTCGTCCTTTGGCGAGAGTTTCAGCATCGGGCTGGTGCGGCCCTGCGCAGTGAGTTCGAGTGTGGTCGGGCGCTCGGGGCCGGCCGGTTTCGCGGCGAGTTCGCCCAGTTCCACGGGCAGCATTTTCTCCAGCACCGTGCCACGATACGCGGCGGGGTTGTGCTTGTTGCCCGCGATGAAAAGGACCGAGCCGCCGAACTTCGAGACGAACTCCCCGAGCCACCCGATGGCTTCCTCGCCGAGCGCCTTGGGGGCCACGTCGCCGAGGACCACGAGGTCGTATTTGAAAAGCTCATCCTTGGTCGACGGGAAGGCCTTCACGTAGGGCGAGCCCTCGCCTTCGGTGATGGCCGGCTCGCCCTCCTGCAGCCAGCATTTCACTTCGAGCCGGCGGTCGCGTAGGAGCACGGCCTGCAGGTAGCGGAACTCCCAACGCGGCGACTCCTCGACCATCAGCACCTTCACTTTGCTGTCGATGACCTTGAGCCGCTGCGTCACCGCGTTGTTGTCCTTCGCCGCTTCATCGTCGCGCGGCGTGATGGACGCGCTCAACTCGAACTCGCCCACATTTTTCGGCGTGAACGGCAGCGGCACGGTCTGCTCTTCGTCGTCGGTAAAGGTGAGGTCTTTGCTCGCCACGACCTCGGTGCCGAGGCGCAGGGTGATCTTCGCCGTCTCGCCGCGCATCCCCTGGCCGCGCACGCGCACGGTCACGGGCAGCTCGTCTTTCACAAAGGCCACTTCCTGCGCAAACATGTTCGCCACGATGATGTCGCGCGGCGAGGTGATGCCGACGCCGTAGATGAAAAGCGGCACGCCGTCCGAGCGGGCGAGGCGAGCGGCTTCGAGCGGCTGGGTGCCGAGATTGCTCGCGCCGTCGGTGGCGAGGAAGATGCCCGCGAGCGGCTGGCCGCGCTTGCGCTCGAGCAGTTCGCGGAGGGCGTCGCCGATGGCCGTGGTCTGGCTTTTCGGATCGAGCTTGTCCACCCACGCGCGCGGGTCGGGCGGGGCTAGTGGGGCAGGCGACCCGCCTGTTCCAGTCTCCGCGGGCGACCCGCCCGCTGTGGTCACTTCCGCGAGGGTGGCACCGAAGGTGAAGGTGTCCACGTCGTACGCCTTGGCGAACTTTTCCAGCAGTCCGAGGTCGTCATTGCGCAGCACGCCACGCAGCAGGTCCACGCGCGGCACGGTTTTCAACGCCACCGCTTTGCCCGCGTCGAGCGACTGGTCGAGCCCTTTGCGAATATCGAGCACGCCCTGCGCGAGCGCGGCGCGCTTCAAGTCCGCCGCGTCGAAGCGCGGGTCGGCAATCTTCATACTCGCGCTGTTGTCGATGAGATTGATCAGGGTGCGCCGGATCGTGCCCTCGATGGTGAAAGCCAGCACCGGCCGCAAAAGGACGAGGAGCAGCAGCGTGAAGAGCAGCACCCGCAGGGTGGTCAGCACCCGCCGGCGCGCGGGCGAGACCCACTCCCGCGTATCGCGCCAGTAGCTCCACCAAGTCATCGCGCCGAGCAGCAGGGCGAGCAGGATGATCCAACCGACCGACCCGGTATTGCGCAGCACCACCTGCACGCCGGAAATGTTCGCGGCGTTCTCGATTTTCACACCGAAGATGCGGAGCAGGAGGTCGGTCACGGAGGGAACGGAATCACAGAATAGGGAAGGGCGAAGCAAGTCTGTCAGCCTAAAAGCGGCGATGGAGTGTCCACGAAAAACACAAAACGACACGAAAGGAACGGCTGACGAAATTTTTCTGACTCACCCGGTGGGTGAGCGCAGCAACCGTCGCAGCCATCTGGCCTTGGGAAAACTTGGTCCCGGCTGGCTGCTGCACTGGCCGGAGAAAGCTGGAAACCCCCTTCCGGGACGCCCGGTTTTGGGAGCTTTGCAGGCTACAGCCCGCTGTCCTCCGGCGGGAGGAAGACGCGGAACCGATTCTTGTCGATCGCCTTCATGTAGGCTTCGTGCGGAGTGACGATGCCCTGCTGCATGACGCTCCAGATGGCGTCGTCCATGAATTGCATCCCCTGCCCTTTTCCGCCGACGATGACATCCTGCAGCTTCTGCGTGGCCCCCTCGCGGATGATGGCGGATGCCGCGCTGTTCACGACGAGAATTTCGTTCACTGCGATCCGACCCCCGCCGGCCTCGGGCGTTTTCTTCAAAAGCAACTGCGCAACCACGCCGCGCAGCGAGCTCGCCAGCATGGTGCGGACCTGGCTCTGCTGGTCGCTGGGGAAAACGTCGATCATGCGGTCCACGGTTTTGCGCGCGTTATTGGTGTGCAGGGTTCCGAAGACCAGCAGACCCGTCTCCGCCGCCGTAAGGGCAAGCTGGATGGTTTCGAGATCGCGCATCTCTCCGACCAGCACGATGTCGGAATCCTCGCGCAGCGCGGCCTTCAGCCCCTGGGGAAAGGAGATCGAGTTCTCCGGCACCTCGCGTTGCGTGATGATCGAGCGCTTGTTATTGTGCACGAACTCGATGGGTTCTTCGACGGTGATGATGTGGCGCGTGAAGTTCTCATTGATGTAGTCGATGAGGGCGGCAAGCGTGGTCGATTTTCCGGAACCGGTCGGCCCGGTGACGAGCACCAGACCGCCGCGGAGATGGCCAAACTCCTTGACCACGGCGGGGATGCCGAGCTGTTCCAGCGTCATGATTTTCGTGGGAATCAGACGGAAGACACAACCGAAGCCGTGCGTCTGTTTCAGAAAGTTGCAGCGAAACCGGGAGTGTTCGTCCATCTCGTAAGCGAAGTCCAAATCCCCGCCTGCAAGATACTTTTCCCAGCGATCCGCCCCGCTGATTTCGCTCATCATGAAAGCCATCTCATCATGAGAAAGCACCTCTTCCCGAATGGCCACGACCTCGCCGTGGCGGCGGATTTTTGGCGACTGACCTTGCCCGAGGTGCAGATCGGAAGCACCCTCGGCGATCAGGACTTCGAAAAATTGGTCGATGTAGGCCATGGGAAGAAAAGGCTGAGGGCTGAGGGATGAAGGATGAAGCACTGCCAACCGGCGGGTTTTTCAACCTTCATGCTTTTAATGCGCAAAGTGTTGCCTCATGAGCGCCTTTTGCTCCGCGCGAACGTAAGCTTCCTCCTGCGAGATCAGACCGTTGTCGTAGAGTTCCATCAGGCTGTCGTCCATGAGCTTCATGCCCTGCTTCTTCCCAGTCTGCATCACGCCGGGCAGCATGTAGGTCTTGGCTTCACGGATGAGGTTTCCGACGGCCGGGGTGTTGGTGAGGATTTCCATGGCGAGAACGCGCCCATCCCCGTCTTTTCGCGGGATGAGCTGCTGGGAAACGATGCCGCGCAGAGACTCGCTGACCATGATGCGAATCTGCTCGCGCTGATCGATGGGAAAGACATCGAGCACGCGGTCGAGAGTGCGTGCCGCGCTGCCGGTATGCAGCGTGCCGAGCACGAGGTGGCCGGTTTCCGACGCGGTGATCGCCAGCGAGATGGTTTCGAGGTCGCGCATTTCTCCCACCATGATGACGTCGGGATCTTCGCGCAGTGCGCCGCGCAAGGCCGCGCCGAAGGATTTGGTGTGGGTGTGGACTTCGCGTTGGGTCACGTGGCAGCCCTTGGACTCGATGATGTATTCGATCGGATCTTCGAGCGTGATGATGTGGTCGTGCCGCGTCTTGTTCACCTCGTCCACGAGGGCCGCGAGCGTGGTGGATTTACCCGAACCCACGGACCCAGTCACGAGCACGAGGCCATTGTGGTACTGGGTGAGCAGCTTGAGCGATTCCGGGAGCCCGAGATCGTCCATCGAGCGGAGATTTGTGCTGATGACCCGGAAGACGATGTCGATTCCCAGGCGCTGGCGCACCACGCTGGCGCGAAAGCGTCCGAAATCCGTCGCGTAGGCAAAATCGACATCGCCCCGCGCGGCCAGGAGTTCTTTCTGGGCGTCGCTCAGGAAGTTCCAAGCCAGGGTCTTCGTGTCTTCTGCCGTGAGGGTATCCGCCTGCGACCAGATGGGTGCGAGCAGGCCGTGCCGCCGCCAGATGGGTTGGGCGTTGATGCCGAGATGCAGGTCCGAGGCCCCGGCTTCCTGGGCGACGCGGAGATACTCGTCCACGTGCGTAAGAGTGTGGACGGGCTCCTCCGCCACCACCTCCACGACGGCGACCGGTTCCGCCTCGGGGACAGGAATCGCCTCCGGCTCGGTGGGTTCCTCCGGATCGACCCGGGGGACGGCTCGCGGAACCGGGACAGCGCGGGGCACGGCAACGCGGGCAGTTTGCGGGGGATTGGGATCGTCCATGAAAAGCGGCGAGACAGCTATCGGCGCGCGCATGAATTGTAAACGAAACTTCGTTCACCGGCCAGCAAAGCTGATGGGTGCTGGATCTGCGGGCGAATCATGACCGCGCCCGCCCGCTCGGTTTCGCACCGTCCATGTAGTCGGCCACCCGCTGTCCGGCCCACTTCGCGAGCGCGGGACGGGAGAGGTCGAAGGCGATTTTCAGCGCGCCGAGGAGCAGACCGGTCTTGCCGGCCGTACCGAGCTTGGCCGGGTTTCCGTCGGTCGTGACGACGATCTTCTTGCGCCGCGCGGGGAGCTTGGCGAGGAGCATGCCGAAGAGTGTCGCGCCACCCACCCACGTGGCCGGATTTCTCATCACTGCGCCTTTCACGCGGGTGGAAAAATCCAGGTCGCGCCGGAGCGCGTCGAGGTTCGCCGAGAGGCGGCCACGGGCGAGGGCGAGTTCGGCGGTCAGTTCGGCTTTGCGTTGGTCTTTAGCCATTCCTGGTCTTGTTTGAGTTCATGGAGTGAGTCGGCAAACATCGGCGCACCGAGCCGTGCTTTCGCCACGACCAGCAGCACTGCCGCCGCGAGGAAGTGCAGCAACGCCGCGCCGAGCGTCACCCAGATCCACGCGGTCGCCCCGCCGAGGAGATGCGCGACGAGAAACACGAGCGCGATGACGAGGAAGAAGTAGCCGAAGACCAGCACGATCAACCCGCCGAGCGCGAGGGCCAGGATGACGCCGTAATGCACGGCGGCCTCCCGGCCTTCCAGGCCCACGAGTTCCAGGCGCGCCCGCAGATACGCGAGCTTCGCGGAGAGGAGCGCGGTGAGGTGGCCGAAGATTCCGGCGGCTTCCGTCGCGCGGAAATCTTCGGTCGTGGGGTCGGGCATTGCGCCGGGCTTAGCGCCGGAAGATCAGCCCGAGCACGAAGCCCGCAGCCACGGCGGTCAGCACCGCTTTCGTCGGATTCTCGCGGACGTAGGCCTCGCCATCCTCCTGCAGCGTGCGCACCCGCTCCCGGGTCTCGCCGTAGGTTTGCTCGGCACGCCCGCGGAATTCCGCCGTCTTCGCGGTCGCGGACTCGCGCAGTTCGCGCGCCTTGGCTTCGGCCGCCGCACGGAGGTCGTCCGCCGCGTGTTTGAGGTGCTCTTTCGAGCTATCGACCGCCTCCTTCAGGTGGGCCTTGGTGGAGTCCATCGCCTCTTTGGCGTGGGCCTTGGCGTTTTCGAGATTGTTCGCCTCGGGTTTGGAATTCGTTTCGTCGGACATAATGCGTGGATGGTTGCTGCGTTGTTTAGGTTTCTGGAAATGAAATCGGCTGGCGTCCCGGCGTTGCGCTTATTGCTCGCGGAAAATGATGCGCGCCTTGGACAGATCGTAAGCCGACAACTCGATCTCGACTTTGTCACCCGGCACGATGCGGATGAAGTGGTTGCGCATTTTGCCCGAAATGTGGGCGAGAACCAGCGTGCCGTTCGGCAGCTTCACGCGGAACATGGTTCCGGGGAGAACTTCCTGGACGACGCCTTCCGTCTTGATCGCGTCTTCTTTCGACATGCCGGGAAAAATGCGAAGCGCCCGGGCGAATTGCAACTCTCTACTCGCGCGCGCCTTCCGTGCCGACCCAGCGCACCAGAGGCGCGAGCGCGGGCGCGCCGTCCTGGAGCCACGTCCACGGCGGCTCCTGCATCTGCCCGAGCGGGCAAAGGCGGGAGACGCCGAGCGGCGCGAGCGTGCGGGCGTGCGCGAGCGTGGCGGGCCAGAACCCGGCGCAACTCAAGTGTGCGCGGACCTCGCGCAACTCCGCACCGAAATCTGTGGGCAGCGGCTTGACGAAGACGAAGCGGTTCAGCGGCGAGCGCGGAAAGCCGGGGCGCGCGTCGCACACCACCGTCCACGCCGTCGAGGCCTCGCTCTGCCACAGCGTGATCGGCTCGCCCTGGGCGGCGCGGAAGGCGAGATCCTCGCGGCGCGTGCGAATCGCGTTGGCCTCGGCGAGGGCGATCTTTCCGCGCGGCTCCCGCTCTTGAAACGCGCGCATCTCTTCCGCCAACCGGGCCGCATAGCCGCGGGCGTCTCCAGCCACGTAGAAAACATGCGGTGAAAGGCAGCCTTGCTGATCGAAAAGCGAGGCATCGCGCGCGGCGAGCGGCGCGGATGCGTGCGCCGGGTCGTCGAAGACCACGCCGAAGCTCAGCCGGTGGCCGTGCGCGATGAAGCGCTGCTCAGGTCGCGCAAGGGTGCGGAAATGCGCGATCGTGGCGTCGTGGCCGAAGACGATCAGCGCGTCGGCGCGGGCGAGCCAGTCGGCGGGGAGTTCGCCGGCGATTTCCACGCGCGCCGTCAGTTCCGCCGGCAGCGCGGCACGAAACTCACCGATCTCCGGCAGGCCCGCGGAGGGAGTTTTGCAAAGGTTGTGCGCGCCCAGCAGCAGTCCGCGGATCAGACTTTGCAGTCCGGCTGCCGGAGTGTTGGCGCTGACCACGTGGAGGATCGTCTCCACCGCCAGCACTTTTGCGAAGTGTCCGCCGTACGGGACGAAATCATCCAGCGCCTCCGCATGGCTGAACTCCGCGCGCACCAGCGCGAGCAGCTCGTCCGCGGTCGTGCGGCCGAGAAATGGGAAGCGTGCCGCGGCGGCAGCGAGGTGGTGGGCGCGTTCGGCGGTGTTCATGGAAAGCAAGCCCGGCGCTTGCGGTTCCGGGTGGAGCACGCGACCCGCGTGCGGTGTTCGGCGACCCGCCGAATACACCGGGAGCGCATCGTCACGCAGCGCGGGCCACGCATTGCGGCGCGCTCTCCCGATGTTCGCGGCGGGTCGCCGCAAACAGCACGCGAGTCGCGTGCTCCACCCGGCGCATTCACGCGCGCAGCCTTTCATCCGCCGCGCGCGAGCAGCCGCGCGGGAGCGCCGCGGGAGCGCGCCCGAGCAATTCGAAACCGCGCTCGCGCCGCACCGCGAGATCCTGCGTTTCCACGGCCAGCACCGAGCCGAGATTCGCGAGATCGAAAATGCGCAGCACGCCCGTTTCGCCCACCGCCGTCTCGCCGCCCGTCTCGGGATCGATGACCACCGCGCGCACCCACGGCGGCCCCTCGTGCGGCCGGCCGAGCCCGCGGGTGTAAAACTGCGAGCTGAGTTCCGTCATGCCGTATTCGTTGAGGATGTCTTCCGGCTCCAGGTCAAAGAGCCCGCCGATTCGGCGGTAGAGCTCAACTTTCGGCACCTCCCGCCCGCTGCCTTTGTAGCCGCCGGTTTCAAGCACCAGCGTGCCGGGTAGCCGGTCAAAACATTCCCCGCCGACCTGTTCGCTTAGATGAAGAAACGCCAGCGCCGTGCCGAGCAACGCGACCGGGCGTTTCGCGGAAAAGCAGGTCTTCATCGCCGCGCGAAAGCGCTCCACATCCAGCGCCCCGCCTCCGTTCACCACCGCGAAGACAAACTCGCCGAAGCGCTCGCGCGCCAGCGTGCTGAACATCTGCGCGAGCGAGGACTGCGGCGCGTCCGCGCTTTCCTGCGTGAGCAAAATCACCGCCTCCGCGCTGCGGCGATCCAGCCAATCCCACCCTGCCAGCATCGCCGCATCGTAGAGCCGCGGGTCGATGAAATGATGCTCGCCGAAACCCTCACCCGTCGTCCCGCTCGTGCGAAACGTCCGCGAGATCATCCCCGGCGGCGCGACCGAGAGCCGCGCGGTTTTGAACGCGCTCTGCGGCACGGCGGGAATCTCCCGCCAGTGCATGGCGGTCGGGCGCGGCGCGCAAAAATTCGCGTAGGGCGTGTTCCAGCGCTTTTGGAAAGCGTGCGCCGCCAGCGCCAGCGCATCGAATTCCGCCTCGCGCAAATCCTCGCGCAGTGCGGCGAGGATGCGCGTTTCCAACTCGCGGTAGGCGGCGAAGACAGCGTTCACGGCGGCACTTTTTACCCGGCACCCGCCGCCTGTCACTCTCCGAAGATTTTCACCAGCACCCGCTGGCACCGCCTACGATGGCTTGTTGGCCTGCACGTATTCAGGGTAGCGGCTTTGGAGGATGTTGGTGAGTTTCTTGACCTTCTCCTCGTTGCCGGCGGCGCGGTAGGCCTGGATGGCTTTGGCGAGGGAGCGCGGAGTGATTTCCTGATGATCGACGCCGACGAGATGCACGGCTTCGTAGAGTTTTGCCGCTTCCTCCGTTTTGCCGCGCGCCATCTGGATGTCGCCAGCGCTGATGCGGGCCTCGGCGTTGAGGTCGCCTTCGGGTTGGAGCCGGGTGATCTCATCCACGGATTGCTGGGCGGCGGCGAACTCCTTGAGTGCAATTTGCGATTTGGTGAGCGCGAGCAGACCCTCGGCGCGCTGCTTCGGGAGCTTCACGGCCTGAAGATACGCTCCGATGGATGCGCCCGCCTCCTTGTATTTCTCCAGCGAGTGCTGGCTGCGGCCGAGGAGGAGAAAATCGGCGGGCGTGACCTCGTCGCGGGGCGTCAGCAGCAGGAGGTATTTCTCGGCGGACTCAAACGCCCCGCCTTTGCTCAATTCGGTGCCGAGCCAGCGCAGGATGTCCGCGGGCACCGTGGTCTTGCCTTCTTTGGCGTAAAAATCGACCTCGCGCGCGGCCGCGACTTTGTCCTCAAGGTAATAGTGCGAGAGCAGGAGCCGAATGCTGGCTTTCTCGCCCCACTGCTCTTTGTCGGATTTCCGGGCTTCGTCGAGATAGGGCACGGCGTCCTTGTAGTTCTTGGCCTCAAAGGCCGCCCAGCCGAGCCAGTAAACGGCCTGCCCGCGGGCGGCGGATTTCGGGTAGTCGGTGAGGAGGAGCTTGAAGGTCTCGGCCATGGCCGCGTTGTCGCCCTGCATGCCGAGGATGAGGCCCTTTTGGTGCAGGGCCATTTCGCGTTCCTTGGCCTGCGGGAATTTCTTGATGAGGTCGTTGTAGTCGGCGAGGGCGGCGCCGAGATTTTTCTGCGACTGCCAGCCGATGGCGCGCTGGGTCATGGCGGCCGGGATGAGCTTGTGCGTGGGGTAGCCTTCGATGAATGCAGTGAAGGCTTTCGTGCCCTGTTCGAAGGCTTTCATTTCCATCTGGCACCAGCCGAGCTTGAAGAGTGCCTCCGCCTTGAGGGTGCCGGAAAGCTGGCGCGAAAGCTCGACCGAGGAGTAGATCGGCGCGGCGTTGGCGTAGTCCTTCTTTTTGAAAAAAAGCTCGGCCTTCATGAGCATGATCTGGTCGCGCTTTTCGGCCTCGGGATTGGCGGCGAGGTATTGGTCGATGGCGGGCACCAGTTGGTCGTCGCCGCCGTTGTAGAGCATCTTTAGCCGCTGGTATTGCGCCTCCTTGGCATACACGGAGCTGGAGTAATCCCGGATAACGGAATCGTAGAAGCGCATGGCCTCGGCGGTCTTGCCGAGCTGGCGCATGGAGTCGGCCACGAGCAAGGTCAACTCAGGGCGGACGTCCGCGGAGAACTGTGCGCCGGGCTGATTGTAGCTATCAATAACCTGCTGGTATTTGCCGCCGTCGAACGCGATCCGCAGCACCCCGACTTGGGCGATCTCTTTCCAGCGGGCCGGGCCGGGCATGGTCAGGGCTTTCTTAAAGGCGGTTTCGGCCTGCGCGGGTTGCGGCGGTTCGGTTTCGAGCGACCAGAGGCCGAGGCGGACGGTGGCTTCGAGTTTCAGTTCCGGGTTCTCCGCTTTGACGGAGAGGACCTGCATCTGTTTGACGGCGTCGGCCGTGCGGCCACCCTCGCGGAGCAGGAGTGCGGCGGAGAGGCGGCTGGCATCCTGAAAGGGGTTGGCCTCGACGGTCGAGGCGAGGTCTTCGTAGGCCGTGCGGGCGTCGAGTTTCTGGCCCAGCGCCTCGAGCGAGCGGGCGGTAAAAAACTTCGCGGAGTTGGCGACGGCGGGATCTTTCAACCGCACCGCGGCCTTGCGGTAGAGGTTGAGGGCCTCGCGAAATTGCTTCTCGGCGTAGCACATTTCCGCCAGACGGTAGGCGGCGGGGCCGATGAATTCGCCGGTCTGGAATTGGGAGAGGAGGGTTTCGTAGGCGTTGCGGGCGGCGTTGGTGGTGCCGTTGCGGCGGTAGGATTCGCCGAGGCGAAAGAGGGCCTCGGGCCGCTGCGCGGAGTTCGGGAAAACGGTGAGAAATTTCTCGTACTCCGGCGCGGCCAGATCGAACATCTTCTTGGCATAGTAGCCATTGGCCAGGTCGATCTGGAGCTGCTCGGCGGAACGCGGCGTGCCGCTCGGAGTCACGCGGATCGTCCCCGGATCGGCGACCTCGGGCACGGTCATCGGCTTGGGCGGGGCCACGACGCCGGCGGGCTTGGGCGTCGCGGCGGCCACCGGCGCGGGCTTCGGCGGGGCGGCCGGGACGATGGGTTCGGCGCGCGGGATCGGCTTGCCGTCGTCGTCGAGGGCGAAGGGTTTCAGGACCGGCGGCTTGGTATCCTGGCCTTCCGCCGGGGGCAGCGCGAGGAGTAGCGCGGCCAGACTTGCGCCGACCAGCGTCCTCATTCGGCTTTCCGCGTGGCAAACGCGACGTTCCAGATGTTGGCCTCGCGGCAGGTGTCGAGCACGTCGGAGATGCGCCGCCATTCGGCGTTCTCATGCCCGCGCACGATGATCGAGTAGTCGGGGAAAAGCCCCGAGAGTTCCTTCAACCGCGTGAGCAATTCGGCGCGCGGGACGGGCTTGTTGTTCCAGATCACCGTGCCGTCGGGGCGGACGTTGAGCACGGTTTGATTGACCACCGAGGCGGACTCCGCCGCGTTTTGCGCGGAGGGCACGCGCACTTTCAGATCGAGTTCCTTTTTCGCAAAGCTCCACGTGACGATGAAGAAGCAGAGCAGCACGAGGAGGATGTCCACCATCGGCGCGATCTGAAAGCCGATGATGTGAGGCTCAGTCCGTTTGCGGAGATTCATGCGGTCGGATCAATACTCGTCGTCCACGGCCACGCGCAAGCCTTCGCGCTTCTTGCCGTAGTTCAGCGCCACGAGGCCGATAATGTGGGCCGTGGCGATTTCCAAATCGGAGATCAGGCTTTGGACGCGGTTGCGAAAGACGGAGTAGAAAAACATGGCCAGGATGCCGAGCACGAGGCCAGCCGCGGTGGCGATGAGCGCCTCGGAGACGCCGTTCGCCAGCAGCAGGTCGCGCGAGGTCGCCGTCTGCCCGCTGCCGAGCAGGCCGAAGGAACGAATGATGCCGATGACCGTCCCGAGCAGGCCGATCATG
This sequence comes from uncultured Chthoniobacter sp., assembly GCA_903874975.1. Taxonomy (GTDB): domain Bacteria; phylum Verrucomicrobiota; class Verrucomicrobiia; order Chthoniobacterales; family Chthoniobacteraceae; genus Chthoniobacter. The sequence goes on along the minus strand of CAIQUL010000323.1, from coordinate 36,927 downwards.
GGTGAAAGCATGCCGATGTCCGCGAGATACACGGTGCGGTGCTGGAGCGATGCGGCCTGGCTGCCGGCCTCGGTTTCCGCGATCTCTCGCACCACGTCATAGGGAGCCGTGGGGTTTTTCGTGGCGAAATCCAAAGTGCGCCGGACCACCAGCGCCACGGCCTCGCTGTGCCGGTTGGAGATCGCCAGCAACCCGAGGTAGTCGCGCTTTTTCAAAAGCACGTCCGCCGTATTCATATACTGCGGCGAGAGGATGGAGCTGCGCCGGAGGGTGAAAAGATAGACGAGCACGAGCATCACCGTGATGACCGAAAGCGCGCCGAGCGGGATCATCGCATATCCGCCGTCGAGGATCAGCTTCCACAGCGTCACCGGAGTCACGTCGCCCGTCATGCTGGCTGGGGACGGCGCACCCGCGCTCGCGCGGTTCGCCGGGATGGTCAAGGTGTCCTCCGCCGCCGCTGCGGCTGCGATGGCTGCGTCCTTGGCTTCCTTGGCGTCTTTCGCCCCGCGGTCATTGATCGCCGTCACGGCGCTGTCCTTTTTTAAAGGCGCGGCCGCCTGGGCGAGAAGGACGGGTGAATTCGATTCGGGAGGGGCTCCTGTCTGCGCCTGGAGCGTCGCTGCCCCGAACATTACCGCCAGGAAAAGTGCGTGGAATTTCATGAATGACAAAGCCGCATACTAGCGTCCGAAAATCGCCTTGCAACCTTCCCTTGAGACGCCGCGACGGGATTTGCGGGGCGCAGTTTCTCTGCGTGACAGCGCCGCGGGGGCGTGGCAATTCTCCCGCCAGCTTATGAAAAATCTCCTACATTCCTTCCTCCTCACGACCACCGCCCTGGCCCTCGCCCTCGCGCCCGCCGCGCGTGCGGCGGAGGAAAAATCCACCAAAGAAGTCGCGGTCATCAAGACCTCGGCCGGCGAAATGGTGATCGAGTTCTGGCCGGAAACCGCGCCGAAGACCGTCGCGAATTTCATCAAGCTCGCGAAGAGCGGCTTCTATGATGGCACGGCGTTTCACCGCATCATCAAAGGCTTCATGATTCAGGGCGGCGACCCGCTTTCCAAAGACCTGAGCAAGGAAATGATGTGGGGCACGGGGAGTGCGGACGAAAAGCTCAAGGCAGAGTTCAGCGAACGCAAACATGACCTCGGCGTGATCTCGATGGCCCGCTCGGCCAACCCGGATTCAGCGAGTTGCCAGTTCTTCATCTGCCTCGAAGGCGCGCAGGCGCTCAACGGCAAGTACACCTGCTTTGGCAAGCTCATCAAAGGCGAGGACGTGCTGAAAAAACTCGGCGACTCCGCCGTGGCCGCCAGCGCCAGTGGCGAGCCCAGCAAGCCCAAGGAGCGCGTCGGCGTCGAGAGCATCAAGATCGTCCCCGCCGACTCGATCAAGTAGGCACGCGGTTTTGCGAGCATTCGTGGGGAGAGAAAGGCGCATGCGCTTCAGCGCGGAGGTCCGGCACTTTGGACTGAAGTCCAAGCTACATGCGCACGCGTCGCCGGGCACTCCGGGTGGTGATTGAAGAGATTAAGCGGATCAAGATGGCGGGTGTGCTTTCACAAAAGCACTAACTGCTCTACATCCTCTCCGGCACACCTATACCTAACAGCGCCAACCCTTCCTTCAGCGTCCGGGCAGTGAGGGCGCAGAGGGTGAGGCGGCTGGCGCGGAGGTCGGGTTCGGCTTTGAGGACGGGGCAGGCTTCAAAGAAGCTGTGGAAGAGGCTGGCCAGCTCGTAGAGGTAGTTGCAGAGGAGGTTGGGGCGGTGGTCGGCGAGGATCTGGGGGAGGAGTTCGCCGAACTGGAAGAGCTTCATGGCAAGGGCGCGCTCGGCGGGGTCGGCGACGGAGACGGGGGCCTGCTGGGCGGCGGGGTCGGCGTCGGCTTTGCGAAAGATGCTCTGGATGCGGACGTGGCTGTATTGCAGGTAGGGCGCGGTGTTGCCGGTGAGGGCGAGCATTTTGTCCCAGGAAAAGGTGTAGTCGCTCTGGCGGTTGGGGAGGAGGTCGGCGTATTTGACGGCGCCGAGGCCGATGACGCGGGCGATCTCGCGGCGCTCGGCTTCGGGGAGGGTGGGGTTTTTCTCGGTGACGATGGCAAAGGCGCGCTCTTCGGCTTCGTCGAGGAGGTCGGCGAGGCGGATGGTTTCGCCGCTGCGGGTTTTGAAGGGGCGTCCATCGGGGCCGAGGATGGTGCCGAACCAGACGTGGTCGAGCCGGGCGGCGGCGGCGGGTTGCCAGCGGCGGAAGATGGCGAAGAGCTGGCGGAAGTGGTGCTGCTGGCGGCCGTCGGTGACGTAGAGGATGGCGTGGGGCGCGTAGGTGCGCTGGCGGTAGTCGAGGGTGGCGAGGTCGGTGGTGGTGTAGTTGGCGGCGCCGTCGGCTTTTTGCACGAGGGCGGGGAGGGGAATCCACTGGCCGTCGCGCGAGATGAGAAAGGGGTCGTCTTTTTCCGGGAGGGTGGCGTCGGAGAAGACGCAGAGGGCGCCTTCGCTCTCGCGGGCGATGCCGACGGTGCGGAGCTGCTGGGCGGTGTCCTTGAGCCAGGGGTTGTAGAAACTTTCGCCGAGGGTGATGTCGAAGGTGATGCCGAGGCGCGCGTAGATGGCGTCGAACTGGGCCTGGGAGAGGCGCTGCATTTCGCGCCAGATGCCGAGGTTTTCCTCGTCGCCGGCCTGGAGCTTCACGAGTTCCTGGTGGACGGCGTCGAGGGTGGCGGGGTCTTCTTTCGAGCGGGCGGAGATGAGTTTGTAGAGACGCTCCATTTCGCCGAGCGGATCGGTGGCGAGCGCGGCGGGGTCGCGCTCGGTTTTCCACGCGTGGAGGAGCATGCCGAACTGGGTGCCCCAGTCGCCGATGTGGTTGTCGCGCACGACGCGGTGGCCGAGGAAGGCGGCGCTGCGGGCGAGGGCGTCGCCGAGGATGGTGGAGCGGATGTGGCCGATGTGCATCGGCTTGGCGACGTTGGGCGAGCTGAAGTCGATGAGGATGGTCTGCGGCTGCTCCGGGGCGGGGACGCCGAGGCGCGGGTCGGCGGCGAGGGCGGGGAGCTGGCTTTCGAGGGCGGTGGGGAGGAGGCGGAAATTGATGAAGCCGGCGCCGGCGATTTCGGGCGGGGCGCAGAGGTCGGCCACGTCGAGGCGCTCGATGATCTGGGCGGCGAGCTGGCGCGGGTTGGCGCGCTGCTGCTTGGCGAGGATCATGGCGGCATTGGTCTGGTAGTCGCCAAAGCGGGCGTCGGTGGCGGGCTGGACGCGGGCATCGGCAAAGCCGAAGTGGGCGAGGGCGGGGCGGAGGCGGGCTTCGAGTTGGGCGGCGAGGGTCATGTGGGTGGGAAGCGAAAAGAAGGTGATTGGTGATCGGTGATCGGTGAATTGTAAATCGGCCTGCGGGTGCACGTGCCCTCGGATCCATTCACGCTTCACCGATCACCATTCACCCACCCGATTCCTGCTGGATGTTCGGCTGCTAGCTGCGAAAAATTTCCAGAATCTCCTCCGCCGTCCCCGCCGTGCCGAGGCGATCCCGGACGGCGCGGTCGTTGAGGAATTTCGCGATGCCGGCGAGGGTGCGCAGGTGGGTTTGAAACTGGTCTTTCGGCACGACGAAGAGGACGACGAATTTCACGGGGGCGTTGTCGAGTGATTCAAACTCGATCCCGGCGGGTGAGCGACCAAAGGCGGCGACGACTTTTTCCACCCGATCCGAGGAGGCGTGCGGGATGGCAATGCCAAAGCCGATGCCCGTGCTCATGGTCTCCTCGCGCTGGCGCAGGGCGTTGAGGATGACGTCGCGGTCCTCGGTTTTGATCTGCTTTTCCGCGACGAGGAGATCGACCAACTCGGTGATCACGCCCCAGCGCTCGGTCGCCTGCATGGCGGGGAGGATTTGGGGGACGGTGAGGAGATTGCCGAGCGTCATTCGAGAGTGAAAGTGATCCTGCGGAAAAGTGCGGTGAGCGTAGCCGGGGCGGTTTTGATGACAAGCGGGATTTGGGGCGAATCTGCGCCCGAAATCTAAGGCTGCTGCGGTGAAACCGGCGGCGCGGGTGCGCTGACTTCTGTGTAGTTCTTCGGGGTCTCGAAGCTCGCGGGATCGACCGGCTCTTCCTTCACCGAGAGCACCACGGAACTGACTTTTTCGGTGCCCCTTTCCATTTCGGTTTTGATCGGAAAACCGGGGAAATCTTTCAGCTCCGGCATCAAATCGCGGCCCATTGCCGAGATGCTGCCGGCCTGCAGCTTCCCGAGTTGCGCGAGGATGGCGGGGTAGTTGGGAAAGGCGGAGGCGATCCAGTAGGTCACGCTGACTCCGCCGAAGCTCGTCGTGAAAATTTCGCAGTCGTAGGTGCCGAGCTTCTCCTTCCGTCCGGTGGTGGTGAGCTTCGGGGGATCACCGGCGGGGCGGCGTTGCTGCATCTTTTCCACCAGCGCCTGGTTCCGCGCTGCGGTGATCCGCATGAAGGTCTTGGGCGCGTGCATGAGGGTGACGCTTTCCCCGGTCGCGGCGTCGGACACCACGCTGATCTCGCGCGCGAGATCGGTGCGCGCCCGGTCGCCTTTGATCCGGATCGTCTGCTCGCCCGACTGCCCGCCGCCCTCCACTTTCTGCACGATGACCAGATCCGCGCGGGCCAGCGCGCCGACGCCGAGCAGCGCGACGAGCAGCGTTTTCATGCGCGCGGTTCCTAGACCTCGCCGCCCGCGTCGGCCCCGCCGATTTGCTCGCGGTATTGCGCGGCGCTCTTGAGGTGCTCGATGTCCTCACCGGCCTCGATCTTGATCTGAAAAATCCAGCCCTCGCCGAACGGATCGGTGTTGAGCAACGCGGGGCTCGCGGTGAGCGCGTCGTTGACGGCCGTGACGGTGCCGGAGACGGGCGAGTAGATGTCGCTCGCCGCTTTCACGGACTCGACCACGCAAATCTGCTGCCCGGCGTTCACCTGCGCGCCGACTTTCGGCAGCTCCACATAGACCACGTCGGTCAACTCGGCTTGCGCGTGGTCGGTGATGCCCACGGTTCCGGTCGCGCCGTCGAGGCGGAGCCATTCGTGGGTGGCGGCGTATTGGAGTTCGTCAGGGACATTCATGAGCGGGTGCGAAAGTGCAGGCGGTTAGTTGGTTGCGGTGTTGGGACGATGGAGCGGCTTTTTCTCGATGGTCGCGGGGAAGCGCTGGCCGCGGATTTCGATCTCGATCTGCTCGTTGATGCGCGCGAATTCCGTGGGGATGTAGGCCATGCCGATGCCGGCCTTCAGCGTGGGCGAAAGCGAGCCGCTGGTGGTCTCGGCGATCTTTTCGCCGCCTTTGAAGACCGCATAGTGCGAGCGCGGCGGCGGGCTGGCGCCGGTCATTTTGAAAGGGACGAGCCGCCGCTTCACGCCCTGCTCCTTTTGGTCGGCGAGCTTCTGGCGTCCGATGAAGTCGGTCTTTTGCAGGTCCACAAAGATGCCGAGCCCGGCCTCGATCGGCGTGGTGTCGGCTCCAAGGTCCGAGCCGTTCAGCGGGTAGCACATTTCCAGGCGGAGCGTGTCGCGCGCGCCGAGGCCGCAGGGCTTGATGGCAAACGCCGCGCCTTTGCCGAGGATGTCGTTCCACGATTTCACCGCGCGCCCGGCCGGGCAGAAGACCTCGAAGCCATCCTCGCCGGTGTAGCCGGTGCGGGCGATGTAGTAGTTCTCCCCGTCGATCTCGATCGCGAGGATTTCATTGCGCGCGGGGCGCGAATACTGACCGCTGAAAAAAGCGTCGAAAAGCTGCGCCGACTTCGGCCCCTGCACGGCGAACCCGGCGTAGTGTTCGCTGTGGTTTTCAAACTGCACGCCGGGATCGAGGTGCGCCTGCATCCAGGCGAAGTCCTCGTCGATTTTCGACGCATTGACCACCAGGAGGTAGCGCGCGTCGGCGATGCGATAGACGATCAGGTCGTCGATCACGCCGCCGTCGTTGTTGAGCAGAAAGGTGTATTGGCACTCGCCCACGGAGAGCCGGTCGAGGTTGTTCGTCAGCAGCCGGTTCAGCCATGCCGCCGCGCCCGCACCTTCGGCAAAAAACTGGCCCATGTGCGAGATGTCGAACACCCCGAGATTGCCGCGCACCGCGTGGTGCTCGGCGATGATCCCGCTGTATTGCACCGGCATCGACCACCCGCCGAAATCCACCATTTTCGCCCCGAGTCGGACGTGCTCGGCGTGGAGTGGCGTTTGTTTGAGTGCAGATGTGGCGGACACGGTGCGGCAGGGTAGGAGTTGGCGGCGGGCTGTCAATGCGCCGCCGCGGCGCCTTCACGCCAAAAGCGCGGTGATCCCAGCCTGCACGATCTCCGGCGTGAGCAGCGCGAGGTCGCCGCCGGGCGCGGTGAGGACGGTGACGTGCGGGTTGGCCGGGGCCCAGATGGCGGGGTCGGTGGGGCCGAAAAGGAGCAGGCTGGGGGCGCCGGCAGCGGCGGCGAGATGCGAGATGCCAGTGTCGTGGCCGAGATACAGCCGGCAACGCGCGAGCAGCGCGGCGAGGTGCGGCAGCGGGAGATCGCGCGCGAGGATCACCGGTTGGCCGCGCCAGGCGATGGCGAGAGCCTCGAGTTGCGCGTGGTCGGCTTCGCCACCGACGAGCAGCAGGCGGGGCGGGGACTGGCGGGCGAGCATCCAGCCACCGAGGGCGCGCCAATTCTCGAGCGGCCAGTTTTTGCGCGGACTCCCGCTGCCGGGATGGAGCGCGATCAGCGGCGCGTCGTCCGAGCCGAGAAACGCGTCGGCAAAGGCACGATCTTCGGGGCTGGGGTGGACGGTGGCGGCGTGGTCTTCGAGGTAAAGCGCGAGGCTTTGCAGGGGCCGGGCGAGCTGGTGGGCGGCGTGCGCGGAGTCGTCGAGTTTCGCGTACGCGGGGAGCAGGTTTTTTACGCCCGCGCGACGGAGGTTGGCCGCGAAAAAACCGTCGGGATCGAAGAGATAGCTGACGACCTGCTGGAAACTGGCGAAGTATTCCGCGAGGTCGGGAGCCAGCTCGGAGCGCGGGACGAAGAACCCGGCCATCGGGCCATATTCGATCGAGCGCGCGGCGTCCGCATAGACGCGGCCTTCCGCGAGCGCGACGATGTGGCGGTAGCCGAGGATTTCCAGATGCGCGGCGGGGAAGTTTTCCCGCAGCAGCCGGATCGCCGGGAGCGTGAGGATGAAATCGCCAATGGCCCCGCCGCGAATGACGAGGATGCGCGGCTTCGCGGGCATGGACTGAGCCGGCGGAGTTGCGGCGGCGCGGCTCCGGCTACTGGCTGTTCGGGGAGAAGCCGCCGAGCGCGCCCTGACCTTCCCACTTCTCCGGCCGATTCCACGGAATGGTGCTCACGCGGTCGGGATTCTGCGGCTGGGGCCCGGCGCAGGCGGTGAGAAAGACCGACAGGCCTCCGAGGGCGAGCAAAAGAATGATGCGCGACATCTCCGAAGAAGGTGACCGCTAGCGCTCCAGCAGACCGGGCGCGATGGCGCGCGGTCCGGCGGGTGCCATGCCGGTGGCCGGGGTGCGGCCTTCGTAAATCACTTTGTCGCCCGGCTGGATGGTCACGCCTCGGGCCAGGCTTCCCGGCAGGATGTCGGCGATGGAAGTGTTCGCCTCGACGGTCGTGATGCGGACCTTCCCGATCGGGGTGCCGTCGCGCACCACGAGCATCGTGTTGTTCATCGCGGCTCCTTGTTTGTCGCCGATACTGATCACCGCAAAATTCCAACCCCCATTGATCGCGAGAACGCGCCCGCTGACGCCGATCCGCATTTGCTCCGTCTCCTTCCGCTTCTTGTATTGCTCGAGGACGAGCATCTTGTCTTCGAGGGCCTTCTTATTCGCGTTGAGTGTATCGACCAGCGCCTTGGACTCCGCGACCTCGGCTTGGGCTCTGGTGAGGTCGCCCTTGAGCGCGGTGACGATGGGCGACTCCCCTTCTGGTTGACCGGGCAATGTGCCCTTCTCCTTGAGCAATTTGTAGGCATCAAATTCCTTTTGCAGCGTGTCCATGGCCACCGTCTTCGCCTCCATGGCCGTCGCCGCCTCCGCGATCTTCGTGTTCAAAGCATCCATCTGCCCTTTGAGGTTGGCGATCTCCTTGTCCTTCTCCTCGATCTTCACATTTGCGGCCGCGAGTTCTTCTGTCCGGGTTTTCAGTTCGTCCTTGGTCCGCGCCAGTGTGTTTTTCGTGGTGGCGAGATCTTGCTTCGTCGTGGCCAGGACCGACTGCAGCTTTTCCGCGTTCCCTTTCGCGAGAAAGGCGAGCGTGGCGGTGGCGAGCAAGGCAGCAAGTGCGATGCCGAGAAGAATTTTGGCCATAATATACTGGTTTGGGCGGGGTTAAAGTTGAGGGCGGGGGAAGTTCGCGACGCAACGTGAGCGCCACGAAATCAACGGCGCTCCTTAAAGCTGTGATTTTTTGGCAGCGCAAGCGCTTTCCCCGAGTTTTCCGAAAATTCGTTTGTTTCCGGCGCGAGGCTCCGCATAGTCCCGGTCCCGTCAGGGACTACGGATAGCAGGCAGACCAACCCCGCCAGGGCCGGAAGGCAGCAACGGTCGTCCGACTTGCTTTGTCGTAGCTCTCTGGCGGCTTTTTTGTGCCGCGGAATGGTGAAATCTCCGGGCTTTTTGTGCTTGGAGTCGCCCCGGAAATCCCGCTCATTGCGCGCCATGTTTCGCACCGGAGCGCAGTTCATGTTCCTCGTGCTCCTCGCTGGTCTCGCCCTGATGTACGAGTCGCGGCAGGAGCCGCTCGCGGCGTGGGACAATGCCTTCGCCGACTTCCTCGCGATGCACAGCCCGCGCGCCGCGCAGCCCGCGCCGGTCACCCTCGTGGCGATTGATGACACCAGCCTTGCCACGCAGCCCTGGCCGTGGACGCCGTTGGAATTTGCCAAGTTTTACCAGGCCGTCCTCCCCTTCAATCCCGAGGTCTGCGCGCTTAATGAAGTGCTGGACTGGAACCGCTTGGGCCTTTCCGACGAGCAACTGCGCCGGTTGCCGCAGTACGAGAGTATCCTGCGTGACCTGATCCTGAGCGCGCCCAAAAACCTACTCGGCTCCGAACTGGGCTTTCCCGAGGACCAGAGCGTCATCCCCGCGCTCCAGGAGGTGCCGGCGCTGCGCCAGGTGCGGGGAGCCGTGGACCGCATCCCGGAATTCACGGTGATCGAGCGGCAGGCCACGGAAAACTTCCGCCTGTCCTCGACCGTCGGCTTCGTGAATCTCCCGCCGGTCTATGAGCGCGCCAATTCCGTGCCTCTGGTCTTGCGCTACCGCGGCCAGGTGGTGCCGGCCTTTGCCCTCCAGGCCGTGATGCTCTGGCTGAAGCTCACGCCCGACGAGATCGCGGTGGAACTCGGCTCGCACATCCAACTTGGGAAAAACCGGCGCGTGCCGATCAACGTCACTGGCCGGATGCGCGTGGACTTTGGCGCGCCGCGCCACGAGTGCACCTTCGACGAGCTGATTCTCGCCAGCGAGCAAGCCGCCGCCGGCACCCGGATGCAAGTGCCGCTCGACCAAATGAAAGGCGGTATCGTGCTTCTCGCGCGCACCGACGCCGACGCGCGCACCGTGCCCCTCGCCGCGCGGCGCACCGGTTCGCGTGGGGAGCTTTTCGCCGCTGCCATCGCCACCATCCAGAACGAGTCCTTCATCCGGCGCGCCCCGCTCTGGGCCGAGGGCGTCGTGGTCGCCCTGCTCATGCTGGTGAGCTTCCGCGTCCCGCGGCAGAAAAAGTGGCTCGCAGTGATCGTCGGCTTCCTGGCTCTGGTCATCTACGTGATGCTCGCGATGGCCGTATTCAGTCGCTGGCTGGTCTGGCTGCCCGCCACCGTGCCGCTCGGCGCGGTGCTGGTCTTTGTCATCCTGCGCCTCGTCACCCCGGACTCCGCAGGACGGCCAAAACGGCCGGTGATTTTTTAGCGCTTCGCGTCCAGCAGGGGCGGCGAGGCGGGTGGAAAAATCTCGGTCATCCTGAGCGGAGCGGAGGCTTTGCGCAGCGCAGTCGAAGGACCTCCAACTATTTCCGCCCATGAACGCGCCCTCAAGCGACCAACCGCTCGTCATTCCGCATTTCCCTCCCCCGCCTCCGGCCACGAAAAGTCAGAGGTCCTTCGACTCCGTTCCCGCCCTCCTTCGCCCGCCGGGAACTCCGCTCAGGATGACGGTTTTCTCCACTGGCGCGGCCTTTCGCAAAATTCCCACGCGACAAATTCCCCGCCGCCCACTATCCCTTCCGCCCTTATGAAACCTCACTGGAGCGGAGTCTTCCCCGCCATCACCACCCAACTCAACCGCGACGGCTCCCTCGATCTCGACGGGACCGCCCGCCACATCGAAGCCCTCCTCCGTTCCGGCGTGACCGGCATGGTCATGCTCGGCTCGCTGGGCGAGAACCAGCAGCTCGACCCGGAGGAAAAACGCCTCGTCATCGAACTCGCCGTGCGCGTGATCAAGGGCCGCGTGCCCGTGCTCAGCGGCGTGGCCGAGACCAGCACCGCCGCCGCCATCCGCTACGTGCGCGACGGCGAGCGCCTCGGGCTCGACGGCTTCATGCTCATGCCCGCGATGATTTACAAGACGCCCGACCCGCGCGAGACGATGGCGCATTTCCGCTCGGTGGCGCGCGCCACCGGCCTGCCGATCATGATTTACAACAACCCGATCAGCTACGGGAACGACATCACCGCGGAGATGTTCGCGCAGCTCGCCGACGTGAAGAATTTCGTCGCGCTCAAGGAATCCAGTGGCGACACGCGCCGCATCACCGACCTGCACAACGCCGTCGGCGGCCGCTACGCCATCTTCACCGGCGTGGATAACCTCGCGCTCGAAAGCGCCATCCTCGGCATCGACGGCTGGGTTGCCGGGACCGGCATCGCCTTCCCCGCCGAGAACCAGTACCTCTGGGAGCTGATGCAGCGCGGCGAGTGGGAAAAGGCGCGCGCCATCTACCGCTGGTTCACGCCGCTGCTGCACCTCGATGTGCATGTGAAATTCGTGCAGTACATCAAGCTCGCCGTGCAGGAGTGCGGCCTCGGCGCCGAATGGACGCGCGCCCCGCGGCTCCCGCTCGCCGGCGCGGAGCGCAAAGCTGTGCTCAAGATCATTCACGACGGCATCGCCGCCCGTCCGAAAATCCCGAAGAAAAAATAGCGTTTGCCGTTTTGGTCAAACTGGTCAAAATGGAGGGTGTGAAGAACTCGGTCTCACTTTATGAAGCCAAGACGCAGCTCTCGACGCTGCTTCGCGAGGTGGAAGGCGGGGCCGTGATCACGATCACCCGCCATGGGAAAGCGGTCGCGGAGCTGCGTGGCCTCGCCGCCGAGCGTCCCCGCCCACGCGCGGGTTCGCTGAAGTCGCCCAACTTCTACATGGCGGAAGATTTTGACGCGCCGCTGCCCGAATTCGCGGAGTACATGGAGACAGCGCAGGAAGAAACTGCCCGCGTCGCGGAAGCGCTTCCCAAGAAATCCGTGAAGCGCAAACGCTGATGGATTTGCTGTTGGATACAAGTGCGGTCCTCCTTTTTCTGGAGGACTCGAAGCGTCTGCCGGCCTCGATCAAAGCGACCATCCAGAGCGCGGATCACCAGTGCTTCGTGAGCATCGCTTCAGCTTGGGAAATCGCGATCAAAGCGGCCATCGGCAAACTCTCCATCGGCTACCGTGTGGAGCCCGGTCTGCGGCTCGCGCTGATGTCCAATGGCATCGAGGTGCTGCCGGTGACGTGGGAGGACATCGGACGCGTCGAGATGCTACCGCGGCATCATGGCGACCCTTTCGACCGGTTGCTCATCGTCCAGGCGATGCGTCTCGGTCTCCACGCGGTGACCCCCGACGAGGCGTGGGACGATTACGGCGTCTCCCGCTTATGGGTGTGAGCAGTGAAGTTCCGAGCCGGCGGTGCGGCCGCGTCTTCGACTCGACCCGGACCGCTCCGTCTGAGCCGCGAGTCGCTTGCGTTTGACTTGCCGGTACGGCTTTGCTCCGCGCGTGCAAATCCAACGGCGACGTTTTGAGCACGCCGAGTTGGCGGCGCTATTTTTCCTGAACGCGGCGGCGATCGGGATGTGGAATGTGCCGCTGGGCAATGTGCTCAAGGCGCACGGCTACGAGGCGGTCGTGCCGCTGGCCTACGCGTGCAGCGGGGTGTCGGCGTTCGTCTCGCCGATGATCTTTGGCGCGCTGGCGGATCAACGCATCTCGCCGACGCGGCTGGTGCGCTGGCTGGCGGTGCTGACGGCGGGATTTCTGGCGCTGACGTTTTACGGCATCGGGCAGCACTGGCCGGCGCGTTGGGTGCTGGCGGCGCTGCAGGTGCATTCGGTGAGCGCGGCGCCGATCTTCGGGCTGACGACGGCGATCGTCATGGCGCGGCTGCGCGACCCGGCGCGGGAATTCGGGCCGGTGCGGGCGTGGGGTTCGCTCGGGTGGATGGCGGCGGGCGGGCTGGTGAGCTGGGTGCTGGTGGCGGATACGTCGGTGCGGTGCGGTTACGCCGCGGCGGCGACGTGGCTGGTGAGCGCGGCGTCCACGCTGCTGCTGCCGGAGGTACCGCCTCTGGAGAAAAAGCTGCGCCGGACTTGGCGCGATGTTTTCGGCCTGGAGGCGCTGGAACTTTTCGCGCATCGCGATCACCGCGTGGTCTTCCTCACGGCGGCGCTTTTCACCATCCCGATGGCGGCGTTTTACCCGTATGCACCGATGCAACTGCGCGACCTCGGCGTGGGGCACGCGGCAGCGGCGATGTCGCTCGGCCAGATCACGGAGCTGGTGGCGATGTTCGGGCTGGGCGCGTTGTCGGCGCGAGTGCGGTTGAAGTGGGTATTCCTCGCCGGGATCGGGTTTGGCATTTTGCGTTACGCGCTCTGCGCGCTGAATGACCGGACATGGCTGCTCGTCGGCGTCGCGCTGCACGGGTTCGCCTTCACGCTCTATTTCATCACCGCGCAGATCTATCTGGAACAGCGCGTGCCGGCCCGCCTGCGGGCGCGCGCGCAGGCGTTGCTCGGCGTGATGCTCGGCGGGTTCGGCAGCCTCGCGGGTTTCCTCGGCAATGGCTGGTGGAAGAGCGCGAACACCGTGGCGGGCGTGACGGCGTGGCCGCGCTTCTGGCTCGGACTCACGCTGGTGATGGTGGCGGTCTTCGCGCTTTTCGCCTTCAGCTACCGCGGCCAACCCGAGCCCGAAGACCGTGCGTAAATCGGGCGGTGAAGCCGGCCTTCGGCATTTCACCGCCAACCACCGCCTTCGCTCCCGCCGGGAGTGAAAGGTCCTTCGACTGCGCTGCGCAAAGCCTCCGCTCCGCTCAGGAGGACGGCAGTTTTTTCGCGCTCCGCGCTTGCCGGCCCTACCCCGGTGTGTTTCCGGCCAGCGCTTTCCGCAGCTCCGCGCTGCGCTCGATGGTCTGCGTGAGCAGAGTCGGAACCGTGGGCAGGGCGCGGGCGCGGATGAAAATCTGGTAGCTGAAAAGTCCTTTACTGAGGCCGATGAGGAGCCGGTTGATCGAAACGAGCAGGCGGCCGAGCGCGTTGTTGCCCACGGCCTTCGGGAAGGGCGCGGGGATGCCGCGGACTTCGAGCACTTTGTAGCCGGTCTGGGCGAACAGCTCGCGCATCGAGTTGAACGTGAAGAGCCGCGTGTGGGTGCGGTCGAGGATGCCTTTGCGGCCGTAGTTGAAGTAGCCGAGCAGGAGCATGAGGCGCGTCACGGCGAAGCCGATATTCGCCGTGGTGAGCACGATCTCGGGGCGCTTGTTGGCCGCGGCGCTGCGCAGCTTTTCCATGAAAACCTCGGGGTCCTTGAGGTGTTCGATGACGTCGAGCATGAAGACCTGATCGTAGTCCGAGACGTTGATCGGGAACTCCTGGCCGTCCATGTCCCAGTGCTTGAATTCGATCTTCGGGTTGTCCGATTTTCCCCGGATGTACTGATCCACACCGGTGACATGGGCGGCCTTTTCCGCCAGATGCTCGGCCACGTAGCCCTGCCCGCAGCCGATGTCGAGGACGCGCGCGCCGGGCTGCGTCGCTGCGATGGCGTAGGTGTGCGAAGACGCGAAGCCCATCTTGAGGTCGTAGGTCAGCTCGACCTGCCCGACATCGAACTTGCGATCGAAGAGCAGGTTCATCTCGTGAAACTTCGCGCGGAGCATCGTCTTGAAAATGTCCCACGCGTATTTCAGCCCGTTCACATGGCAGATTTCGTCGCCGTAAAAAGTGGGGATCGGAATCTCGCGGATGTTGATGCCCGCGAAGTGGAGTTGCACGATGATGTCCGTGTCGAAATGGAAATCGTTCGAGTTGCGCTCGAACGGGATGCGCTTCAGCGCTTTCGTCGCGTAGAGCCGGTATCCGCTGTGGAATTCGCTGAGCTGCGTGCCGAGGAGCGCATTTTGAAACTTTGTGAGCACCTGGTTGCCGACCCATTTGTAGAGCGGCATCCCGCCTTGCAGCGCGTCCTGTTTGTGGATCATCCGCGAGCCGAAGACGGCGTCGGCGTCGTCCTGAAAAAAAGGTGCCAGCAGCGCGGGGAGTTTTTCCGGCGCGTACTGGCCGTCGCCGTGGAGCAGCGCGACGACATCGAAGCCGTGATCAATCGCGTAGCGGTAGCCGAGTTTTTGGTTGCCTCCGTAGCCCTGGTTCTCGGGATTGCGAAGGATCGTGACCTTGAAATCGCTCGTCGCATCCTCGCGCTTCAGCCCGGTCTGAAAGGTCGCGTCCTTCGACGAGTCGTCGATGATGAGCACCTCGACGTTGCGCGTCCGCAGTTCGGGCGGAATGCGGTCGAGCACGCTGTTGATCGTCTTCTCGGCGTTGTAGGCGACGATGAAGATGAGGATGCGTTTTCCGGTGAAGTCGGGCACGGGAGGATGATGAGCAAAGATCGGTCCGGCGTCGAGATCGGGCCGGCACGACGGTCATGACGCCCCTCGCGCGACCGGAATCTCCCGGCGAATTTTTTCGCGAAAGACGGCGGGCGGGCGGGCGGCGGGCGGGCGCGATTCCCGCGCTAGCCCACCAGGTGCGGACGCCGTCCGGCGGCGAAGGCGGCGATGTTTTCCACGGTCATCTGCTGGAGGCGCTCGACGGCTTCGAGGCTGTTGAAGGCGACGTGCGGGGTGCAGACCACGTTGGACCGCGCGAGGATGGCGTCGCCGAGCATGAGGTCTTCGAGTTGGCGCACGCGGTCGGCGTCGCGTGCCTCGCCGGCGAGGGCGTCGGAACGGAGGTGCGCGACGATGTCGGCGGCGATGATTTTCGCGGCGGGGGCGCGCATGAGGCGCTCGTCTTCCAGCACGTCGAGTCCGGCGCCGCCGACCTGCCCGGAATCGAGCGCCTCGCGCAGCGCGGCGGTGTCGATGAGGGAGCCGCGGGCAGTGTTGATGATGAGCACGCCGGGCTGGCATTTCGCGAGGGTGTCGCGGTTCAGGAGGTGGTAGGTGCCGGGCGTGAGCGGCGCGTGCAGGGAGATGATCTCGGCGTGGGCGAGGAGTTCGTCGAGCGGGACGAAGGTGAAGCCGAGGGCCGCGGCGACTTCCGCCGGTTGCTCCACATCGTGCGCGAGGACGTGCATTTCAAAAGCCTGCGCGAGCCGGGCCACGCGCTGGCCGATGTGCCCCATGCCGATGATCCCGAGGGTCTTGCCTGCCAGTTCGAAGCCCCGCGTGGCCTCGTAGGAAAAGCGCCCGCCTTTCGGCGCGAGCATGACTTCCCGCAGCCGGCGGGAAAGCGCGAGCAGCAGCGCAAAGGTGTGCTCGGCGACGGTCGTCTCGGCGTGAAACGGGACGTGCGCGACGGTCACGCCGCGTTCCCGGCACGCGGGCAGGTCGAGGTGATCGGTGGCCGTGGAGCGCGTGGCGATGAAGCGGAGCCGCGGATGCGCGGTGAGAAATTCGCCGGTGACTTTCCCGCCGATGAACGGCGCGAGGATTTCCGCGTCGTCGCCGACCTCGGCGAGCGACGGGACAAAGCGCACGTCGTGCCCCGGCAGGCCGCGGGCGTAGATCTCCTCATCCCCGGGTTCCGTTTCGACAAAGTAAATAATCACGGCGCAAAGATGCTCGACTGCGATTCGCGAAGGAACCACACGCCGGTTGCCCAAGGCGACGCACAAATTGTGCGAACGCACTTCGCGGGCTGACAAAGCGCGGCAGCGATGCGACACAGCTTCCGCGCATGCACTCTCACCACGGAGCCGAAGCCCACGACCACGCGCCGCGCCGCCGCTGGCTGCCGCGGATGGGCACGCGGTCGGTCGAGGTTCACGCGCCGGGGCACGATCACGATCACGAGGGCGAGTGGAGGGTGCAGCTCGCGGCCAGCTTGGCCTGCCTGGTCTTTGGCCTCGCGGGCTGGGGGACGGAAAACACGCACCCGGGGCTGTCGCTGGGGCTTTTCGCCGCGGCGTATCTGGCGGGCGCGTGGTTCACGGTCGGCGAGGTGTGGGAGAAATTGCGGGTGGGAGAAGTGGACGTGCACTTCCTCATGTTGGCGGTGGCGGCGGGTGCAGCGGCGATTGGCGAATGGGCGGAAGGCGCGGGGCTGCTCTTCCTGTTTTCGCTCTCCGGAGCGCTGGAGCATTTCGCCATGGAACGCACGCAGCGGGAGATCCGTTCGCTTTTCGACTCCGCCCCGAAATCGGCCACGGTGCTCGATCCCGCGGGTGTGGAGCGGGTGGTGCCGGTGGCGGAATTGGCCGCGGGGATGCGGCTGCGGATCAAGCCGGGCGAGCAGTTCCCCGTGGACGCCGAGATCGCGAAGGGCGAGACGGCGGCGGACGAGTCGAACCTCACCGGCGAGGCTGCGCCGGTGGAGAAACGCGTGGGTGATGCGCTGCTCTCAGGCACCATCAATTTGTGGGGCGTAGTCGAGGCCGTGGTCACGCGTCCGGCGCAGGAGAGCGCGCTGCAAAAGATCATCCACCTCATCCAGAACGCGCAGCGCAACAAGGCGCCGGCGCAGCGGTTCACGGACAAATTCGGCACGCGCTACACCTACGCCATCCTCGCGCTGACCTTCGTGATGTTCTTCGTTTGGTGGCTCGGCTTGGGGCATCGCCCGTTTCTCTCGGTGGAGGGAAATGTGAGCGCGTTTTACCACGCGATGACGCTGCTCGTGGTGGCGTCGCCGTGCGCGCTGGTGCTTTCGATCCCGTCGGCGATCCTCGCGGCGATCGCGTGGGGCGCGCGGCGCGGCGTGCTCTTTCGCGGCGGGGCCGCGGTGGAGCAACTCGCCGAGGTGAAGGTGGTGGCGATGGACAAGACCGGCACACTCACCACCGGCGATCTGCGCGTGGAGAACGTGGAAAGTTTTCCCCCCGGCCGTGAGCGCGAGGTGGCGCAACTGGCCTACGCGCTCGATCTCCACTCGAATCATCCGCTCGCCCGCGCGGTCACGCGCTACGGCAAACGCGAACAACTCGCGGTGCTGGAGGTCACGGACTTCGAGGCCGTGACCGGGATGGGGAGCCGCGCGTGCCTCGCCGGCGACGCCGTGCAGATCGGACGGCGCAAGTGGGTCATTGCCGGACGCGAGGACGCCGCACTCGCCGCAGTGCCGGAGACGGCGTTTGGTGTGTCCGAAGTCTGGGTGGCGAAAGGCGCAACCGTCGGACGCCTGCTGCTGCGTGACGATCTGCGCCCGGAATCGCGCGGGCTCATCGAGCAACTCCACCGGCGCGGACTGCGCTGCATGGTACTGACGGGCGACAAACAAAGCGCGGCGGATTTTCTCAAAACCCAACTCGGCCTCGACGATGTGCGCGCCGAACTCAAGCCCGACCAAAAGCTCGCGATCATTGAGGGATTGGCGAAAAGCGGCGACCTCACCGCGATGATCGGCGACGGCGTGAACGATGCGCCGAGCCTCGCCGCCGCGCATGTCGGCGTGGCCATGGGCGCGCGCGGGAGCGACGCCGCGCTCGAGCAGGCCGCCGTCGTCCTCATGCACGACCGGCTGGAAAATTTCGTCGCGGCCTATGAGCTGAGCCGGCGCGCGCGGGCGATCATCCGGCAGAATCTCACCATCTCGCTCGGCGTGATCGTCGTCCTCGTCACCCTCGCGCTCTTCCAAAAAATCCCGCTCACCCTGGGCGTCCTCGGCCACGAAGGCAGCACGTTGGTCGTCGTGCTGAACAGTTTGCGCCTGCTCTTTTTCGGCGGCGTGGAAAAAACCGCAGCATCCTGATTGGTGTTTGCGGCTGGCGAAATATCCTTTTGCCCCACCCCGCGCCCGCCGCTACCCTGCGCGGCTTTTTAATCGCCCAACCGATCCACACCATGAGCACCACCACCTCTTCCGCCACGCAACCGAGCCAACTCGACCAGCTCAAGAAGTTCACCACCGTCGTTGCCGACACCGGCGACTTCGAGTCGATGCGCGAGTTTCAGCCGCAGGACGCGACCACGAATCCCTCGCTCATTCTCCAGGCGGCGACGAAGCCGGCCTATGCCTACATTTTGGACAAGGTGCTCGCGGAGCGCAAAGGCAGCGGGCTCTCCGGCGCGGCGCAGGTCGAGGATGTGATCGACCACCTGCTCGTTGCGTTCGGCATGGAGATTCTCAAAATCGTCCCCGGCCGCGTCTCCACCGAAACCGACGCACGCCTGTCGTTTGACACTGCGGGGACGATCGCAAAGGGCCGCCAGCTCATCGCGCTCTACGAGGCGCAGGGGATTTCGCGGGATCGCATCCTGATCAAGATCGCGTCCACCTGGGAGGGGATCCGGGCCGCCGAGGTGCTGGAAAAGGAAGGCATCCACTGCAACCTCACGCTCCTTTTTTCGCTCGTCCAGGCGGTGGCTTGCGCCGAGGCCGGCGCGCAACTGGTCTCGCCGTTCGTCGGGCGGATTTACGATTGGTTCAAGGCGGCGATGAAGCGCGATTACACCGGTGCGGAGGACCCCGGCGTGCAGTCCGTGACGACGATCTTTAACTACTACAAGAAGTTCGGCCACGGGACCGAGGTCATGGGAGCCAGTTTCCGCAATGTCTCGCAGATCGTGGAACTGGCGGGCTGTGACCTCCTGACGATCAGCCCCGACCTCCTTGCCAAACTCGCCGCCAGCGACGAGCCGCTCACCCGGAAACTCGACGCCGCCGCCGCGCAGGCCACAAACGTCCCGCGCCTCGAAATCAACGAAAAGGCCTTCCGCTATCTACTGAATGACGACGCCATGGCTACGGAAAAGACCGCCGAGGGCATCCGTAAATTCGCCGCCGACATCGTGAAGCTGGAGCAGTTCATCGCGGGGAAACTGTAGGCGTCTCCGCTTCAGGGAGAGCGATTGCCGGCAGGGTTTACGGAATTCTCGGGAGCGCACCAACCGGTGCCTCGGTGCGCCTCGCGCGGACGTGGAAAATTCCTGTGCTTTCCGGTGGGCGATTCGCTTGACCTGCGGCTCGCTCTCCACCATCTAACACGCGCACTTTTTCCAAGACGCCACACCACACAATGACCAACCAAGGTTTTCCCGAAAAGCAGGGACTTTACGATCCGCAGTTTGAACATGACGCGTGCGGCGTCGGGTTTGTTTGCCAGATGAAAGGAAAGCGTTCGCACGAGATCGTGGAGCAGGCACTGACGATCCTGGTGAATCTCGATCATCGCGGGGCGTGCGGGTGCGAGGTGAACACGGGTGACGGCGCGGGCATTTTGATTCAGGTGCCGCACAAGTTTTTGCGAAAGGTCGCGGGGGTCGAGGGCATCGCGCTGCCGGAGGCGGGGCAGTATGGCGTGGGGATGTTTTTCTCGTCGCCGGATGCGGCGGAGCGGGCGGAAAGCGCGCGACTTTTTGAAAAAATCGTGACCGAGCAGGGGCAGAGGGTGCTGGGCTGGCGGGATCTGCCGACGGACAATTCCTCGCTCGGGGCGACGGCGCTGCGGGCCGAGCCGTTCATGCGGCAGGTGTTCGTCGCCCGCGGCGCGAACTGCGCGGACGAGCAGGCATTCGAGCGCCAGCTCTACATCATCCGCAAACGTGCCCACGGGGAAATCCGCACGGCGAAGGCGGACGATTTTTGGTACGCGGCGAGCCTCTCGTGCCGCACGGTCATTTACAAAGGGATGCTGAATACGATGCAGCTCGGGCCTTATTTCAAAGATCTGGCCGATCCCGATCTCGACACGGCGCTGGCACTGGTGCACTCGCGGTTTTCGACGAATACCTTCCCGAGCTGGGAGCGGTCGCACCCGTACCGCTACATCGCGCACAACGGCGAGATCAACACGCTGCGGGGCAATGTGAACTGGATGAAGGCGCGGCAGGGGCTGCTGGCGAGCGAGCTTTTTGGCGACGATCTGCCGAAAATCCTGCCGGTCGTGAACACGAACGGCTCGGACTCGGCGATGTTCGACAATGTGTTTGAGCTGCTCGTCATGGGCGGCCGCTCACTGCCGCACGCGATGATGATGATGATCCCGGAGCCGTGGGCGGGACACGAGTCGATGAGCGACGAAAAGAAGGCGTTCTACGAATACCACTCCTGCCTCATGGAGC
Source organism: uncultured Chthoniobacter sp. (assembly GCA_903874975.1). Lineage (GTDB taxonomy): Bacteria > Verrucomicrobiota > Verrucomicrobiia > Chthoniobacterales > Chthoniobacteraceae > Chthoniobacter. The sequence goes on along the minus strand of CAIQUL010000323.1, from coordinate 16,418 downwards.
CGTGGGACGGCCCGGCGTCGGTCGTTTTCACCGATGGCACGATGATCGGCGCGACGCTCGACCGCAACGGCCTGCGCCCCTCGCGCTACTACGTGACGAAGGATGACCTCGTGATCATGGGCTCGGAGGCCGGCGTGTTGCCGATCGCGCCGGAGCGGATCGCGATCAAGGGCCGCCTCCAGCCGGGCCGCATGTTCCTCGTGGACATGGTCGCCGGGCGGATCATCGCGGACGACGAGATCAAAAATCGCATCGCCGGCGAACAGCCGTATCGCCAGTGGATCAACGAGCAGATGGTCGATCTCGCGAAGGTCAAGGACGCGCCGGAGATTCCGCTGCCGCCGCACGCGAACGTACTCCAGCAGCAGCAGGCCTTTGGCTACACTTTTGAAGACCAGCGCATGCTGCTGATGCCGATGGCGAAGGACGGCGTGGAGGCGACCGGCTCGATGGGCACAGACATCCCGCTCGCGGTGCTCTCGAACAAATCGAAGCTGCTCTACGACTACTTCAAGCAACTCTTCGCGCAGGTCACGAACCCGCCCATTGACTGCATCCGCGAGGAGATCGTGACCTCCGCCGAGACGACCATCGGCAGCGAGGGCAACCTGCTTCAGCCCACGCCGGAGAGCTGCCACCTCATCGAGCTGAAATCCCCGATCCTCACGAACGAGGAACTGGCGAAGCTCAAGCATGTGGCCGAGGGCGCGTTCAAGGCGGTGACGATCCCGACGCTTTTCGACCCGAAGCTCGGCGCGGCCGGTCTGGAAAAGGCGATGGCGGAAATCTGCGCGCAGGCCGACCGCTCGATCGCCGCGGGCGTGAACATCCTCATCCTTAGTGACCGCGGCGTGAACAAGGAGAGCGCGGCCATTCCTCCGCTGCTCGCGGTGGCCGGGCTGCATCACCACCTGATCCGCGAGGGCAAACGCACCTGCGTCGGCCTCGTGCTGGAATCCGGCGAGCCGCGCGAGGTGCACCACTTTTCCACGCTCATCGGCTACGGCTGCGGGGCGATCAATCCGTATCTCGCCTTCGAGACGCTCGACGACATGATCCGCCAGGGGCTGCTCGTGGGCGTGGATCACAAAGCCGCGTGCAAAAACTTCGTGAAGGCGGCGACCAAAGGCATCGTGAAGGTCGCGTCGAAGATCGGCATCTCGACGATCCAGAGTTATCGCGGCGCGCAGATTTTCGAGTGCGTGGGGCTGAACCAGATGGTCGTGGACCGTTACTTCACGGGCACCGCGACGCGGATCGAAGGCGCGGACCTCGCGGCCATCGTGAGCGAAGTGCTAGTCCGCCACAGCCACGCTTTCCCGGACCGGCAAGTGAACGGCCAGACGCTCGATGCCGGCGGCGACTACCAGTGGCGCAAGGAAGGCGAGGGGCACCTCTTCAGCCCGCAGGTCATCCACACGCTGCAAAAAGCGGTGCGCACCGGGAATTTTGAGACCTTCAAGCAATACTCCGCGCTGGTGAACGAGCAGGGGAAAACGCATTTCACTCTGCGCGGTCTGCTCGATTTCAAAAAGCGCACGCCCGTGCCGATCGAGGAAGTCGATTCGGTGGAGGCGATTCTCGGGCGCTTCAAAACCGGCGCGATGAGCTACGGCTCGATCTCCAGCGAAGCCCACGAGGCGCTGGCCATTGCCATGAACCGCATCGGCGGAAAATCGAACACCGGTGAAGGCGGCGAAGACCCCGCGCGCTACACTTGGACGAACGACCGCGGTGACTCGAAGAACAGTGCGATCAAGCAGGTCGCGTCCGGACGGTTCGGTGTGACCAGCCTCTACCTCACGCAGGCCCGCGAGCTGCAAATCAAGATGGCGCAAGGCGCGAAGCCCGGCGAAGGCGGCCAGCTTCCCGGCGCGAAGGTGTATCCGTGGATCGCGAAAGTGCGCTACTCGACGCCCGGCGTCGGCCTCATTTCGCCGCCGCCGCACCACGACATCTACTCGATCGAGGATCTCTCCGAGCTGATCCACGATTTGAAAAACGCGAACCGCGCCGCGCGCATCAGCGTGAAGCTGGTCAGCGAGGTTGGCGTCGGCACGATTGCCGCCGGCGTGGCCAAAGCGCACGCCGACGTGGTGCTGATCGCGGGCTTCGACGGCGGCACCGGCGCCTCGCCGCAGACTTCGATCAAGCACGCCGGCCTGCCGTGGGAACTCGGCCTCGCCGAGACGCACCAGACGCTCGTGCTGAACAACCTCCGCTCCCGCATCGTGGTCGAGACGGACGGCCAGCTCAAAACCGGCCGCGACGTGGTCATCGCCGCGCTGCTCGGTGCCGAAGAGTTTGGTTTCGCCACCGCGCCGCTCGTCACGCTCGGCTGCATCATGATGCGCGTCTGCCATCTCAACACCTGCCCGGTCGGCGTCGCCACGCAGGACCCGGTGCTGCGCAAAAACTTCACCGGCGATCCCGAGCACACCGTGAACTTCATGAAGTTCATCGCGCAGGAAGTCCGCGAGATCATGGCCCAGCTTGGTTTCCGCACGATCAATGAAATGGTCGGCCGCACCGACGCCCTCGAGCCAAAGCACGCCGTCGGGCATTGGAAAGCCAAAGGCATCGACCTCTCGAAGCTCCTCCACTCGCCGGACGTCGGCCCCGAAGTCGGCCGCTACTGCACCGACATCCAGGACCACGGCCTCGACAAGGCGCTCGACATCACGGACCTGCTCGGCCTTTGCCAGCCCGCCCTCGAGCGCGGCGAAAAAGTCAGCGTGAACCTGCCGATCAAAAACACCAACCGCGTCGTCGGCACCATTCTCGGCAACGAGATCACCAAGCGCCATCCGCAGGGTCTGCCCGACGGAACCGTGCATCTGCGGTTTGAAGGCAGTGCCGGCCAGAGCCTCGGCGCTTTCGTCCCGAAGGGCGTGACCATCGAACTCGAAGGCGACGCCAACGACTACGTCGGCAAGGGCCTCAGCGGCGGACGGATCATCATCTACCCGCCCGCGGCATCCACGTTTGTCGCGGAGGACAACATCATCATCGGCAACGTCGCGCTCTATGGCGCGACGATGGGGGAAGTGTTCATTCGAGGCATGGCGGGCGAGCGTTTCGCGGTCCGGAACTCTGGCGTGGACACCGTCGTCGAAGGCGTCGGCGATCACGGTTGCGAATACATGACCGGCGGCCGAGTCGTCGTGCTCGGGGCGACCGGACGGAACTTCGCCGCCGGCATGAGCGGGGGCGTGGCCTACGTCCTCGACGAAGCGGGCGACTTCGCCACGCGCTGCAACCAGCAGATGGTCGGGCTCGAAAAAGTCGAAGCCGCCGAGGCCGAGGAACTGCGCCAGCTCATCAAGCGACACGCCGATCTCACCAAGAGCCAGAAGGCTTTCAAGGTCCTCGCGCTCTGGGAAGAAATGGTGCCGAAGTTCGTGAAGGTCATGCCCAAGGACTACAAGCGCGTGCTCCAGGCGCTCGCCAAAGCCCAGGCCGACGGCCTCAGCGGCGACGCCGCCCTCAACGCCGCCTTCGAGGCCAACGCCCGCGACGTCGCGCGCATCGGGGGAGGCTAAAAAAACGTGCAGATGCCGGCAACGCTTCCTATCTTCAATCCATGCTGATCGAATACATCCAAGCCGCGATGACCCACGCCGCGTTTGAGCAGATGGAGGAAGGCCGCTATTTCGGCACCATCCCTCCGTGTCAGGGGGTTTGGGCCGATGGCGACACGGTGGAGGCCACACGCGAAACCTTGCGGGAGGTTCTGGAGGATTGGCTGATCGTCAGTTATCGGCATGGTTTAAACATTCCGGTGGTGGACGGCTGGGACATCAACATCAGGCCGATGCCGGAAGAACATGCCGAAGCCAATCAAGCGGCGTGAGTTCATTCGACGAATGCGCGCTCTTGGCTGGCAAGGACCGGATTCCGGCGGCAAGCACCAGATCATGATCAAAGGCGGTCGTCCGATTCCCATTCCGAACCCTCACGGCGGCGACCTCGACTGGACGCTGGTGAAGCGGATTTTAAGTCAAGTCGGCATCAACAAGGACGACTGGGAAAAGCTCGGTCAGTAATTTTTCAAAGACACATCCATGGGAAAACCAACCGGCTTCATCGAATATCTCCGCGAAATCCCCGCTGACCGCGCGCCGCTGGAGCGCGCGCGCGACTGGCAGGAGTTTCACTTGCACCTCCCGGAGGACAAACTCCGCACGCAAGGCGCGCGCTGCATGGATTGCGGCATCCCGTTTTGCCACACCGGCACGCTGATCAGCGGCATGGCCAGCGGCTGCCCGGTCAACAACCTCATCCCGGAATGGAATGACCTCGTCTATCGCGGCCTGTGGAAGGAAGCGCTGGAGCGGCTGCATAAGACGAACAACTTCCCCGAGTTCACGGGCCGCGTCTGTCCCGCGCCGTGCGAGGGCTCGTGCGTGCTCGGCATCAACGCGCCGCCGGTCACGATCAAGAACATCGAGGTTTCGATCATCGACAAAGGCTGGGACGAGGGCTGGGTCACGCCGCAGCCGCCGAAAATTCGCACCGACAAAAAGGTCGCCGTCATCGGCTCCGGCCCCGCTGGCCTGAGCGCCGCCGCGCAGCTCAACAAAGCCGGCCACACCGTCACGGTTTTTGAACGTGCCGATCGTCCGGGCGGACTGCTCATGTATGGCATCCCGAACATGAAGCTCGATAAGAACGAGGTCGTCCTCCGCCGCATCAAGCTGCTCGAAGACGAGGGCGTGACCTTTCTCTGCAACACCGAGGTCGGGCAAAACTACCCGGCGGAAAAGCTGCGTGCCGAGTTCGACGCGACCGTCATCTGCACCGGTGCGACCAAGCCGCGCGATCTCCCGATCGAGGGCCGCGCGCTCAAAGGCATCCACTTCGCGATGGACTTCCTCACCGCCAATACGCGCGCCGTTTTGGATCAGCACAAGAACGGCAACTTCATCACTGCCGAAGGCAAGGACGTCGTCATCATCGGCGGCGGCGACACCGGCACGGACTGCGTCGGCACCTCCATCCGGCACGGCTGCCGCGCGCTCGTGCAGGTCGAAATTTTGCCCAAGCCACCGATGGATCGCGCGAAGGACAACCCGTGGCCCGAGTGGCCGAAGGTTTACAAAATGGACTACGGCCAGGAGGAAGCCGCGGCGAAGTTCGGCGACGACCCCCGCGTTTACGTCACCACCGCCACGAAGTTCGAGGGCGACGAAAATGGCCACGTCAAAGCTGTCCACACCGTGCAAGTCGAGTGGTCCAAGAACGACAAGGGTCAGTTCTTTCCCAAAAACGTCCCCGGCACTGAGAAGGTTCTGCCCGCGCAACTCGTCCTCCTCGCCATGGGCTTCCTCGGCCCCGAGCAACCGCTCCTCGAAGCCCTCGGCGTCGAGCGCGACGCGCGCAGCAACGTCCAAGCCGAGCACGAGAAGTACACCACGAGCCTCCCCGGCATCTTCGCCGCCGGCGACTGCCGCCGGGGCCAGAGCCTCGTCGTCTGGGCCTTCAATGAAGGCCGCGGTGCCGCCCGCGAGTGCGACCGCTACTTGATGGGCAGCACGGATCTGCCGTAGCGCAACTCACGGAGACTCGTTCCGAAGTTCCACTTCGGAATGCCCACCGCTGCGAAGCCAAGCTTCGCCCTCAGCTGCGTTCCGCAGATGAACTGCGGAACGAGAGAAAACCGAAAACACCACCGCCATCTAACCTTCGCCCTCAAGGCCAGCGAACGCATCGGCGCGGGCAATGCGCCGAACCCGTGGGAGCAGCACCGCAAAATCAAAGAAGGCCACGGCGCGATCACCATCCCATCGGCTTCAGACTGTAGCTCGCCGGCGGCATCCGCGGATGGGCTTTCAGCTCACGGATGTGAGCGGAAAGGTGTGTCGGAAAGGTGCTGCGGGAGATGCTACGTTGAGTTAGTCTCCGCGCATGAGCATTGAAGAAATTGAATCCGTTGTTTCCAACCTTCCGGCTGCCGAACTGGCCCGGTTTTCCCATTGGTTTGAGGAGTTCATGGCCGATCAATGGGACCGCCAGATCGAGCAGGATGCGCTCTCGGGCCGTCTCGATGCCGCGCTCAAACGCGCCGATGACCACTACGAGGCAGGCCGCTGCACGCCGCTTTGAATCACTTTGCCGACCCGGACTTCTGGTTTCATTACCGGCAGCTTCCAGAAGGCATCCGGGCACTCGCCGACAAAAACTTTGTCCTTCTCAAGACTGATCCCCGGCACTCCTCCCTCCGGTTCAAAAAGATTGGAGTTCTTTACTCGGCGAGGATTGGCCTTCACTACCGCGCTCTCGCGAGAGAGCGCCGCGATGGTTTCCAATGGTTCTGGATCGGGCATCATTCGACTTATGATCGACTCGCCAATTCGCCATGACCGGAGACGCTCGACAGGCGATGTCCGGCTCACGGATGTGAGTGGAAAGCGCGACGCCCGCAGCAACGTCCAAGCCGAGCACGAGAAATACACCACGAGCCTCCCCGGCATCTTCGCCGCCGGCGACTGCCGCCGCGGCCAGAGCCTCGTTGTCTGGGCCTTCAATGAAGGCCGCGGTGCCGCCCGCGAGTGCGACCGCTACCTCATGGGCGCGACGGATTTGCCGTAAGGCGCGGTGGATGAGCGTGGCGGACAACCGGTTCCGCCGCCGTCGCTTTCTACTTCGCCAGCGGCGCGCGTCCGACGCCGAACTGGTCGCCGACGGCGGTGACTTTGCCGTCACGGAAGACGGCCTCAAAGAATTTCGAGCTGCCCACGGGTTTGCCCTGCTCGTCCTTGAAGGTGCCGATGATCTTCCGCGTCTTTGTGTCGATCACGTCCGGCGTGTGGGACCAGGCGTGGCGGCCATCGAGGGAAAAGGTGATCCAGCCATGGCCGCCGGCGGAGAGATCGACGTGGCCGGTTTCCTTCGGCGGCATCTGCGTGGCGTCGAAGATGTAGAGCCGCTTGCCGTCCTGGTCGCTGACCCAGATCTCCTTTTCGTCGGGCGTGAGCCCGACACCGTGGGTGCGGCGCGTGAGGCTACCGTCGCCCGCGAAAACGCGGTGGAGGACTTTGCCGGTGGTGAGGTCGGCGACATCGAAGCCCACGTGTTTGCCGAGACAGACGAAAGCGAGCGTCTGCGCGCTGTTCACGGTGAAGGGAAACACGCCGCTTTCGCCGATGGGTGCGATCTCTTTGACGACCGTGTCGTCGCTGGTGCGGACGACCATGAGCGTGGTCTCGTAGCCGCCATAGACGAACCGGCCGTCTAGCCCCATGACCGTGTTGTGCGACTGGTTGCGCACCGGCAGATGCTTGATGACCTCGCCATTTTCCGCATCCACGACGAACCACCCGCTGGCCTCGCCTTTGATCCACCAGCCGGTTGGCACGTAGAGCTTCCGCCCGTCGGGCGTGACGGCGGCGCGGTCGCAGCCGGCGGGGTATTTCTTTTCCCAGACAATCTTGTCGGTTTCGAGATCGAGGCAGCCGAGGGTGTGGTTGGTGGTGGTGTAGAAGGCGCGGTGGGTTTTGGCGTTCGGGCAGAAACCGCGGACGCCTTCCTTGAAAATGGGCAGGTCGATGCGGCGGACGAATTTGTGGCCGTCGTCGATGTCGAAGATGAGCACGCCCGCGCCGGAACCGCCGGGTTGGGCTCCATCGGGCGTGGCCATGTAGAGGAGATGCTTTTCGGCGGGCTCGGCGGCGTGGATGCGTTGGGTGAAAAGGAGCGCGGCGAGGAGGGGAACGAGTTTCATCGGTCGGAGTATTTGCCGAATAGCCGGGAAGGCGAGCCTCCGGCTTGCGCTACGGCGCTGCGCTACTCGTAGCGGAGTGCGTCGATGGGATTCAGCGCGGCGGCTTTCCACGCCGGGTAGAGACCGAAGGCGATGCCGATAACGGCGCTGAAGGTGAACGACAGGAAGACCATGAAAAGCGGGATGGTGGTGGGCCAGTCGGTGAGTCTCGAAATGATCTCTGAGGCCGCGTAGCCGAGGCCGATGCCGAGGACGCCGCCGAGGCAGCCGAGGGTCACGGCTTCCACAAGAAACTGGAGGAGGATGTCGCGCCCGTGCGCGCCGACGGCCATGCGGATGCCGATCTCGCGGGTCCGCTCGGTGACGCTGACGAGCATGATATTCATGATGCCGATGCCGCCGACGAGTAGCGAAACGAAGGCGATGGCCCCGAGCAGATAGGTCAGGATTTTCGAGGTGGCGGTGGCCATTTCCGCGATCTCCTGCTGCCCGCGCACGGTGAAGTCGTCGTCCATCCCGGACGCGATGCGGTGGCGCTGGCGAAGCAGCGCGGTGATCTGCTGCTGGGTCTGCGGCAGGGACTTGGCGCTGACGGCCTGCACGTTGATACTGCGCAGTTTTACGTCGCCGGTGAGGCGCTTCATGGCGGTGGTGTAGGGGACGATGACCACGTCGTCCTGATCGCTGCCCATGAGCGACATGCCTTTGGGCTTGAGCAGGCCGGTGATGAGAAACGGGACGTTTTTCACGCGAATGACCTGCCCCACGGGGTCGGCGCTGCCGAAAAGTTGCGTGGCTGTGGTGCGGCCGATCACGGCGACTTTGCTGGCGGCGCGGACCTCCTGCTCGGTGAAGGTCGCACCGGCGGCGATCTCCCACTGGCGCATCTCGAAATAGTCCGGCCCCTCGCCGAGCAATTGCGTGAGCCAGTTCTGGTTGCCTGCGGCGACCTGCGCGGTCGAGCGAATTTCGGGGCTGACGGAGGCGACGGTCGGGATTTCGCGCGCGATCGCCTCGGCGTCCTCGATTTTCAAAGTGCCCGCGCTCCCCCACCCGGTGCGCACGCCGCTGCTCGTGGTGCTCCCGGAGAAAATGAGAATCATGTTTTTGCCGAGGCTGGCGATCTGCGTCTCGACCTGCGCGCGCGCGCCGTTGCCGATGCCGACCATGGCGATGACCGCGCCGACGCCGATGATGATGCCGAGCATCGTCAGCACGCTGCGCATTTTGTTACGGCGCAGCGCGCGCAGCGCGATGCGGAAGGTCGCGGCGAGTTTCATCGGACGTGGGAAGTTGCCATTGCGCAGCGGATGCGGTAGAAGCCTTCCAAATAATTGCCGACGAAATCCGCGAACTGCAACGCGCCCAACCGTGGGAGCCGTACACGATTCAAACTTCCGACGGAACGGCACTTTACGTGAAACATCCCGACTACTGCTTTATCACACCGGGGAAGGAGACGATCTACGTGTACTCCACGGAGTCCGATCGCGAAATCATCGCGACGCGAAATATCACGCGCGTCATACCCGGCGCACGGAAAACGCGTTCCAAAAAATAGCCGCAGGTGGGCTTTCATGGCGCGAGTTGAGCGGTCTTCGTCGCAGCGTCGAGCCGGCGGAGTTCGTCACGTGCGACGGAGCGCTGCGGCACGCGGATGTCGCTGACGATCACGCCGTCGCGCATGACCACGTTGCGTTTGGTGAAAAGGGCGATGTCGTGCTCGTGCGTGACCATCACGATGGTCATGCCGCGCTCGTTGAGCGTCTGAAAGGTCTCCATGATTTCGATGCTCGTGCGGCTGTCGAGGTTGCCGGTCGGCTCATCGGCGAGGAGCAGCGCGGGCTCATTGACGAGCGCACGGGCGATGGCCACGCGCTGCTGCTGGCCGCCGGAGAGCTGGTTCGGATGATGGCCGGCCCGTCCGCCCAGCCCGACGGTTTCGAGCGCCGTTAGCGCGCGGCCGTGGAGTTCCTTCGCGCTCTGCGGCGAGCGCGCATACATCAGCGGCAGCTCCACGTTTTCCAGCGCCGAGGTGCGCGAGAGCAGGTTGAAGCCCTGGAAGACGAAGCCAAGTTTTTGGTTGCGGATGTCGGCCAGCGCGTCGCGCCCGAGCTGCGAAACGTCGATACCATCGAGCAGGTAGCGCCCGCTGGTCGGCTGATCGAGGCAGCCGAGGATGTTCATCATTGTGGACTTGCCGGAGCCGCTCGCGCCCATGATGGCGACGAACTCGCCAGCCTGGACCTCGAAGGAAACGTCGCGCACCGCGTGGACCTCGACATCGCCGGAACGGTACGTTTTCGAGAGCGACTCGAAGCGGATGACGGCGGCCATTTTTGCGGAATCAGAAGCGCCTCATGCCGCCGCCGCTGAGCGGATTCGGCGCGGGTGGCCCACCGGGTTTGGTCGCGGTGGAAGTCATCCCGGTGATCACGGTGTCGCCTTCCTTCAGGCCTTCGAGGACTTCGGTGGCGATGCCGTCGTTGATACCGAGCTTCACCGGCGCGGGCGCGGGCTTGCCGGCGGGCGACAGCACGTAAACGGTGCGCTCGCGCGAGGCCTTGCCGCCCGGGCGTCCACGTCGTCCGCCGGGGCCGCCCGCCGGAGTAGCGGGAGTCGCCTTGGCCTGCTCGTCCGGCGGGCGGAAGCGGAGCGAGGCGTTGCTGATCATCAGCGATTTTTCGCGCTGCGCGACGATGATCGAGACGTTCGCAGTCATGCCGGGCTTGAGTTTCAGATCCTCATTGCTGACGGAAATGACGACGTCGTACGTGACGACGTTCTGCACGGTCTTCGCGGCGTTGCGGACCTGCACGACCTTGCCGTGAAAGGTGCGGTAGGGAAATGCATCGACGGTGAAAGCGACGGCCTGATCCACCTCCACAGTGCCCACGTCGGCCTCGGCGACATCCGCGTCGATCTGCATTTTGGCGAGGTCGTTCGCGATGGTGAAAAGCACCGGCGCGTTCATCGTCGCCGCCACCGTTTGGCCGACATCGACACTCCGCGAGATGACGATGCCATCGATCGGCGAAAGGATAGTGCAGCGGCTGAGATCGACGTTGGCCTTTTCCAGGTTGGCCTGCCGCACCAGCACAGTCGCCTCGGCCTGATGCAGCGTGGCGACGGCGGTGTCGAGGTCGGCCTTGGTCGAGGCGTTTTGGGCCACGAGTTCCTTTTTCCGGGCGGCGGTGAGCTGCGCGAGTTCGAGCGCGGCCTTGGCGTTGGCGAGTTCGCCTTCCATCTGGTGGACGATCGCCCGGTAGGTCGCCGGATCGAGCTGCGCGACGACCTGCCCGGCTTTCACCGGCGAATTAAAGTCGGCGAAAAGTTTCTGAATGATGCCCGAAATCTGGCTACCCACGGTGACGTTAATCACCGGATTGAGCGCGCCGCTGGCGGTGACGATCTGCGTCATCGGGCCGCTGGCCACGGTGGTCGTCTGATACTCCGGGGCGTCAGTGTTCCCGCGGTGCAGCCACCACCAGCCACCGCCCGCGGCGGCGGCGAGGAGAAAAAGGACGATCCATTTTTTCATTTCGTTTTGCTCCGTTGCACGCGGGCCTGCTGAAAGACGCCAGCGACCTGTTCGAGGTTTCGCAGCGCGATCTGGTAGCCGTAGGTTTCGACGGCGAGATCCTTGCGCGCGGTGTTGAGATCGTTCAGTGCGCTGAGCACGTCCACGCTCGTCGCCGTGCCTTCGCGGTACTGGATTTCCAAATCATGGTAGCCCTGCTCCGCCGCCACGACCTGGGCGTGTAAAGCCTTCAGCGTCTGCTGGAGCGAGCGCACGGCGAGCCAGGCCTGCTTCACCTCGGACTCCACGCTTTTCGCCGCCTGCTCGCGCGCGAGCTTCGTCTGCGCGATCTGCTCGTTCGCCGTGCGCAGATCGATCTCGCGCTGGCCTCCGGTGAAAAATGGGACGCTCACCGCGACCGTCGCCTGCCAGTCGTAATTGCTCTGCGCCGAGGTGCCCGAGGTGTGCGAGCGCTCGCTGTCGAACTGTGCCGTGACGCGCGGCGCGTACTCGCCAATGACCTGACCGCGCAGCGCGATGTCCTGCTCGATGGCGATCTCTTTCACCCGCAAGTCCTCGCGATGCGCGTAGGCCCGCGCGAGCAGGTCGTCGAAAGGCGGGAGCGTGGTCGGGTAGTCGGGCGGCTCGGCGACGCGGAACGGCGCGTTCGGCGCGAGGTTGAGGATGTTGCCGAGGGTGTTGCGGTTGAATTCGAGGACGTTCTCGCTTTCCACCAAGGTGCGCCGCGCGGTCTCCACGGCGACCTGCGCGCGGAGCACGTCGGCGCGCGTGACCTCGCCCACGTTGGCGCGCTTTTGCGCAAACTCGAGCTGCTGGCCGGCGAGGCGCAGCGACTCGCGATTGACGGCTACGAGCCGCTCCTGCTTGAGCACGTCGTAGTAGGCGGTGGCCACGCCGAAGAGCGTCTCGCGAATCGTGAACTGCCGCTGCAAGTGTGCGGCGGCGGCGGAGAGCTTGCCGAAGCGGTGGGCGGGGAAAACCGTGAAGTCGATGAGCGGTTGTGCGAGAGCGATGCCGATCGCGCCGGCACCGGTGCGCGAGCGCGAAGTGCGGTCCACGCTGGTCGTGCCGAACTGCTGCACCGTCCCCGTCGTCGAGCGCTCGCTGCGGCCGTAATTGGCGCGGCCGGTCAGGCGCGGGCCGATCCGCGTGAGCGCGCTCCACGGCAGGAGGTCGGCCTTGCGCACTTCGTAAAAGGCGATGCGGATGGATTGATCGGTCGCCAGCGCGAGGTCGTAAGCCTGCTCCAGCGTGATGAGGCGGCCTGCTTCCGCGGCGGGTGCGGTTCGCGGATAAAGCGCGGCCACGAACAGCCACGCCGCGAGGCCAAGGATGGCGGTCAGTTTCGGAGACGTCATGGCTGCGGTTTGATCAAGGCGTGAAACCTAGCGGAAGGCCGTTTGGTTTCGCGCGGAAAAAATCCCTGCAAACCACGCCTTCATTCCGAACGCAATGTCGGGCGATCGAAGTCAGGAGGGATGGCAGCGAAAGCCTCCGGCATTGGGCCCCACTTGCCGACAAAACCCAGAGGGTTTCGCTACCTTCCGCTCAGGATGACACGCGTTTGGATGGTTCGATTCACTGCGCGACCGTGACCGCGAGCTTGTGCCCCTTGAATTTGATCCCGTTGAGCTTTTTCAAAATGAACGTCGCGCTCTCGTCGCTGACGTCCACGAAGGTCTGCCGCTCGCCGATGTCGATCCGGCCCACGACTTCTTTCGGCAGCCGCGTGGTGCCGGCGATGACGCCGACGAAATCGCCGGGCGCGACCTGTTCGTCGTGGCCGAGATTGAAACGCAGCCGCACCATGCCGGGTTCGTGTGAGACGGGCGACGGCTCGTCGCGCTTGGCCCGGAACGGCTTTGCCGGTCGGGATTCGGCAAACGAACCCTCGCGTCGCGGTGGCTCCGCCGGGGCGCGCTTCCGCGATCCCGGCTCGTACTTCGGATACTCACGCGTGGGGCGCGGCTCAAAGTCGCGCCCGCCGCGCGGCTCGCGGAATTCCCGCCGCGGCGCCTGCTCCTCGACGATCGGCTGCGGCGCGGGCTTGTCCCCACCGAGCAGGTGGAGCAGCGCGCTGGCGATGTCCGTGGCCGAGTGGCCGGCCCCGAGCAACTGGTCGATCAGGTCGTCCTGCTTTTTGTATTCACCCTTCTCCAGCGTCTCGCGCAGCGTCTCCACAAACGCGCTCGTCCGCTTCTGCTCCACCTCCTCCGCCGACGGCACTTTCTCCCGCCGGATGTTCCCCTTTGTGAAGCGGATGATCTGCTGCATTTTCCAAATCTCCCGCCCGGCCACGAAGGTGATCGCGCGCCCCGTTTTGCCCGCGCGCCCGGTACGCCCGATGCGATGCACGTAGTCCTCGGCGTCCTGCGGCAGGTCGTAGTTGAAGACCACTTCGATGTCGTCCACGTCCAGGCCGCGCGCCGCCACGTCGGTCGCCACGAGGAACTCGAAACCGCGTTTGCGAAACTTCGCGACCACGCGCTCGCGCATCTGCTGCGAGATGTCGCCGTGCAGTTTGTCGGAGCTGTAACCGCGCGCTTTGAGGTGATCCGCCAGTTCGTCGCACATCATTTTCGTCCCGCAAAAAATGATCCCGTATTTGATGTCCTGGATGTCGATCAGCCGGCAGAGCACCTCCAGCTTCGAGCGGCGGTCGATCTCGTAATAAACCTGATCAATCGCCGGCACGACCATCTCCTGCGCCTCGATGCGCACGTTCACCGGCTCCCGCGTGTAGTTTTTGATCAGCGTGCGGATCATCGGCGGCATCGTGGCCGAAAAGAAAACCGTCTGCCGATCGGGGGGCGCCTGCTTGAGGATGGTCTCGATGTCCTCGCGGAAACCCATGTCGAGCATCCGGTCGGCCTCGTCGAGGATGACCATCCCGACGTGCTCCAGCTTCAGCGTCTTGCGCTCCAGATGGTCCATCACGCGCCCTGGCGTGCCGATGATGATCTGCGCGCCTTCGCGCAAACCGCGGAGCTGGCGGTCGTAGCTTTGTCCGCCGTAAATCGGCAGTTCGCGCACGCCCTTCTTGAACATCGCGAGCTTCGCCACCTCCTCCGCGACCTGCATGGCCAGCTCCCGCGTCGGGCAGAGGATCAGCACCTGCGGCCCGCGAATGGTTACGTCTACGCGCTCGATCGCCGGGATGGCAAATGCCGCGGTCTTGCCCGAGCCGGTTTGCGAAAGCCCGACGATGTCGGAGCCGGTGAGGAGCTTGGGAATGGTCTCGGATTGGATCGGCGACGCCTCCTCGAAGCCCATTTTGGCGACGGCCTTGAGGATCTCCGGCGAGAGCCCGAGTTCGGTGAAAAGTTTCTTCTGCATCCGGCGTTGTAGCCCGCCGGTGGCCTGGGCGCGAATGGAATCGACGGCTACTTCCCCGCCCCGATGCACCACAGGTGCTGGTGCGTGCGGATGAAAAACTCGCCGTCGCTCACGGCGAGCGAGGCGCAGGTCATGCCGTCGCCGACAGCGTTCGTGGCGAGCTGCTCAAACTTCGGGCTGGCCTTGAGGACAAACGTGGCGCCCGACTGGTTGAGCGCGTAGATGCGCTCGCCGGAGAGCACCATTGAGGACCACGATGCCGAGCCTCCGCCCTTGCCGGCGAGACGCTCCTCCCATTTCGTCTCTCCCGTTTTTAAGTCGATGCAATGCGCGGTGCCGGGCACGTTCAGGATGTAAAGATGACCGCCGGTGATGACGCCCGAGCCAATGCGCTGTTTGTCGCGAATCTTCTGCCAGAGCCGCTGCGCGGTCACGTCGCCCGAACCGCCGGGCTTCACCGCGATGGTGTTCCCGCCGTAGCCGCCGCTGCCCACGAGCACGCCGTCGCCAAACATCGGCGAAGTGTAGAGCAGCGGGCTGAGCCCGCCGCACGACCACAGTTCCTTGCCCGTCTGCGGGTCGAACGCGCGCATCCGCTCCGGGAAAGTCATCACCAGTTCATCGCGCCCGCCGGCTTTCACGAGCAACGGCACGCTCCACGTGGCGACCATGCCGTCGGGCTGTCCGGCGAAGCCGTCGGTGCGTTCCTTCGCCGCCGGTGTCTCCGGCGCATCCACGCGCCAGGCTTCCTTGCCCGTGCGCTTGTCCACCGCCACGAGAAACGACCGCGGCCCCGGCCCGAAATAGAGGATGCACAAGTCGCCGGCAAACACCGGGGCACCCGCGTAGCCCCAGATGTGGTCCTGCTTTCCGAGATCGACGCGCCACAGTTCCTTGCCCGCGAGATCCCACGCATACAGTCCCGCCGAGCCAAACCACGCCACCACCCGCTCGCCGTCAGTCGCTGGCGACGCCGCACAATACGTGTTCCCCTTGTGCGTCTGCTCCGCTGCCGTCCCTTCGGGTCCGGCCTGCCAGAGCACCTTGCCGTCCTTGCGGTCCACGCACATCAGTGTGCGCCGGTTGCCTACGCTTTGCGTGAGGAATACGCGTTCGCCCCAGACGATGGGCGTCGAGTTCCCCGCCTCGGGCAGCGCGATCTTCCAGCGCACGTTTTCCGTGGCGCTCCAGGTCAGCGGCAGCTCCGTCTCGGTGGTGACGCCCGTGCCGTCCGGCCCGCGCCAGCCCGGCCAATTTCCCGCCAGAGCGGCGGTGGTGAGGGTGAGCAGGATGGCGGAGGAAACGAAAATGCGGGCCGACATGCGGCGACGCTACGCCCCGAGCCCGGTAGCGCAAGCCTCCGGTTTGCCGTAGCGCAGTGCGTCCCGCCTGCCTCTGCGGTCGCTGCGAAACCGGCAGTGAAGTGCGGACTGCGCACCGCAGCGGCGCGGGAGATAGGCTGGAAGCACTGCGCTACGGCAGGTGGGACGCCTGCGCTACTACGCGAGCGCAGGCTTGGCGCGGAAGAACACCGCCACGATTCCCACCTGCATGATCAGCGTGCTGGTAGTCTTTTTTCCTGCTTCATCTTCATCTTCTTCTCCTTCCACTTTCCAGAGAACAAGAAGGAGATGAAGGTTCGGAAACTGGTACCCAAACGCCGTTCAACAGGCTGTCACGGCTTCTTTGGTATCTCCTCCTTTTGCTTTGGCGGGGGGAGGTTTTTGTTGCCGAAGCCGTACATCGGGAGGAGGCGGTAATAGACTTCGAGGCTCAGGGTGGACAGGGTGGTGGAGAGCACGCGTCCGCCGGCACCGG
>CAIQUL010000322.1 GCA_903874975.1 uncultured Chthoniobacter sp. | reverse complement strand
GTCGAAGGACCTCTAACTCCCGGCGGGGGCGAAGGTGGTGGCTGGGGTGGAAAATGACGAACGACGAATGCGGAATGACGAAGGAATGACGAAAGACGCGCCGAGCTGGAGCAAATTCGTCATTCGTCATTCGTCATTTCCCCTCCCCGCCTCCGCCCGCGAATAGTTAGAGGTCCTTCGACTGCGTCCCCTCCCGCCTTCGCCCATCGGGACTTCGCTGAGCCGTATCGATGCCGTTGGCGCGCGATTTTGAGGTGGTTTTCATGGGGTTTGGGCGGCTGCATTGCAGTTGGGCAGCAGGCTCAAAAGCTTGGCCCAGATCTGCTGCCACCACGCCCGGTGCGGCGGCGGGACGCCCAGCTTGAGCGTGGTCCCGCCCGGCGCACGCCTGCCTTGCGTCGCGCCGCCGGGCTCCGGCATGCTCCGCGGCCATGCTGAATATCATCTGGCTCGCCATGCTCATCGTCGCCGTGGTCGTAGCGGGTCTCACGGGCAAGCTGCCGCAGATGATGGACGGGGGTTTCACCGGCGCGGAAAAGGCCGTGATGAAAGTGGCGCTGCCGCTGCTCGGCGTGTGGGCCATCTGGCTCGGGATCATGCGGCTGGCGGAGCGCTCCGGGCTGGTGCTGGCGCTGGCCGGCGTGCTGCGCCCGGTGCTGCGCCGGCTTTTTCCCGAGGTGCCCGCGGAGCATCCGGCGATGGGGGCCATGGTCATGAACATGGCCGCGAACATGCTCGGCCTCGGCAACGCCGCCACGCCGCTCGGCCTGCGCGCCATGCGCCTGCTCGAGGCGATCAATCCCCGGCCCGGCACCGCGACCAATGCCATGGTCACCTTTCTCGCGCTCAACACCGCCTCGATCCAGATCCTGCCGCTGATGGCGATCACCATTCTCGCCACGGCCGGAGCGAAAAGCCCCACGGCCATCGTCGTCACCGCGTTTCTTTCGTCGGTGTGCGCGGCCAGCGCCGGCGTATTTGTTTCCAAGTGGCTCCAAACCTGGCGCGCCTTCCGGCTCGAACCGCTGCCCGCCGCCGCGCCCGGCGCTCCGCAGGTGGAAGACAGCGCGCCGCTGGAAATCGAGCGCCCCGAGGTGACGCCCCTCACCACCGGCGGGCGCGCGGCGCTCTGGGCCTTCCTCGCGCTCTTCGCGGTCCTCTTTTTCCTCCTCCTTTTCCCGCAAAACGCCGAGCACCTGCTCCAGGCACTCAACGCCCAGTGGCACGCCCCGCTCCCGCCCGCGGACTTCACCGGCAAACCGCTCTGGATGCGCGCGCTCATGTCCGCCTCGCTGCTCGCCGTGCCGTTTCTGCTCTCGTTCTTTCCGCTCTACGCCGCGCTGCGCGGGGTGCGGGTCTATGAGCAATTCGTCGAGGGGGCGCACGAATCCTGGGAGACCGCGAAACGCACCGTGCCCTACCTCGTGGCCATGCTCGTGGCCATCGGCATGCTGCAGGGTGCCGGCGTGATCGACCTGCTGACCACCACGCTCGCGCGCCCGCTGGCGGCCGTCGGCTTTCCCTCGGAACTCCTCCCGCTCGTGCTCATCCGCCCGCTCTCCGGCAGCGCGGCCAAGAGCGTCTTCATCGAACTCGTGCAGCGCCTCGGCGAGCCCGACGGTTTCGTCAGCCGCCTCGCCGCCACCATCTACGGCAGCACCGAGACGACCTTCTACGTCATCGCGGTTTATTTCGGCAGCGTCGCCATCCGCCGCACCCGCCACGCCATCGCCGCCGGGCTCACCGCCGACGCCGTCGCGGTCATCGCCTCCGTGGCGCTGTGCCACGTGCTTTTCCGGTAAAAGGCCGCGCGGCTACTTCGGCGCGAGGTCTTTGAGCGGGATGAGACCGCTCTGGGCCACGATCTCCTGCCCGGCAGGACTGAGGAGGAAATCAATGACCCGCTTCTTTCCGCCGACCGGCGTCTCGCCGACGACGATGAACACCGGGCGGGCCAGCGGGTATTTGCCGGAAGCGACGTTTGCCGCCGTGGGCTCGATCAGCGCACCGCTTTCGTCCTTGATGGCCAGCCCGTGGATTTTCTTGCCGTCGATCGAGTCGATCGACGCCACCCCCATCGCGCCGCTCGTGAACTGCACGCTGTTGCTCGCGTCCCGGCTTTCGATGGTGATGGGAAACGTCACGAGCGGTGCCCGCCGGATCTCGCCATAGACCCAGGTCACGAACAATTCCCACAGCCCCTTGCCCTTATCGAAATTGAAAAACTTGATCGGCAGGTCCGCGCCGCCGAGTTCCTTCCAGCTCTGGATTTTGCTCTCGTAGATCGCCTGGAATTGGGCCTTTGAAACCGCGCGCACGCCACTTTCCCACACGTCGGCCGGCACGATGAAGGCGATGGCCTGCATCCCGAGGCGGTATTCCTTCAGCTCCCGCTCGGGAAAATTCGCGTGGTCCTTGCCGGTGAGCGGTCGCGTGGTCAGCGCAAAATCGACCAGTTCATCCCCCATGTGAACCAGGGCGACGGTGCTGCTGCCCTCCACGCCGACCTTGATGTCGATCCCCTGCTTCCGCAGCGCCGGCGCCGCACCGAACATGACGTGCGCGAGGACCGGGGAGCCTTCCATTTTGAATGACTCCGCCAGCACCGGGCCGACGAGGGTGGCCGTGGCGGCGAGGGCGGCGGCGAGACGGGAACGGAAGAATGCAGCGCAGATCATCTATTTGGTTTCGTTCAGCCCCCAGTCGTAGTCCTGGTAGCTGATTTTCTTAAAGTCCGATTTCCCGCTGCGGTATTTTTTCAGAAACACCAGAACCCCGCCGTCGCCGCCGAAATCCTCCTTGTACCAGTCGAAGATTTTCGAGAGCGCCGCGCCGGCGGCGGTGGGCTTCACGCCGAGCGGGCTGTTCACGTAGAGGCGGGTCTGCTCGTCGAGTTGGGCGTCCAGCTTCGCGGGGTCATACGGCTCGCTGCGCAGCGGCGGGCAGGAGCGGCTCGCGCAGTTCAGGGCGAAATGGATGCGCGGCTCTTTGAAAGTCGGGCGAATGACCTTTTGCTCGAAGTGGTCGAAGCTCGTCTTGCGTCCGGAGATGACGATGCGGTTGCCGTGGAAAAAGAGCGGCTCGCCGGCAAGCGGCCCCTCGGTGGGATACTTGGCGAGGATGTTGCGCAGGATCCACGCGTTGTAGGCATTGAGGTGAAAGGCGAGCTGATCCTTGCTCTTCACCCTGGAGGCGGGCGCGGCGGCGATGCCCTCGACGACGCCCTGCAGCGCGTTCACATCATCGGCGTTCGCCTTCCACTCGGCGTATTTCACGCCACCGGAGGACACATACTTTTTCAAAAGCCGCGCGTAGTCGGCCTGCCAGTCGGCGGCCAGCGCGGAGGCGCTCAAGGCAATGAGGGAGAGGAGGGCGGCGAGTTTCGTTTTCATGCGGATGGGCGTGGATCGCGGCTCATTTATTTCCCGCGGAAACAGCCGTCACGGCTTGCTCCGCACACAGCGGAAGCCGAGGTCGGACGCCGTGTAGTCCGGCGCGGCTTTGGCCCGCGCGCCGGGGCGGTAGGCCGCGCCGTTCGTCTCGCTGCTCAGGAAGGAGCCGCCGCGCACCACGCGCTTCGCCACGCCCGGCTCGTCGGAGTCGTCGCCGGTCTCGGGGCCGGGCGGATTCGCGTGCGGGCTCTTTTTATAATACGCCGCGCCATACCAGTCCGCGCACCACTCGGCGGCGTTCCCCGCCACGTCCAAGAGGCCGAAGTTATTCGGGGGAAAAGTCCCGCCCGGCAGCAGCCGCGTCAGGTCATCGGCCGCCCCGTGGCCGAGTTGCTCGCGGGCGGGAAAGATATTCGCCAGCCAGCGCCCGGCCGGCTGGAGTTCCGGTCCCCAGATGTAGGCCGCGTGCATGATCCCGCCGCGCGCCGCGTACTCCCACTCCGCCTCGGTCGGTAGGCGTTTTCCCGCCCAGCGCGCGTAGGCCGCGGCATCCTCCCATGAAATCTGCACGACCGGCGCCTTCTCCCGCCCGACGATGCTCGACTCCGGCCCCTCCGGGTGCCGCCAGTTTGCCCCCGGCACAAAGCGCCAGCCGAGCTGCGGGCGAAACACCATCCCACCCGCCTGGCTGCGCTCCCCCGCCACCCTCGCATCGGGCGTCCACTCCGCCGCGGTGACGTGCCCCGTCGCCGCCGCAAACTTGGCAAACTGCTCATTTGTGACCTCCGTCTTATCCATGAAAAAGCCCGTCACTTTCACATCGTGCAGCGGCTGGGCATCGGGCGCGCCAGTCGTCATGCCCATGGTGATCTTACCCGTGGGCAGCCACACCATCTCGCCGCCCGCCTCGGGATTGTTCAGCGCCCGGAGCTGCTCCTTCTCCCGCTTGATCCGGCGCGCATCATTCAGGACCCAGAGCGTGGCCAGCGCGAACCAACTGAAAAAGAACACCACGAGAATGACCGCCGAGCGCGTGGCCGGCGGGAGTTTATAAGCGGAAGCAGGATCTTCGGACACAGCCGCGAAACGTGCCGTTCGCCCGTGCCGGATGCAAGCGTGGCGCGCCCCCGGACAGGCCGACCTATCCAGTCAGCATAGACTAAAATTTCCATAATCGGCGGCACGGGGGCTGCTGAAAATGGAGGTAATGATCTCCGCGAAAAATTCCCGGTCCCGGCGTTCCGGCGGCTTCGCGCTTGTCGAAGTCATGATGGGTGCGGTCCTGATCGGACTCATCGCGGTCGGCTCGGTGCAGGCCTTGGGCGCGATGAACCGCAACGCCACCGGCTACCGCGTGATGACCAACGCACGCGCCATCGTGCAGCGCAATATTGATAGCGCCCTCTCCGTCACCGCCAGCACGACATCCATCCCGGCGATCCTCGCCACGACTTCCGCGGGCGGCAGCGCCTACGACGACGACGGCGGGGCCGCGGGTGTGACCGTGGTGCTCCAGGGCACGGCGGGCACGCAACTCGTGCAGGGCACGCTGACCCGCATCGTGACGGCGGTCGCCAATGCCGACTCGGCGGACATTCGCCTCGTCACCTTCCTCCTCGACTACACCCTGCGCGGACGAGCCTACACCTACCAACTGAGTTCGCTGCGCGCCATCGACGACTGATATGCAACGCCGCTCGCAGAGCCCGTCGGGCTTCACCCTCATCGAAATGCTCGTCGCCGCGAGCGTGGGCATCGTGCTCGCTGGGCTGTCCTTTGCCTACCTGCGGGCCGGCACGCTGCTGCTGGCGAAAAACGTGGCGGTCAATATGTCGAACAACGACCTGCGCGGCGCGCTGGATCAACTCCAGGACCGGCTGCAGTCGGTGACCAATGTCCCGATCCTGATCAATACGAGCGGCGCCGTCGCGACCGCGCCCACGGCGGGCATCTACTACGACCGGCTGCTCGGCGAATCCTACGTGGTCACGCATCCCGGCGGGAGTGGCCTCGCCGCCGCCGCCACGAGTGTGCTCGTGACCCGCTCGACCGACGCCTATGCCTCGCCGCCCATTCCCGCGGCGGGCGATGTCCTGCTCATCGACGGCGCGGCGTCCACCATGCGGCCCCGCGTTTCGTCCGTCTCCACCGGCGCGGTCACGGGCGGCTTGCAGACCATCACGATCACCCTCACCGCAGCTCTTGGGACAGCCGTTGACTGGAATGCCACGGATGTGAAAACGGCCATGCTGGTCCGCCGCGAGGCCATGATCGTGATGCCGGCCGGCGCGCGCTCCGAGCTGCAGCGCTACGCCGCGTATGAAAGCGCGCCCACCCAATACACCGTCATCTCCCGCCAGATCGGCACCCAGACCGGGGAGACCACGCCTTTTTCCATCGCCACCGTGGGTCTGGACAAAATGGTGAACGTGGACTTCCGGGTGCGCGCGCAGGACTCGGACAACGCGCTGGCGACCAAGGAACTGAACAACTTTTCGAGCTTCATGCGGGTGCAGTGCCTAGCCCCGTCGCGCCAGCGCCCGAAGAACTAGCCCAACACTGCTATGAAACAGAACCAGCATTGCCAAAGTGGGGGAACCCTGGTGGTCGCGATGATCGCCGTCCTCGTCGTCTCATCCGCGGTCGGCGTGGCCTACAAGTCCACGAGCGCGACCGGACGCCTCGGCGACCGCAGCCGCGATTTCGTGGAGAACAAACTGGCCGCCGAGGGGGCGCTCGAATACGCGTACGGCATCTGGAAAAAGCGGGTGCAGAACTACGATCGCGCCATTTCCACCACGGAGGCGACCAACGGCATGACGGCCCCCGCGTTCGCGGGCTTCAACTACATGTCGGCGGCCAATCAAGGCCCGCTCAACATCCAGGCGACCGATACCTACGGCAAACCGATGACGGCCGCCAGCGCCACGCCCGCGCCGGTCATCGTAAGCCTGCCGGATTATCCCGGCTGGCGCGGACGGTCCTTTGGCTACGTGGCGAGCGCCCGCATGCAGCAGACGAACTCGAGTGGCGGCACGCTCTCCGCCGGGGTCAAACGCCGCTTCCAATACGTCGAGGTACCGCTCTTTCAGGCCATGTTTTTCTACGAGCACGATCTGGAACTTTATAAGCCGGCCACGATGAGCGTCTCCGGGTTGGTCCACTCGAACTCGAACCTCTACCTCAGCACCGGCTCCGCGTCCGCCGGGGCGCTCACTTTCCAGGGCCACGTCTCCCGCGTGGGCAACTACTACAGCGCCACCGGCGGCAGTGCGGGCTCCGCCGACAATACTCCGCCCCCGGGGGCGGCCGCCTGGTCCGGCGGCACGATGTATCCGCCCACTTACGCGACCAGCGAGGCGGCGCAGGTCCATCAGGTCTCGCGTTACGAGCCGCTGGGGCAAAATGCCGCGTCCGTTCTGGACACCGCGGACACCAACCCGAACAACGACTCCTTTCGCGAAATCATCGAACCGCCCGTCACCGGGACGGGCATCACCGACCCGCCGGAAATCGCCAAGCGCCGCATGTATAACAAGGCGGGCGTGATCGTGACGATCAACGGCTCCACCGCCAGCGTGACCGCGCAAAATGGCACCAGCCTCACGGCTACGCAGATCACGACGATCCAATCGGCCTTTACCGACAAGAACACCTTCTACGACCAGCGCGAGGGCATCAATGTGGATGCGGCGAATATCAGCGTCAGCACGCTCACCCCGGTGCTCAACGCCGCGGCCGGATTCAACGGCATCCTTTATATCCAGGATGTGACGCCCAAGGTCTCCGGCGATATGGAGACGAAAACCATCCGGCTCAGAAATGGCGGCGTCCTGCCCGATACCGGCCTGACCATCGCCAGCCAGAACCCCGTCTATGTCCAAGGCGATTACAACACCGGCACCACCAGCACACCCACCAACGTGCCGGCCAACGCCACCGGCAATCCGAGCAACACCGACAGCCCGACCGTCACCGGCTACACCCGCAAGCCCGCGTCCGTGATGGCCGACGCCGTGATGCTGCTTTCCAACTCCTGGAACGATGCCAATGCGTCCTCCTCGGTGAGCAGCCGCGCGGCCAGCAATACCACCTACAACATGGCCATCCTCGCCGGCGTCATGCCCGGGATGTACACGCCGCCGGTCGGCGATCCGCACTCCGGCGCAGCCCAGTATGGCTACTCCGGCGGAGCCAATAACTACCCGCGCTTCCTCGAATCCTGGTCCGGTCGCACCTGCACCTACACCGGCTCGATGGCCGAACTTTTCCAGAGCAATGTTTTCACCGGCAAATGGGACACCGGCAACATCTACGTGCCGCCAATCCGGCGCTGGAATTTTGACACGAACTTCACCACCACCCCGCCGCCCGGCAGCCTCGACGCCGTGACCGTCTCCCGCGGCAACTGGAGCAAACTCTGAGTCGGACCATGAAACATCCGGCCAGCCTCTCCCTGATCTCCCTCGGCCTCGCCGCCAGTGCCACCGCGATCGATCTCACGCCGCAGATCGTCACCCTCGTCGTCGGCGACTACGCGGTCCGCCGCGCGTGTTTTGCGGATGGGGACAAAAAATACGCCGTCACCGTGGACTCGGAAACCGAGCTGACCGGCTCCGGCGGGACGGCGCTTTTCAACTTCTCGAAATTTCCCCGCGCCGTGATGCGTCTCGCCCCGTCGCCGCTCAAACCGCAGATCGTTTTCGCAGGTGAAACCCTCGAACGCTACCGCGCCACCGCCGCCACCCTGCTCCTGCAGGGCGCGGAACAGCCGGTGCTCGAAAAGGAGGACGCCGACGTGCTGCCCGTAAACCAATGGACGAGCCGCCGCTTCACCTTTGCCTACAATTTCCTGGGTGCCCCGATGCGTGAGAGCGTGACTTTCCTGAACCTCGACAGGAAGCAGCAGATCGTCATGCAGACCCGCGCCCGGCAGGCCGATTTCGCCCTCATCTCCGCCCGCGGCGACGACATCCTCCGCCGCTGGCACGACTTCCGCCCGGAGGAAGCCACCGAGGGAAACTGATCCCCTGCTCCACCTCAGGCCACGCCGGTGAGCGCCGGCCAGATGGTGTGAAGCGCCCGGACGTTTCTCTTGGTCGCAGCCGGCGGATGCAGCGGGGCGAGGTGCGGATGGTCGGCCTTGGCCAGCAGGCGCTGACCCCAGCGGGCGTAGCGCGGGCGGGAGCGCGCGCCACAGACGTCGCCGCCGATGACTTCGGCCTGGCTGCGCAGTTCGCGGAGCGCCCAG
>CAIQUL010000321.1 GCA_903874975.1 uncultured Chthoniobacter sp. | reverse complement strand
GCCAGCGAGGAGGAGAAAACGCGCCTCCAGGAAGTGCTCCCCGCCCGCGCCCACGAGCTGACCGCTGCCCAGCGCGCCTTCCTTCACCGGCTCGCCGCCGGCCTGCGCGACACGCCCTGGGAGGACGACGCCCTCCAGACGAAAGTCTTCGAGACCGCGCGGCTCACGCCGCTCGAACAGCCCGTCGCGTTCAAAGCCATCTATCGCGTGCTCCTCGACCGCGAAGCCGGCCCGAAAGCTGGCAACCTCCTCGCCTTCCTCGACCGCGACTACGTCATCGCGCGGTTTCAGGAGCTGCCCTTCGCGCGGCTCGACTGCTGGCGCGAGACCGCGACGAGCGAGGCCGACCTGGAGAAATGGTTCACGCAAAACGCCGAGAAAATCGCCGGTAAAAGCTGGACGACCGAGATGGAAGGCGACGTCGCCGCGTTTGAGATTCTCGTCGAGATGAAAGACGGCAAGCGCCAGCTCAAGCGCATCCTCGTCCAGGGCCACGACGCCAGCCGCGCCGTGCCCGGCGTGCTCGCTTAGACGGGCAGGCCCTTCTCGAACTGCTCGATGCGAGAACGCGCTGAGCAGCGCTGGCGTTTTGTAGTCCGCCAGTGCTCTGGCGCTTTGGGAACGCGCGCCGCTGTCAGCTCAAGCCCCGCCCCAATCACCCGCGTCATCCCAAAGCGGCGCAGCAGCGCCGCATTCCAAAACGCCAGCGCGCAGGTCGGGGCTTGCCTCCATTGGTCGCGCAGTCGCTAATTTCCGACGGAAACGACCGCGCGCATGGAGTGCCGCTCGCCAGGGGCGAGGGTGATGGCGTTGGCGCCGGCGTTGGCGGTTTCGATGCAGGCCATGCGCGGCCACTCGTCGTCGCCGAAGTCCGGCATGGCCGCGGCTTTCGCGATCCAAGGGTTCCAGACGACGGTCGTGGCGGAGCCGCTTTTTTCCACGACGATCCGCCGGCCTTCGCGCGGATCGTGGAGCACGCAAGTGGCAAGGGTGTGTTCGAAAGTGCGGTCGGTCTCGCCGGTGAAGCGCAGCGCCTCGGGACCCTGGATTTTGGGGCGAAAGGCGTCGGTTTTGTCGAGGTATCCGGAATGTCCCAGCCCGATGACGCTGACCTCGCGGACGTCGTCCACCGCGAAGTAGGTGTGCAGGGCCTCCTCGAACTGGAAGGGCTCGCGGGAGACGTTTTCGACTTCGAGCATCATGCCGAGCTGCGCGCCGATGGCGATGTGATGGCGAAGGACAAAGTCGTGCGGCCAATGCGCGCGGGTGGCGGCGTCAGCGCTGAGGCGAAGCACGGCGAGCACGGTCTGGTTGCCATCCACGGCGAGCGACTCGACCTCCCACTCCCGCGTCCGGGCGAAACCGTGCGCGGGGCTTTCCGGGTGGCCGGCGCGGTTGGCGAACCACGGGAAGCAGACGGGCACACCGCCGCGGATCGGCTTGCCGTTTTCAAAAAAACTGCGCGCGCTGACAAAGAGCACGGGCGCGGAACCAGCGGGCTGATAGTGCGTGACGTGCGCGCCCTGCAGGTAGATATGCGCCTCCGCGACCGGCGTGGAGATGGCGAGACGGGTGAGCCCGCCGGCCCCGGGTTCGAAACAGGCGAGGCCGGGAATCTCGAAGGCGCGGAGGGGGTCGGTGGTCGGGTCGGTCATAAATTTGGTTCAGCGTTTCGGGCCCGTGCTGACGACGGCCTCGGGGCGATAGATGTCGGCGTTGCTGCCCGCGAACTCCGCCTTGAGCTTCACGCGGAAGTTCGCGAGGTCGATGAGTTCCCAGTGCTGAAAGCGCACCACGCCCTCGGCGTCACGGTCGTGCTCGATGCCGATGATGAGATGCCGCGCGTCGTCGTTGACCTTGTTGGTCTCACGCTTCGGCTCGAAGTAAAAAGTCCGCAGGGCGCTGGTCTTGGAGCCGTGGGCAAAGAGTTTCGGGTCGAGGTAGAAAACGCGGCCCGTCGCTTTGTCGAGGAGCCGGAGATCGGGATAACCGGAGCGCTGGCGCACGCCCGCGGCGGTGGGCGGCACGGCACACTCGAAGCCGGGCAGCGCCTTGAGTTGCGCAAGGATGGCGTCCTCAAATTTCGCGCTCATCTCGTTCACGCGCTTCACGGCGCGGGTGGGGCTCTCGGGCGTGTTCATCGTGGCGAGCACGGCATCGAGCGCAGTGCCGAGCTGCGCGAGCACGCGCCGGTCCTCTTGGTCCTTCGGGTCAATGGCGATGACCTTTTTCCCGGAGGTCGCGGCGATGACATCGGCGAAGCGGATCTCGCGGAGCGTGTCCTTTTCGTCGAGCAGCCAGGGGATGAGCGTTTTCACCGCGTCCGCCTTGTCCTCCGCACCCGCGGTGGCGAGCGCGAGGAAAAGCAGGGGGAGCAGGCGGCGCATGGCGCGGCGTCAGCGGCGGCGCATCAGCGCCTCGATCTCGTCGGCTTCGAGCGGGATGTCGGCCATGAGATTGATCGGTCCCTTCGCCGTGACGACGACGGTGTCCTCGAGGCGGATGGCCAATTCCTCTTCGGGAATATAGATGCCCGGTTCGACGGTCATGACCCAGCCGTCCTGCATCGGCGTGACGACGTCGCCCACGTCGTGGACATCGAGGCCGATGGGGTGGCCGAGGCCGTGCATGAAGTATTTCTTCACCGCCGGCGCATCTTTCGTCTGCTTTTTCACATCGCGCGGCTTGAGCAGGCCGAGCCGGAGCAGCTCCTCGGTCATCATCGCCTCGGCCTGCTTTTGCCACTCCTTGTGGATCACGCCCGGAGCGAGCGCGGCGGTCATGGCGCGCAACACGCGGAGCACGGCGTCGTAGATCTGGCGCTGGCGGCGCGTGAATTTTCCGCTCACCGGAATCGTGCGCGTCATGTCGCTGTTGTAGTTCGCCAGCGACGCGCCCACGTCGAGCAGCACGAGCTGGCCAGCTTTGAGGATGTCGCCATTCACCTGATAGTGCAGGCAGCAGGCGTTCTTGCCCCCGGCCACAATGGGGTCGTAGGCAAAGCGTCCGCGCCCGCGCGTGAATTCAAATGCGAAATGCGCCTCGATATCCGCTTCGTTCAAACCAGGCTTCAGCGTCCGCAGCACGCGGCGGAAGCCCTTTTCCGTGAGCTTGCTCGCGCGCCCGATCGCCTCGATCTCGGCACGACTTTTCACCAGCCGGAGCTGGTGCATGAGCGGCGCGAGCCGGCGGTAGTCGTGCAGCGGATAACGCCGCTGCACCTCCGCGATGAACCGCTCATCGCGCGTCTCCACCTCGCAGCTCGAGCGCCGGTGTTCGTTGGTATTCAGATACACATGCTCCGACTCGCAGATCACCCGGCGCAGGATGCCCGGAAAGTCGCTCAGCCATTTCACCTCCTTGATGCCAGTGGCCTTTTGCGCCTCCTCCTTCCGCAGCTTGTGACCCTCCCAGAGTTCGTTCTGCTCGTTGGGTTCGCGGAGGAAAAGGATCTCGCGCAGCTTCTCGTCGTCGGCCTCGGGAAAGACGAGCAGCTTCGTTTCCTCCTGCTCCACGCCGGTGAGGTAATAGAGATCGCTGTTCGGCCGCATGAGCAGCGAGCCGTCGGCGTTCGTCGGCAGGATGTCGTTGGCGTTCAGGATGGCCAGCGACTTCGGCGGCAGCGCGGCGGCGAGGCGGGCGCGGTTTTCGGTGAAAAGGGATGGGGCAAGAGGAGCGTAACGCATGGCTGGTTTGTCGGCGCTTTCGCGCGGCGAGGGCAAGCGGAAATCAGGATTTGCCAGGCGCTGGCCGCGCTGGCCGCCGGTCCGGTGGACGCATTGACAAAGCCGCGGCGGGTTTCGATAGTCGCCCACCATGAGTCTCGATTTGAACGATCTGCTGCGCGATTGGCCCCATGAACCGGGCCTGATCAAGGTGCGCCGAATCATGGGCACGGACGGACGCGAGAAGCTCCAGTTGCGGATCGATCTGGGGCTGATCCAGATGGAAACTGCGGGGCGTCCCGACGGGCTGGAGCCGCATGCCCGGGAGAGTCTGCTGGCCTATCATCAGGAGCGCGCGAAAAAGGCCGCGAAGAAGAGCGAACCCTACGTGCTCTCGGCGGACGATGTGAGCGAACTGCAGCAGGAGGGCATCCAGTATTATCAACGCTACATCAGCTTTTTTCAGCTCAGCGACTACCGCGGAGTGATCCGCGATACGCAGCGGAATCTGGACATGTTTGCCTTCATTGGCGACCACGCGCAACCGGAGGAACTGGCGGCGGCGGTGCTGCAGTTCACGCCCTACGTGCTGATGATGCAGACGCGCGCGCGCGCCTCCATCGAGCTGGAGCGCGATGATTTCTCGGTGGCCGCCCGGAAGATCGAGGAGGGTCTGGGAAAAATTTCCGCGTTTTTCGAAAAGATCGAAAATCCCGAGGCGGCGGCGAACAGCCCGGAGCTGAGTTTTCTCGGGGAATGGCTCGACGAGGTGCGGGGCAAACAACCGCTGACCAAGCTGGAGAAAATGCAGCGTGAGATGGACAAGGCCATCGCCACGGAAGCCTACGAACGCGCCGCGGAACTGCGCGACCAGATCAACGCACAACTGGCCAAGAGGAAAGGATGAAGGATGAAGGTGGAAGGATGAACCCGGAGTCACGCCCCGGCTGGCAGCGTTTCATCCCTCATCCTTCATCCTTCATCCTTTTCTTCCTGCTCCTCGCGGGCTGCGACAACAACCCCAATCCCCCGCCCTTGCGCGAGAAACGCGACGACGGCTCGCGCTGGCTGGTGCGCTACGGCGGGATGAGCGAGGACCCGCGGTCGTTCGATCCGCAGTTTGCCTACGACCAGATGAGCCGGCGCGTAATGGAGCCGGTCTACGACACGCTGCTGGAATACCATCCGCTCAAGACGGACCCGTATGAGGTGCGCCCCGGCCTGCTCGATGCGGTGCCGGTGAAAGAGGTCGGTGCGGACGGCAAACCGAGCTACCTCTGCCGGCTGAAAACGACCGCGCGCTTTCACGACGACGAGTGCTTTCCCGAGGGGAAAGGCCGCCCGGTGGTCGCGCGCGACGTGCGCTACGCCTTTCAGCGGTTGTGCGATCCCAAGGTGGAGTCGCCCTTTCTGGCGAACTTCTCGGAGTACCTGCCCGGCCTGCAGGCGGCGCACGACGCGGCGGAGAAAAGCGGGAGGTTTGACTACGACGCGCCGCTGGCGGCGATCGAGCTGATTGACGAACGCACTTTCCGCATCCACCTCACCCAGCCGTATCCGCAGCTCATCTACTGGCTCGCTTTCCAATGCACCACTCCCGTGGCGCGCGAGGCCGTGGAATACTACGACGGGAAAAAGCACGGCGGCGTGGTGCGTCCGGACTTTCACAAGTTCAAGGCGGTGGGCACCGGACCCTTCCGCATCGTGGAATACGTGCCGCGCCAGCGGGTGCGACTGGAGCGCGTGGAGGGTTACGCCACGACTTCGTTTCCGACCGACGGCTTCGCCGCGGAAGCCCCGGAGTGGCTGATGGCGCTGGCCGGAAAACCGTTGCCGCTGATCGACGAAATGAACTTCTCGATCATCCGCGAGAACCTCCCGATTTTCATCCTCACGCGGCAGGGCTACCTCGATGCGATGGGCGTGAATAAGGATGCCTTTGGCGCGATGGTCACGCCGGGCCGCGAGATGTCGCCGAAGTATCGCGAGCGCGGGATGCGGCTGGAGAAAGACGTGGAGCCTTCGACCTTCTGGATCAGCCTGAACATGAGGGATCCGCTGCTCGGCCAGAACAAGAAGCTGCGCCAGGCGCTCTCGGCCTGCTACGACTCGAAAACCTACAGCGACATTTTCTGGAGTTCCGTCGCGCCCGTCGCCGAGCAACTCATCCCGCCGGGGATCCCCGGCCATTCGCGCGAGTGGCGGAATCCATACGGCTTCGACTTGGAAAAGGCGAAGCGCCTGATCGCCGAGGCGGGCTACCCCGGCGGCATCGACCCCCAGACCGGACGCCCGCTGGAGATCACGATGGATATGGTCTCCGTTGGGAGCGAGGACCGGCAGCGCTCGGAGTTTGAGCAGCGGTGTTTCGCCAGCATCGGGGTCGAGGTGAAAATCCGGCAGAACACCTTCGCGCGGCAGTTGCAGCGCGAAGACACGGGAGATTTTCAAATGAGCAGCGGCACCGGCTGGGGAGCGGACTATCCCGACCCGGAGAACTACTTTTTTCTCCTCTACTCGAAAAACGTACCGCCCGCGGGGAAGAACGTCACGCGCTTCAACAACCCGGAATTCGACCGGCTCTTCGAGCAGATGAAGACGATGGAAACGACGCCCGAACGGCTGGAGATCGTGCGCAAAATGAACACGCTGATCGCCGAGGAGGTCCCGCAAATTCTCAATTTCCACAAGGCGTTCTACAGCGCCGTCCAGCCGTGGGCCCCCCGCACGCAGAACAACCTGATGCTCGAAGGCGGCGTGAAGTTTTCCGTGGTGGACGCGGCCCTGCGCGAGCAGAAGCGCAAGGAGTGGAACCGCAAACCGCTGTGGCCGCTCGCGGTGCTCGGAGGTTTGCTCGCGCTCGCGGCCGTGCTCGGCATCCGCATCAATCGGAGGCGCTATGTTTAACTACGTCATCCGCCGGTTGCTCTACTCCGTGCCGATCCTGCTCGGCGTGATTGCGCTGACCTTCCTGCTTTTCAACGTGCTCCAGACGCCGGAGGCCGCGGCGGCGATGGCGATCGGCTCGAAGGCTCCCCAGCAGGCCCGCGAGGCCTGGATCAAGAGCCGCGGCCTCGACCGGCCCAAGACCGAGCAGTTCGTGAAACACGTCAAAAACCTCGCGACGTTTCAATTCGGCACTTCGTGGAAAACGGGGCGCGAACTGAACGAAGTCTTCCGTCAGGGAGCCGGCCCGTCGCTCCTCATCACGCTCCCCGGTTTCCTTGCCGGCCTCCTCGGCGGTGTCGGGCTGGCGCTTTACCAGGTCTATGTCCGCAAGTCGCTGCTCGACCGCTCGATCACGCTCTTCGCCGTGGCGCTGATGAGCGTGCCCACGGTCGTCTATATCTTTTTCCTCCAGGCCGTCGGCGCGCTCATGCTCAATTACTTCCCGGCGTCGGGCTTCGACTGGCGCGGCTGGGAAACCGCGAAGTTCGTGGCCCTGCCGATCATCGTCATGGCCATCGTGAACCTCGGCTCCGACGTGCGCCTGTATCGCACGATCTTCATGGAGGAGATCAACCAGGACTACGTCCGCACCGCGCTCGCCAAGGGACTTTCCAGCGGAGTGGTGCTCGGCAAACACGTCCTGAAAAACGGCCTCATCGCGCTCATCACCTTGACCGTCGCCACGCTGCCGCGCCTCATCATGGGCTCGCTGCTCATCGAGAATTTCTTCGGCATCCCCGGCCTCGGCAACCTGCTCGTCATGGCCATCGGCACGAGCGACCAGCCCGTCGTCCTCGCCTGCACTTACCTCGGCTCGCTGCTCTACATCGGCGGTCTGATCCTCACCGATGTCTGCTACGCGCTCGCCGACCCGCGCATCCGCCTCAGCTAGCTGCGGAAATCCGAAGCACGAAATCCGAAACAAATCCGAATGAAAAGAAATGATCGAAACGGCGGCGGCGCGGCCTATCCGATTTCCGGTTTTCCGACTTTTGGAATTTGTTTCGGATTTCGGATTTCGGATTTCGAGCTTTCCCCATGAGCGTTTTCTTCACCCACTGGCTCACGCAAAACCTCCTCGTCCTCGCCGGCTTCGCGCTGCTCGCGTGGACGCTCTGGTCGGTGTCGCACCACGAGCGCTGGCGGCGCGCCTGGCTGCGCTTTCGGGCGGATCGCACCGGCCTCGTCGCCCTCGTCGTGGTCTGCCTCTACCTGCTGCTCGGCGCGCTCGAGGTGGTGCGCCTCCCTGCGGGAAAAGGCGGCCCGCAAAGCGTGCTCGACCTTTTCCTCAGCGGCATAACGACGGAGAAAACCTACAGCGCTCCGCTCGCCACCACGCTCCTCTCCTCCGCCCAGCCCGAACCGCTCAAGGGGAGGCACCTGCTCGGCACCGACGCGCTCGGCAAGGATGTGCTCCGCGAGACGCTCAAAGCCTGCAAGACCGCGCTCATCCTCGGCGGCCTGACCGCCGCGATCTACATCCCGCTGGGCACGCTTTTTGGCATCCTCGCCGGCTATTTCCGCCGCCGCGTGGACGACGCCATCCAGTATTTCTACACCACCCTCGCCTCCATCCCGGAGATCCTGCTGCTCATCGCCATCATCTTCGTCCTCGGACAAAGCCTCACCTCCATGTGCATCGCGCTCGGCGTCACCGGCTGGGTCGGCCTTTGCCGGCTCATCCGCGGCGAGACGCTGCGCCAGACCGAGCGCCCGTACGTGGCTGCGGCGCGTTCCCTCGGGCAGAGCCACTGGAACATCATCTCCCGCCACCTGCTGCCGAACGTCATGCACCTCGTGGTCATCAATTTCGTCCTCGGCTTTTCCGGCATCGTGCTCACCGAGGCGGTGCTCAGCTACCTCGGCGTCGGCACGCCGGTCGGCACCGCGAGCTGGGGCAATATGATCGACGGCGCCCGCTCCGAACTCAGCCGCGATCCGCTCGTCTGGTGGAACCTCGTCAGCGCCGCCACCGCCCTTTTCGGCCTCGTCCTCGCGCTGAATCTCCTCGGCGACGCCCTCCGCCGCGCCTTCGATCCGAAGCAGGGATAAATGCTGTTGAAAGTGCCGTCATCGAAAGCTAGCCATGCCGCATGAAGTTCACCCTTCGCTTTGATATAATTGATGCGGCCCGCGAGTCGCTTCATCGAAGCCCCTTCGAGCCGTTTCATATCCGTCTGCATTCCGGCGAGGTTTTGAAAGTGACCAATCCTGATTTCTTTACCGTCACCTTTTCGGGAAGGCTCATTTACGACGCTGGCAAAGGACTGCGCATGCTGAACCCGGCACTGATCGCCTCCATCGATTACCCCGCACCTGCGGCGAAAAAGAAGTGACCCCGCTCCTCGACATCCGCAACCTCGCCATCGACTTCGCCACCGAGAACGGGCGCGTCGAAGCCGTCAAAGGCATCTCTTTCACCCTCGCGGAGGGCGAGACGTTGGCCATCGTCGGCGAAAGCGGGAGCGGGAAAAGCGTGACCGGCCTCGCGCTCACGCGGCTGCTCCCCGAGCCGCCCGCAGTTTATCGCACCGGCGAGATTCTCCTCCACGGGCGCGACGTTTTGAAAATGGCACCGCGCGACCTGCGGGCCATTCGCGGCGCGAAGATCGCCTACATTTTCCAGGAGCCCAGCACCTCGCTAAATCCCGTCTTCACCATCCGCAATCAGATCGCCGAAGCCATCCGCCTGCACCGGCCCGAAGTCCGCGACCTCGACGCCGAGGTCATCAAATACCTCGACCTCGTCGGCATCGTCGATCCCGCCAAACGCCTGCACGATTATCCCCACCAGCTCAGCGGCGGCATGCAGCAGCGCGTGATGATCGCCATGGCCCTCTCCTGCCAGCCCGAACTGCTCATCGCCGACGAGCCGACCACCGCGCTCGACGTGACCATCCAGGCGCAAATCATGGACCAGCTCCGCGACCTGAAAACGCGCGTGCGCATGGCGATCATCCTCATCACGCACAATTTCGGCATCATCAACGGCATCGCCGACCGCGTCGCCGTGATGTTCCGCGGCAAGATCGTGGAATACGGCCCGACCCACGAAGTCCTCGCCAACCCGCAGCACGCCTACACGAAAGCGCTCATCCAGTGCATCCCCCAGCTCGGCGCGCAACGCGAGCGGCTCACGACCATCGACCACGCCGCGCTCGACGCCGCCCAATAGCTTCGCGGCCGCATCTCGAAACTCCTGCGACCATGAGCCACCCTTCGCTCCCCTGCTCTCTCGCCACCGCCGCTGCTCTGATGCTCTTGTTGGCAGGCTGCGTCACCCCGCCGCCAGCAGTCACGAGCGCACCGGGAGTCCCGCGCACCTTCGCCGAGGTGCGGCCGGTCTTGGAGGCAAACTGCGTGCATTGCCACGGCCCGAGCCGCCTTCCGCAGATGCCATCCTTCGCGGACACGGCGGCGCTCGCGCGCCTCAAGGGAGGCTGGATCGTGCCCGGCCAACCGGACAGCAGCCGCCTTTTCCAAGTGGTCAGGCTTTCCGACCGCGATCCCGGCGCGATGCCGCCTACCGGCCACGCGATTTCGCAGACGGAGGTCGCCAAGTTGCGCGCGTGGATTCAGGCAGGCGCGCCGCTGCCGGAAGGTGCCCCGGTGCGGCTGGTGCCGCGTGGGGAGCGGCCACACTCGTGGTAGCCGCGGGCGTTACTCCCCGAGCAGAAAGCGGAAGTCGTCCAGCGTCAGCGCGCGGGTAAAGCTCTCCTCGCCGAGGATGTCCGCGGCCAGCGCGCTCTTGCTCCGCTGGAGCGTCCGGATTTTTTCCTCGATGCTCTCCTTTACGATCAGCCGGTAGGCGATGACGTGGCTCGTCTGGCCGATGCGGTGCGTGCGATCGATCGCCTGGTTTTCCACCGCCGGATTCCACCACGGATCGTAGAGCACCACGTAGCTCGCCGCCGTGAGATTCAGGCCGAACCCACCCGCGCGCAGCGAAATCAAGAACACGGCCGCGCCTTCGCTCTCCTGAAAATCCTTCACCAACGCGCCGCGATCCTCGGTGTCGCCAGTGAGGAGAAAATGCCGCCACTTCCGCCGCTCGATCTCCGCGCGGATGATGTCGAGCATCTGGATGAACTGCGAAAATACGAGCACCTTGTGACCCTCCTCAATGATCGGCTCGAGCACGTCGAAGAGCGCGTTGAGCTTGGTACTTTCCGCCTGCGCGGCCTTTTCGCTGACCAGCGCCGGGTGGCAGCAAATCTGCCGCAGCCGGAGCAGCGAGGTCAGAATATTGAAGCGGTTTTTGTCCAGTTCCTTGCTCGTGTTGATATTGAGCAGCGCGGCGCGCGCGCGTTTCAACTCGGCGCGGTAGAGCGTGGCCTGCTCGCCTTCGAGTTCGCACAGCAGGTCCTTCTCGCTGCGCTCCGGCAGATCCTTGGCGACTTCGCCCTTCGTCCGGCGCAGCACGAACGGGCGCACCCGCGCGGCCAGGCGCGTGCGCGCAAACGGATCGCTGCGCTGGTCGAACGATTTCGCAAACGCCGCGCGCTTGCCGAGGATGCCGGGCATGGCGAAACCCATGATGCTCCAGAGGTCGAGTAGCCGGTTTTCGATCGGCGTGCCGCTGAGCGCGAGCCGGTGATCGGTGCGCAGCGCCCACGCGGCCTTGGCGGTCAGCGAATCGGGGTTCTTGATGTATTGCGCTTCGTCGAGGATCGCCGCGTGCCACGGCGCGGCGCTGAGCGCTTTCTCCAGCCCGCGGAGCTGCGCGTAGTTGATGACCACGAGATCGACCTCGGCCCGCGCAGCCTTCAGCGCCTCATCCGATGATCCGCGCGGGAGCACCCGCACGCGCAGGCCGGGCGCGAATTTCGCACCTTCCGCGAGCCAGTTGTCCGTCACGCTTTTCGGACAAACCACGAGACTCGCGCGGCCCGCGAAATCCGGCAGCGCGCGCAGCCAGAGCAGCCACGCCAGCGTTTGCACGGTCTTCCCCAGACCCATGTCGTCGGCGAGGATGCCACCGAAATGGTTCGTCGAGAGATACGCGAGAAAGTGGAAGCCCTGGAGCTGATACGGGCGCAGCTCGGCGAGCATTCCGGCGGGTAAATCGGGCACCACGCGCGTCTGGATTTCGCTCGCGCGGCGCTCGATGGCCAGAGCCTGCGGCTCCGGCAGCATGCGGCGCGCGGCCTTCTTGCCCGCGAGTTGCAGCGCGTGGAGACGTTGCGGTTCGCTGGAAAAATCGCGCGCGTTCAGGCCCAGGTCGGCGAGCTGCTTCTCGTCGTCCTCGCTGAGCTTAAACTCCAGCCGGCGCCAGCCTTTTTCCCCCAGCCGCACGAACCCCCCGCGCGCGTCGAGCAGCGCCTTGAGTTCCTCCTTCGTCAGCGTCGTGTCCACCACATCCAGCGCCACCCGCAGGTCGAACCAGTCAATCCCCGCCTCCTCGACTTCGAGCTTCACCTGCGCCTCGATCGGCGCACCGCGCAGCGACGCCAGCAGCGGATCGAGCTCCAGCTCCACCGTATCCGGCACCGTGGCCAGCCACTCCGTGAACTCCGCGGCGAAATTCTTTGCCGCCCGGCGATACCACTTCTTCTCGTAGCCATCCCACGCGAGACGCAACGTCTCCACCAGCCCCGGCACCTGACTGAGCGCGCCGCGCTCATACCGCGTCAGCGCGTCCGCACCCTCCGGCCCGTGCTTCCGGTCCAGCCACAAATCACGCTGGTAGTCCGCGAAAACCTGCCCGTCGCCCGCCTCCGCGCGCACCTCCACGAGCAGGCGCTCGCCCGCGCCAAAGGTGTCTTTTTTCAGCGAGCAGGATAAGACCGGGCGCAAGCGAACCGCGCGCACGCGATCCGCGATCCGCGGCGGCGGCGGCACGCCGAGCCGGTCCAGCAGCGTCAGCCCGTCGCCCGTCTCCAGCGCCTCCGCCGGCACCGTGATCGGCCCGGCCTGCGGGGCCAGCCGGCCCAGCGGAGGCCCTTCGAAAATCTGCCCGGCCGTCACGTAAAGCGACGGCGTGCCATCCACCACCGTGAGCGCCGGCGGCGGCGCGCTCCCGTCCGGCAGCACCAGGGCGAGGCGATAATCCA
Organism: uncultured Chthoniobacter sp.; assembly: GCA_903874975.1. Lineage (GTDB taxonomy): Bacteria > Verrucomicrobiota > Verrucomicrobiia > Chthoniobacterales > Chthoniobacteraceae > Chthoniobacter. Next base: position 26 of record CAIQUL010000321.1, on the reverse strand, counting down.
CCTGCGCGCCGGTCCCCGTGTCGATC
>CAIQUL010000320.1 GCA_903874975.1 uncultured Chthoniobacter sp. | reverse complement strand
GGGATGATCAACGGCATCGACGAGATCGCCGTGACGAACCTCGACGGCCTCGACGCGCTGGAGTCCATCAAAGTCTGCACGCACTACAAGCTCGGGAAGACGACGCTGGAGGTGCCGCCATCGGATTTCCAGCAGCTCGAAAAATGCGTGCCCGTTTATGAGACGCTGCCCGGCTGGGAGCGCCCGACGCACGAGGCGAAAGTTTTCGCCGACCTCCCGAAGCGCGCACAGGAATACCTGCACCGGATCGCCAAGCTCTCCGGGGCGAAGTTGCGGATCGCCAGCGTGGGCCCGAACCGGGACCAGACGATCGTCCTATGAAGGTGAAAGGATGAAGGATGACGTGTTCCGGCGGCGGCGCCGCAACCGCCGCCGGGCACTCGTCCACGCGGAAGCCTTCAGCCTTCAGCCTTTAGCCCTCATCCTCCCATGACCGTCCCGCGCCACATCGCCATCATCATGGACGGCAACGGCCGGTGGGCCAAGGAGCGCGGACTGCCGCGCATCGCCGGGCACGAGCGGGGCGCGGAGTCGGTGCGTGCGGTCACGGAGGCGTGCGTGGAATGGGGCGTGGGATTTCTCACGGTGTATGCCTTTTCCACGGAGAACTGGAAACGCCCCGCCGCCGAGGTCGCGGCGTTGTGGGTGCTGCTCGAGCATTTCATCGCGCAGGAAATGCCCACGCTGCTGAAGAATAACGTGCGGCTCCAGGCCATCGGCCGCCTGCACGAACTGCCGGAGAGCTGCCAGCAGGCGCTCGCCGACGCGGTGGCGAAAACCGCCGCCAACACCGCGACGACTCTCGTGCTCGCGCTCAACTACAGCGGTCGCACCGAAATCGTGGACGCCGTGCGCGCCCTCAGCGCGGAGGTCGCCGCCGGCCGGTTGGCTGCGGACGAGATCGATACCGAAAAAATCAGCGCGCACCTTTACACCCGCGCCATCCCCGATCCCGACTTGCTCATCCGCACCTCGGGCGAAATGCGGCTCTCCAACTTTCTGCTCTGGCAGCTCAGCTACACCGAGATTGTCGTCACCCAAAAGCTCTGGCCCGACTTCGGCAAAGATGACCTGCGGGCCGCCATCGCCGAGTTCCACCAGCGCGAACGCCGCTTCGGCGGGCTCTGATCTTTCATGGATAAACCGCAAACCATTCTCGTCGTGGATCCCGAGACGGACTTCCTCGAATGGGTCCAGCATCAACTCGGCTCGGCGACAACCAAAGTGATCACCGCCACCACGAGCGACCAGGGCTTCCAGGCATTCTGCCGCGAGATGCCCGACGTGCTCCTCGCCGAGACCCGCCTCTCGCCCTTCAGCGGTCTCGACCTCCTCGTGAAAGTGCGGCAGCGCGACCCAAACGCGGTCGTCGTCCTCATGAGCGGCTTTGGCACCACGCAGTCGGTCATCGAGTCCATGAAACTCGGCGCGTTCGATTTCATCCGGAAAGAAACGCTGCCCTTCACACTCAAGGTCGTGATCAACGCCGCGCTCGAGGCGCAGGCCGAGATGAAGACGGCCACCACGCACAAGCCGCAGCTCACCGTCGAGGAGCACCAGGATTCCATCGTCGGAAAATCCGTGGCGATGCAGCAGGTTTTCAAAATGGTCGGGCGCGTGGCCCACAGCGAGGCGCCCGTGATGATCACCGGCGAGAGCGGCACGGGCAAAGAACTCGTGGCCCGCGCGATCCATCATTACAGCGGGCGGAACACCAAGGCGTTCGTCGCCATCAACTGCGCCGCCATTCCCGAGCAACTGCTGGAGAGCGAGCTGTTCGGCCACGAAAAAGGCGCGTTCACCGGCGCTGTCGGGATGCGCGTCGGGCGCTTCGAGCAGAGCCACGGCGGCACGCTTTTCCTCGATGAAATCGGCGACATGCCGCTCGCGCTTCAGGGGAAGATTCTGCGTGTCTTGCAGGATGGCGAATTCTCCCGCGTCGGCGGAAACGTGACGCTTAAAGCCGATGTGCGGATCGTGGCGGCGACGAACAAGAACCTCGAACAGGAGGTCGCGAAGAGGACCTTCCGCGAGGATCTTTTCTACCGGCTGAATGTCGTCCGCGTGCAACTCCCGCCGCTCCGCCAGCGCCTCGAAGACGTGCGGCTGCTCGCCGAATACTTCCTCCAGAAAGTCGCCGTGCAAAAACTCCTGCCGCGCCTCCAGCTCAGCGAGGAAGCCCTGCGCGTGCTCGAAGCCCACAGCTGGCCGGGCAATGTCCGCGAACTCGAAAACACCATCCAGCGCGCCTGCGTCCTCGCGACCTCCGACCTCCTCACTCCGCGCGACATTCCCTTTGGCCCCGGCGAAGCCTCCGCCACGACCGGCGGGACCGCGGCCGTGGCCTCCGCCGCGGTGGCACAAACCACGGAATCTGCGATCGCCGTGCTGCTCAAAGCCGCGCAATCCACTCCCGACGTACAGCTCCTGCCCTGGCTCGAACGCGAATTCACGCTCTACGCAATGAAGGCGACAAAGGGCAATCAGGTGCGCGCCGCCAAGCTCCTCGGCATCACCCGCGCCACCCTCCGCAAGCGCATCGAACGCTTCGGAATCACGAAGGAACTGACGATCACCTAAACCAGATGACCGCCTGGCAATGGACCGGCACCGCCTTCGCGCCGTGCGCCTCGCTGCCCCTCACCGACCGGGGATTCCGTTACGGCATGGCACTCTTCGAAAGCCTGCCCGTCGCCCGCGGGGTGGGGGAGTTTTTCGAGCCGCACCTCGCCCGGCTCATCCAGGCTTGCGGCGAGCGCGAGTTTACCGTGGATGACACCGCCCTCCGCGCTGTCGCCCCGCTTTTCCACGATGCCGCGTGCGAAGGCTTCGCGCGCATCTACGTCACCGCCGGCGACGGCGCACCCACCGCGCCCGCCGGGCAGCCGCGCGTCTTTGTCTTTGTGGAAAACCGCGCCGCTCCCGACCCGGACAACGCCTGGGAACTGACGCTCCACGACGAGACCTATCACGCGCCCTTCGGCGGCCTGAAGACCGCGAACTACTGGTTCAACGCCGACGCCCTCGCGCGCGCCCGCCGTCGCGAATTCGACGAAGCACTCCTTTTCAACGACCGCGCCGAACTCGTCTCCGCCTGCTGCGCGAATGTCTTCCTGCTCCACGGCGACCGCCTTTCCACTCCCGCCCGGGCCACCGGAGCCCGCGCCGGTGTAGTCCGCGAGTGGGTCATGGCCCGCCGCGCGGTAGAAGAGCGCCGCCTCCGCCGCGAGGACGTCACCACCGCCGAGGAGATTTTCGTGACTAACAGTTGGTGCGGCGTCCAACCCGTCGCCACCCTCGAAGGCCGCCCGCTCGCCCGCCGCATCGTCGGCCCCACGCTGGCGGCGGAGTTTGCTGCCGAGACAAGTCGCCCCCGGGACTGACCTAGTATCCCGAGGTTGCAATTCACCGAATGGGAATTGGTTGCGGGGGTAGGATTTGAACCTACGACCTTCAGGTTATGAGCCTGACGAGCTACCAGGCTGCTCCACCCCGCGATTCGTTAGGCCGCAAAAGTAGCCGCCGAGTTGCAGTGTGCAAGGCTTATTTCAGTCTTTGTCGATGGAGAAGCGGCCGGGGCCAATGAAGGCAAGTCCGAAGAACACGACCGCCAGCTTGAGTGGGTTCGAGTAGGTCTTGAAGTCGCGGTCCTTCGGTGACGCCAAGGTGAGGGTGGCGATGAACATGGTGAACGTGAGCAACAGGCAGACGGGGCGATAAAACGCGCCCAGCACGAGCAGCACGCCGCCGATGCCTTCGGTGAAGGCGGCCATGAAGCCCCAGAACACGGGGAGGAAATCAATGCTGATCAGCCCCATGCTCTTGCCCAGGCTGGCCCAGAGCTTCGGGCCGCCGGTGAGTTTCGGGAGACCGTGAATCATGAAGGCCGCGCCAAGGCCGATCCGCAAGATGAGCAAGCCAGCGTCGCGGTATTTGCCGAGAAATTTCAAAAGCATGCCGAAGCTGATAGCGAACCGCGTGGGGCGTCGCGAGTCTTAAAAGAGGCCGACGAGCCGGAGCGCCGCGAGGGCGGCGAAGGTGAGGAGCAGGGCGTCGAAGAGGCGCTGCGGGACGCGGTGAATGAGCCAGCGACCGGCGAAAAGTCCGGTCGCGATCGCGGGGATGAGCGCGGCGTTGAGCAGCAGGGTGTCGCGGTGGATGAGGCCCAACCCGACGCTGAACGGCACTTTGAAGCAATTGATGATGAGGAAAAGCCACGCGCTTGTGCCGGCGAATTCGAGCTTCGGCAGCGCGACGGCGAGGAGGTAGAGCGCGGCGATGGGGCCGGCGGCATTGGCCAGCATGGTCGTCACGCCCACGAGCAGACCCATGCCCCAAGCGAACCACGGCGTGTGCGGCACGCGGTCGAAAAGCGCGGGTCGCCAGAGTCGCAGGAGTTGCAGCGCGGTGAGGGCGAGGATGATCGCGCCGATGAGCGGCTTGTAGCGCGTGTCGTCCAGCGACCGCACGAGCAGCGCACCGGCGACGACGCCGAGCAGCGCGGGCGGGAGTAGCCGCCGGATGTAGTCCCAGCGCGCATGCTGACGGAAACTACGGACCGCGAGCACGTCGCCGACGATGAGCATCGGCAGCACCACGCCGGTCGAATCGCGCGCGCCGAAGAGGCTGGCGAAGATGAGGACGTGCAACATGCTCACGCCGGAAAAGCCGCTTTTCGCCACGCCGATGCCCACGGCTCCAAAAATGGCGAGCAGCCAATCGAAACTAGTCAGGTGCGGCATGAGGCGCGGAGGTTTTCAGCCGAAAGCCGCAGGCGCAAGCCCGAGGGCAGGGGACCGCGGAGCGCCCTCAGGAATTTGTGGCAAAGCGCACGCGCTAATCGCTGCGTAAAGAAAGCGCCTGTGGCTTGATGTCTCCGAGACGGCGTTCGGGCGCAGTGGGGGTTCGCGCGGAGTTCGGCGTCGAGGCGGGCGGGGAGTTTCGTAGGGGAGTTTGCCTTCCGCGAAAAGGGTGTAGCTCCAGCGGCCGGCGGGGTCGTGCTCCGGGGCGAGGAGGGCGAAATGTGGGGTGCATGCGCAGGACGCGCAGGCCGCCGCGATGGCGCTGGTGGCGAACGTCTCCGCGAGTTTTTCGCCGCACAGATCCGACACGCTCGCGCCGAAGAAGCCGTCCACTTCCACGAGGTCGCCGAGCCGGTAGCGCCACAGTCCTCCGCCGGTGC
>CAIQUL010000319.1 GCA_903874975.1 uncultured Chthoniobacter sp. | reverse complement strand
TGCCATCGATCAGCGTGAGCGTGCGGAAGCCGGTGAAGCCGCGCAGGAACGGCGACGCCTGCCCGGAACTCGTCCGCTGGATCATCACGCCCGGCGTCTCGCCGAGCGCGTCCACCACCGTCCGCGCCTGGCGCTGGAGGAGAAAGCGCTCGCGCCCGATGACATGGGCGGCGTAGGGCACGTCGAAAATCTCCGCGTCGCGGCTCGTCGCCGTCACGACCACGGTGTCGAGGAGCGTCGCCGGCGCGGCGGGAGTTTGAGCGAGAGCGCGGGCCGTGAGCAGCGCAGCGCAGCAGGCGATGGAGAGTCGGGGATGGATCATGGAATGGGAGTTTTTGTGTTGAGGTGGAATTGACCCGCGCCCCTTTAGCAGCCGGTGTGCCAACCCGCACGAAGTGCCTGGCATTTTCCGCCACCGCAGAACTTCCATCGCCCGCGCACCCTTTGTCCATCGAACTTCCCGCGCCCCGAAGTTTTTGCACCGTCGCCCTGCCGCTCGCGCCGGGCGTCGCGGAGGAGCGTCCGGCGTGGACAAAACTTAACCTCGTCAACCGCCCGCGCGGACACATTCTATCCACCGCTCCGCATGTCCCAACCGCGCTCTTCCACCCTCTGGCTCCGCCTCGCCGCGCCGCTGCTTCTCTTCGTCGTGGCGGGCTCCATCGGCATCGCGCTCTGGCTGCACGCGGCGGCGCGGCGGGAGTCGCGGACCGTCTTTGCCACGCTCGCGCGGACCAGCGCGGACTTCATCCGCAACGCGAAACTCCCCGCCAACGAACGCGTGGCCGAGTCCATCGGACGGGTGCAAAACATGGAGGTGCTGTTCCTCCGCGGGGCCGGCGGCGAGTTCGTCCCCGCGCCGAGCGCTGCGCTCACGCCGCACGCCGGGCTGCTCGGCGCGCTCACGCCCGCGGAGGGCATCGTGAGTGCTGGCGCGGAGTTCGAAGTCATCGCGGTCCCGATGGAAAAAGAGGTGAGCATGATTTTCGTCCGGCGCGTCGAGCCCGTGGTGGGCTTCCTTTTCAAACCGGAGACGCTCCTCGTGCTGGCGGTCTTCTGGGTTTTCTCCGTCGGCCTCGCCTGGGCGCTGGCGCGCGGGTTGGTGCGTCCGCTGCGCCTGCTCGCGCAGCGCCTGCCGCACATCCAGGACGACGCCGAAGCCTCGCTGCCCGGCGCGGAACGCAACGACGAGATCGGCCAGGTCGCCCGCGCCTATCTTGACACGCGCGCCCAGCTCGGCGCGGAGCGCGCCCGCCGCGAACGCAGCGAGCGCCTCGCGATTCTCGGCCGCATGGCCACCGGCCTCGCCCACGAAATCCACAATCCGCTTTCCGCCATCCGCATGCACGCGCAGCTCATCGACTCCGCCCCCGCCGCCGAGCAACCCGGCGTGCTGCGCGACTCGCTCCCCGTGCTGCTCGGCGAGACCGCCAAGATCGAGGGACTCGTCAACCAGTGGATGTTCCTCGCGCGTCCGGCCCCGCCGCAGACCGCCCCCGCCGACCTTGCCGAAATCGTCGCCCGCGTCGTCCGCGCCCTCGCCCCGCAGGCCGCGCACGCCCGCGTCCAGATCGCCCACGACCTCCCGCCCGGCCTCCGCGCCAGCGTCGATGCCCGGCGCATCACGCAAGCCGTCGGCAACATCGTCATCAACGCCATCCAGGCCATGCCCTCCGGCGGCACGCTCGCGATCACCGGCTGGCGCGGCGACAGCGTGCGCCTGATTTTCCGCGACACCGGCTCGGGCTTCTCGCCCGCCGCGCTCGCGCAGCACACCGAGCTTTTCTTTTCCGAAAAGGAAGGCGGCATGGGCATCGGCCTCAGCGTCACCGCCGAAATCCTCAAAGCCCACCGCGGCGCGCTCGTAGTCGCGAATGCGCCGGAGGGTGGGGCGGTCGTGACGGTGCAGTTGCCGCTGCTGGTGGAAAAATCCGAAATCCGAATATCGAAATCCGAAACAAATTCCAAAAATGAGTAAGTCGGAAAACTTCTGGCGCACGCTTTCTCCGGCCGGTTCCTTTCTCCCTATTTCACACCTTTCGGATTTGTTTCGGATTTCGATATTCGGATTTCGAATTTTCCCATGAAGCCCATCCTCATCATCGAAGACGAACACGCCCTCGCCGCCGCCCTCGCCGCCATCTGCCGCCGGCTCGGTTGCGAGGCGCTGCTCTGCTCCTCCGGCCAGCGCGCGCTGGATGAACTCGCCCGCGGCGAGTTCGCCCTCGCCGTGCTCGATATCGGCCTGCCCGACATGAGCGGCCTCGCCGTGCTCGAGCAAATGCGCTTCCGCGCGCCGCAGCTCCCCGCGCTCATCATCACCGCCCACGCCAATCTCGAAAACGCCGTCGCCGCCAAGCAGCTCGGCGCGTCGGCCTACCTCGTGAAGCCGCTCGATTTGCACGAAGTGCAGGAGACGCTCCGCCAGCTCCTTAGCGCCGCGCCGCCTGCGCCCGCGCCGCCGCGCGACTCACTCGCGCAGCTCGTCGGTGCCGCGCCCGCCATGCAGCGCAGCTTTGTGGAAATCGCCCACGCCTGCGCCACCGACGCGCCCGTGCTCATCACCGGCCCCACCGGCACCGGCAAGACGCTCACCGCCCGCGTCATCCATGCAAATGGCGCGCGCCGCGCCGCGCCGTTCGTCACCCTGCATTGCAGCGCGCTCCCGGAGACGCTGCTCGAGAGCGAGCTTTTCGGGCACGAAAAAAACTCGTTCACCGGCGCGGGTGCGGCCCGCGCCGGGCACATCGAGCGCGCCCAGGGCGGCACGCTTTTCCTCGACGAAATCGCCGACATCTCACCCGCGATTCAGGCGAAGCTTTTACGCTTCGTCGAGGAGCGCACCTTCACCCGCATCGGCGGACGCGAGGATCTGCGCGTCGATCTCCGGCTCATCACCGCGACCAACAAAAACCTCCGCGACGAAGTCCGCGCCGGACGATTCCGGGAGGATCTCTACTACCGCCTGCACGTCCTCGAAATCGCCCTGCCCTCCCTCCACGAACGCGCCGCCGATGTGCCCGCGCTTGCCGCCTCCTTCCTTGCCACGCTCGCGCCCGACCGCCACGCACAGCTTTCCCCCGCCGCCGCGGAACTGCTCCAGCGCCACACCTGGCCTGGCAACGTCCGCGAACTCCGCAACGTCCTCGAGCACGCCATCGCCGTCTCGAATGGCGGCGTCATTCTCCCGCAGCACCTTCCTCGCGCCTTTCGCGATCTCGCCGAAAGCGCCGCGCCCGCTGGCCAGCCCCTCGAAGCCGCGCTCGGCCCGTGGCTCCAGCACAAGCTCGCCGCCGGCGCCAGCTACCGCGAGATGCACGACGAACTCGAAGCCCTCGCTCTGCGCCACCTCCTCGCGCATTTCGGCGGCAAGCCCACCGTCCTCGCCCGTGAAACGAAAATGAACCGCGTCACCCTCCGCCGGAAATGTCGCCTGCTCGGCGAACCGCCACCCGCAGAGTGAGCCGCGAGGCACCCCGCGCCGACGCACCCCCGCGACGCCGCCGCGTCCGCGCGGTCAAGACGCTCAAGACTGGCGCAGCGTCCCGCACACGTTCACCTGCATGCCCAGTGCGCGGGCAAAGCTGGCCTTCGCAAAAAGACACGCGTCGGCGGATTTTGCGTCGTCCGCGTAGGCGACCTGGATGTGATTCGCCTGGTGCTTCGCCATGAGCTGATCGCGGGAAACGCCGTAGGTGACGGCGTGCATGATCGGCCATTGCGGCGTGGTGGCTTCGAGTCGGCGGCGCGTCTCGGAGGCCGGAAGTTTCACGACTCCGCCGCGCCCGATGTCCATGTGCAGCGCCTCGTTTTCCACGTAGATCCGCGACCAGATGATCTCGCCGGGCCGCGAGACGCCGTGCAGCGTCGAGCCGCCATTCGGGAAATACATCGCGGGCTGGCGGAAACCCTCCGCGCCTTTCCAGCCGCCGATGAAATGCGCGGGCGGCGCGGCCCCGCTGATGAGAAAGACCCACACGTATTCGCCGCCGAACTCCGCGCCCCAGCGCACATCGTGCAGCGTGTTTTCGACCGGCTGGCCGAGCGCGCGATGCACGCGATTCGTGAGCAGCCCGTCCAGCCCGGCGCACTCGTCCACTTCGTTGAAATGGATCACGGGCTCGCCTTTGAAGAGCACCCGCCGTCCGTCGCGCGAGCGCACGGGCGGACGATCGGAGTTGTTCAGCGTGCCTTCCACGAGGTCGCTCGCGGGCAGCAGGTCTTTTAATCCCTGCTGATACTGGATGCCGATGGCGTCGCAGCCGAAGTCATCCGCGATCCGCACGGCGGCGACATACATTTGGCACTGGAGCCGGATCTGCGCGTCGGTCAGGTCGGTCTCGTGGCGCGGGCCGGTGTGAAATTTCATTCCGCGTTTTTCCAGCCACCCGCGCACCGCATCCGCCTCGGCGTCCGGCACGCGCATCGTCTCGGCGTAGAGCGCGGATTGGCTGAGGCGTTCCTTGAAAACGCCGCACGCGTGCAGCGCGTGATCGGGGATGATCGCGTTGAACATGCCCATGCAGCCCTCGTCGAACACCCCCATGATCGCCTTCTCCCGCACGAGCTGCGCCGCGAGCTTCTCGCCGAGTTTCCGCGCCCCCGCGGGCACTTGCACTTTGGCCAGCGGACGAACGTGCGAGGTGTCGTGCGTGATGCGCCCGGTCTTGAGCCACTGCCGGAGTTTCGTGCGGAAAATGTCGTCCGTGAACTCCTCGCTCCACAGCGTCGAGTAGCGCACGCCCGCCTTCGTCAGCGAGCCGTTGAGATTCAGCATCCCGACCAGCCCCGGCCACTGCCCGCTCCAATTCGCCACCGTGAGAATCGGCCCGCGATGAGTCGTCAGCCCCGCGAGCAAATGATGCGAATACTGCCACACCGCCTCGGCCACGATCAGCGGCGCATCCGCCGGGATGTCGCGAAACACCTCGATCCCCATCCGCTGCCCATCGATGAAACCGTGCTGCTTCACCTTGTCGAACGGATGCGCCCGCCGCACGGCCCAGCCCTCGGCCTTCAAGGCAAGCGTCAGAATTTCCTCCATCGCGGCCTGCGCGGGCCAGCAGACTTGATTTGCGGAGAGTCGGAGGTCGCCACTGGCGACGAGATAGGCGGTTTTCATCGTTGGGAAAAGGGATCGGCGAAGCGGCGGAAGTCTGCACAGACCCCGGCCAGGATGGAAGAGTTCTCCTCGTTGCAAAGTGAGGCTCAGTGAGCGCCCCTCCCTGCGAGAAGCAGAGCTTCCCAATGCTATGTGGGTTCCCCAAGCCCCACTTTGGGAACGAGAGGAACCGCGCTGCGGTTCGGAACAATGGAGCAACTCCAGTCTACAGGCTCACGCCACCGGCTAATTTGCATCGTCCCTCCAGGACACCCCGCGCCTCCTGCATGGCACCACCAACACGCACCGCCGATTTCTTCACGCCTTGGAAAATTGCGCGGCCAACCGGCGGTAGTCGGCATAGATTTTCGCGGCGGCGCGGGCGGCGGTGCGACTGGGTGAAACGACGCGCGCTTTGCCGGAGGCTGACATGGCGCGGATGGCGGCGCGGGCGTCGGGGAAGCAGCCGGCGGCGAGTGCGCCGAGGATGGCGGCGCCGAGCGCGGGGCCTTGGCGCGCGGCGGGGACGGCGATGCGTTCGCCGAGCGTGTCGGCGCAGATTTGCAGGAAGAGGGGACTGTGATGCGGGAGCCCGCCGGTGGCCACGAACCGGCGAACCGGCACGCCGCCGTCGCGCAGCGTGTCCACGATCCAGCGCAGCCCGCACGCGCTTGCTTCCAGCACGGCGCGGAAGAGGTGCGCGGGCGTGTGGTTGAGCGTGAGGCCGGTGAATGCGCCGGTGAGCGCGCCGTCCATGAGCGGGGTGCGGCAGCCGTTGAACCAATCCACGCAGCGCACGCCGTCGGACCCCGGAGGGAGGGCGGCGGCTTGCGCGGAGAGCTTGGTGAAATCGGGCGCGCCGAGGAGGCGGCGGGTCCACTCGAAGGCGTCGCCAACCGCGGCCTGGCCGGTTTCGTAGCCGAAGAAACCGGGGAGGATGCCGTCGCGCACGATGCCCGCGACGCCGGGCACGGACTGGCCCACGGCGGAGTTCAGCATGTGGCAACTGCTCGTGCCCATGACCATGACCAGCGTGTCCGGCTCGGCCGCGCCCGCGCCGGGGACGCCGGCGTGCGCGTCGATGATCGCCGCGCTGACCGGCGTGCCCGCACGCAGCCCAAAGCGCTTCGCCAGCGCGGCGGTCAGCCCGCCCGCGCACTCGCCCGGTGCGAGGAAACGTCCCGGCATTTTCTCCGCGACCACATTTTCCAAACGCGGATGCAGCGCGCGGAAAAACTCCCGCGATGGGAAGCCGTCCTCGCGACTCCACATGCCCTTGTAGCCCGCCTGGCAGGTCGA
>CAIQUL010000318.1 GCA_903874975.1 uncultured Chthoniobacter sp. | reverse complement strand
GGCGGCACCTCCAGCGTCGTCTTCCCGAGCTTGTAGTGCGTGCAGACTTTGATGGACTCCAGCGCGTCGAGGCCGTCGAGGTTCGTCACGGCGATCTCGTCGATGCCGTTGATCATCCCGGCGTAGCGCACGGCCACGGCGTCGAACCAGCCGCAGCGGCGGGCGCGGCCCGTGGTCGCGCCGAATTCCCGGCCCATGCCGTGCAACATTCGCGAAAGCGTTTCGTTCTCCGTCGGAAACGGCCCCTCGCCCACGCGCGTCGTGTAGGCCTTCATCACCCCGAGCACGCGGTCCATCCGGTGCGGCGGCACGCCCGAGCCCGTGCAGGCCCCGCCCGCCGTGGTGTTCGACGACGTGACGTACGGATACGTGCCGTGATCGATGTCTAGGAACGTCCCCTGCGCGCCCTCGAAAAGCATCTCGCGTCCGGCCTTCAGCGCCTCGTGCAGATACACCACGGTATTGCCCACGAAGGGCGCGAGCGCCCGGCCCGCCTCCAGATAGGCCGCCGTCACCGCCTTCAGATTCAGCGGCGCGGCCCCGAGCGCCTTCAGCACCGCGTTGTTCTCCGCCATCCGCTGCTTCAGCTTCGCGGTGAAAAGCTCCGGCTGCAGCAGATCGGCCATCCGCAGGCCCACGCGCGCCGCCTTGTCGCCATACGCCGGGCCGATGCCGCGCTTGGTTGTGCCGATCTTTCCCTTCCCCTTTTTCAGCTCCCGCTGCTCGTCGAGTGCGCGGTGATACGGCAGCACCAGATGTGCGCAGTCGCTGATCATGAGATTCGCCTTTGTCACCTTGATCCTAGCCGCGCGCAGCCCGTCGATTTCCTTCGCCACCGCCACCGGGTCGATGACCACGCCATTCCCGATGACGCACATTTTTTGCGGGCGCAAAATCCCCGACGGGATCAGGTGCAGCACATACTTCGTCCCACCCACGATGACCGTGTGGCCCGCGTTGTTTCCGCCCTGCGAGCGCACCACGATGTCCGCCTCCTCGGTGAGAAAGTCGATGATCTTGCCTTTGCCTTCATCGCCCCACTGGGCGCCGACGAGGATCGTATTGGACATGGGTGAAATAGAGATGGTTGCGAGGTTACACGGAAATTCCCGAGCACCTGCGAAGGGGCTTCGGAACGGACGCGGATGGTAGCGCCCGCCGCCCCTCGCGCAAGCGCGGAAAGGCGGAAGTTTCCCGCTGCGTGCTTCCGCCATGCCCGTCGCCGCTCACAGCAATTTCGGGCTGAGCGGCTGTTGAAAAACGATGACTACCCGGTCTTCTCCTCATTCCCCCGCCGGTCCGCGATTACCCATCGCAACGCCAACTCCATGAACTCTCCGTGGCGCCGCCGCGCCTTTACGTTGCTCGAACTCCTCGCCGTCCTCGCGATCCTCGCGGGGCTCGCCATCCCGGTTTTCGGACGGATGAAACGCCACGCCAACCAGACCGCGTGCCTGAGCAACCTGCGGCCGGTCGCTGCCGCGATGCTCAGCTAGGCCGGCGACCACGACTCCCAATTGCCCGGTCGCGTGAAGGGAGCCTCCGGCACCGACCGCTGGCCGAAACTCATCGCCCCCTACGTGCAGGACTCCGTGATTTTCGCCGCGCCCGGCGACCCGCAAAACCACCGCGCGCGCCAGGCCGACCCGCTGCGCAACTCCCGCAACAACCCGAGCTCCATCCTGAATGGCGACAACGACCTCGGGACGTTTGAGCAACCCAACATGGAGGTGCCGATCAGTGCCATCGAAAGACCCGCCACCACGCGGCTCCTCGCCATGCCGAAAGCCGGCCGCCCGCACTTCTTCATGGACTTCCTCGCACCGCCGCACGGCAACACCAAGGATGTGCGGCATCTCAAAGTCTATGAGGATGGATCGAACTACGTCTTCACCACTGGCTCGGCGCGGTGCATCAAGGAAACCGACTATCGCGACACGCTCTGGCTGGCCGACAAGAGCTTCGTGATCCCGAATCTTTAACCGGCGCGGCAGGGGTCGCCCGAAGCACCAACTTTCTCAGTCCGTCTCCGCGAGATTTTCATCCTGCTGGGTGACGCGGACGACTTCCTCGACGGTCGTCTGGCCGCGGAGGACGCGGCGCCAGCCGTCGGTGCGGAGGGTGTCCATGCCGTCGGTGATGGCGCGGGCCTTGAGGGCAGTGCCGGTTTCCTTGCGGATGACCATGCGGCGGAGCTGCTCGGTGACGGTGCAGATTTCGTAGATGGCGGTGCGCCCGCGGTAGCCGGTCTGGCGGCAGTGCTCGCAACCCGCGCCTTTGTAAAACTTGAAGTCCTGCGGAATGGGCGCGCCGATTTCGAGGAGGTATTCGATGGGGTAGCTGGCCTCGGTTTTGCAATCCGGGCAAATGGTGCGGAGGAGCCGCTGGGCGAGGAAGCAGCGGACGACGCTGGCGAGGAGAAAGGGCTCGATGCCCATGTCGAGCAGGCGGGTGATGCCGGAGACGGCGTCGTTCGTGTGCAGGGTGGAAAAGACAAGGTGGCCGGTCATGGCGGCGCGGATGGAGATTTCGCTGGTCTCGAAATCGCGGATCTCGCCGACCATGACGATGTTCGGGTCCTGGCGAAGGATGGCGCGGAGGCCGTTGGCAAAGGTCAGGCCGATCTCGCTTTTCACGTCGATCTGGGAGACGCCGGGGAGGCGGTATTCGACGGGCTCCTCGATGGTGATGATGCGGCGGGTGACCGCGTTGATGGAGGTGAGGAAGCTGTAAAGCGTGGTGCTTTTCCCCGAGCCGGTGGGGCCGGTGACGAGGATGATGCCGTTGGGCTGAGCGAGCAGGCCTTTGACGGTGGCGATCTGCTTTTCGCTCATGTCGAGGCGGTCGAGGCCGAAGCTGAGCGCATCGCTGCGGGAGAGGAGGCGGAGGGAAATGGACTCGCCATTCACCGTGGGGATGGTGGAAACGCGGACGTCGATGGCGCCGGCGCCGGTGGTGAGATTGATGCGACCGTCCTGCGGCAGGCGGCGCTCGGCGATGTCCATGTGGGCCATGACTTTCAGGCGCGAAATGATGGCGCTCTGGAGCAGGCGGAGCTGCGGGGGGACGGCGACTTCGTGGAGGATGCCGTCGATGCGGTAGCGGATGCGGAGGTCGTTTTCGAGCGGCTCGACGTGGATGTCGGTGGCGCGCTCGACGATGGCTTCGCGGATGATCTGGTTGACGAATTTGACGACGCTGGCCTCGGGGTCGTCGCCGGTGATGTCCTGCGCTTTGTCGTAATGGTCGCCGTCGTAGGTGCGCGTGGAGGCGAGGATTTCGTCGAAGGTTTCCGCGCCGACGCCATAGACGGCCTTGATGGTGCGGAGCAGCGGGCCGCGCGGGATGATGACCCACTCGAGTTTTTTTCCGGGGAGCTGCTGCGCGACGAGGCGGCGGGCGACGGCGTTGAAAACGTCGTAGGTGCCGAGGCGGACGGCGGTCTCGCTGCCGCCGAGGGGCAGGATGTGGTGCTTGAAGACGAAGCGGCTGGGCAGGAGCTGGAGCGAGCCGCGCTCGACCTTGCCGGCCTCAATGGTCTCGCACGGCGATTTGAAAAGGCGGGCGAGTTCGGCGGCGAGCTTGTGCTCATCGACCTTGCCGGAGTTCAGCACCTCGGCCGTCCAGCTCACGCCGGGGCCGGGCTGGAGGGTGGAAAGCGTGCTTGCCTCGTCGGCGGCGACGCCGCACGCGAGGAGCACGTCGCTGAGGACTTTACGAGAGGTCATCCGCGACGGTGGCTACGACCGCTTCTTCGGTGCGGGACCCTTCTCGCGCAGCGAGGCGGCAGGCTTGCGGAGCATCACCTCGGGGGTGGCCTTCTTGGCCTTCACGTCGGGAAAGAGGGTGGATTCGAGATCGGGCGGGATGTTCAGGTATTCCATTTCGCGCTCGCGCAGATCGATGGCATCCGGTGGCGCCCAGGTGACTTCGGGCCGGATGAGGATGACCAACTCGGTGCGAACTTTCTCTTTCGTGGTGGTGCTGAAAAGCGCCCCGAGCAGCGGGATGCTGCTGAGGATGGGGATGCCGGTTTTGGCGTTGTTGACGCTCGATTTGATCAGCCCGCCGAGCACGAGGGTGGCGTTGTTGGGAACCGTGACCGAGGTGCGGACGTAGCGCGTGGCGATGGTCGGGATGTCGTTGTTGTCGATGCGGGTGGAGCCGGAGACCTCGTTATTGCGCTGGAGGATGTCGAGGGAGACTTCCTTGTCGGAGTTGATCAGCGGCACGACCTCGAGTTGCAGAGTGACGTTCTTGTATTGCACGCTCGAGTTGGTCACGACCCCGGCGTTGCCGACGTTCGTGGAATTGATCGAACTCTGAATATTCTGCGGCACGGCAATCTCCTGCCCGGAAGCGATGATCGCCTTCTTGTTGTTTTTGGTGAAAACGCTCGGGCGGTTGACGACGGTGAAGCGGTTGGTGTTTTCGAGGGCAGTGACGACAGCGGTGAGCGAATTGCCGGCGGTAAAATAGCCGGTCAGTCCGGACGCTCCGGCGGCGGCGATCTGCCGGACGGTGTCCTGTTTGAGCAGGTTGTTGAGATCGAGGACGGGCTGGTTCGAGCCATTGAAGCCGACGAGGTTCGTCGCGGTCTGGCCGGGGGTCGTGCCGGTGCCGGTGACCGTGGTGCCGGTCGTGGTGCCCGTGGTCGTGCCGGGCGTGGTGGTGACGGTGCCGGGATTTACGACGATCGGGGTGAGACCGAGGCCGGCATTGCGGAGGATGTAATCCACGCCGAACTGCACCTTGCCGCCGATGTTCAGCTCACCAATGACCGCGTGGAGCATGACCTGCGGGATGCGCTTGTCGAGTTGGTCGAGCAGCTTGAAAACTTTCGCGCGCGCGTCGGCGTTGCCGATGACGATGACGGCGTTGGCGTTCACATCGGCGATGATCTTCGTCGTCCCGACGATCCGCGCGATGGGCGTGGTATCGACCGTGGTGGTGGCGAGTTCTTCACCACCCACATTACCGCCGCCACCGCCGCCGCCGTTGTTGCCGCCGGTATTGCCAAAGGCGCTGCCGCCTCCGCCGAGCCCGCGATTGTTGTTCGTCGCCCCGCCCGGCGTGCCGGGCCGGGCGGTCCCACCCGCGGTCGTGCCGGTATCCTCCTTGGCGCCGGGCTCCGTGATGGATTTCACCACGACATCGAGCACCTCTTCCACGCGGACAAACTTCAGCGGGCGCGTGACCGGCTCGCCAAACTTCACGCTGGCATCAAACTCCGCGATGAGTTTGCGGACAAACGTCATGTTCGTCGGGCGCGTGACGACGTGGATGCGGTTGGAGCGCACGTCGGCGGTGAGCTTGATTTTTCCGGAGATGATCGAGTCCTCGGAGAGCGACCCGGCGCGAATCTCCACGGTGTTCGGCGCGGTGACTTCGGCGGTCGTTCCGGGAGGCAGCGGGGTGCCGTCGGGCGTGGTGGCCACTGGCCGCGGCACTTGGACGCCGCGGGGAGCGGGACCGCCCGCAGCGCCGCCAGCGCCTCCCGCAGCGGGTTGCTTTTCAAAGATCGCGGTTAGCTTTTCGAGCACGTCTTTGGCATCGGCGCGTTCGAGCGGGATGAATTCGCTGACCACATCCGCGGGCCGGACATCGACCTCTTTAATGATGCGCAGCAGGCCGCGGATGACCGCGGTGTTTTCCGTGATGAGGATGGATTGCGATTTCGGGAGCGCGGTGAGGTTCGTGTATTGCCCCGGCGACTGGACGACGAAGGTGCCGAGCAACTGCGTCAGCTCGGTCGGGTCGGCATACTGGAGCTTCGCGAGAAAAGTGACGACGTGCTCGCCGTCGGGCAGCGCCAGTTCGTCGGAGATGATGGGGATGGCGGCGCTGCGCGGATTTTTGCCGGCGGCAATGACTTTGACGATGGTGCTGCGCTCGACCGGGACGAGGGTGATGCCATTGAGGAGGAGGCTGATCTCGATGATGCGGATGGCTTCCTCGCGCGGGATTTCGCCGGCGACATTGATGACGATCGGCGTGGGTCCGGCAATCTGGGAGTCATACACGAGGCGCTTTTTCGTGAGCCGCTCGTAGAAATCGAGGGCACCTTTGAGTTCGGTGATCTGGAGGCGCACGGTATCGCTCCCCACGGCGACCCGGGGCAACGCCGGGACCGGGGCCGGCGCCGGGGCCGGCGCGGGCACGAGGGTCGATGGGGGTGGCGGGATGGTGGGGCCGGGTGGCAGGGGCGGGCCCTGCGCCAGGGCGGAGGCGGCAAGGAGGAACGAAAGGACCGGCGTGACGCGCAACATAATGGGGTGAGGTAGCAGTGTGGCGGGAAGCGGTCAACGACGGTTGCCGCGCCCCGGCACTTGGAATGAAGTGCCGCAACTCCTGCCAGTCGCCAGAGTTGCGGTGCGCGGGCCCGCACCGGCCGCAACTCCGCGTGCGCCGCCGGGTTCGGACTGCGCCCGTCCTTCACAAAAGTCCCGCCAATGCTAACCTTCCCGGTCATGTCCCGCCGCTCCGGCTTCACCCTGCTCGAAATCTGCATCGCGCTTTTCATTGCCATGCTGATGCTCACCCTCGCGGTGCCGGGCGTGCTGGCGATGCTCGCCGAGCAGCGGCTGAAGGCGTCGTTCGATACCTTCGACGGCTGGGTGCGCCAGGCGCGCGAGCGGAGCATCACCGAGCGGCGCACTTACGCGATGGTCTGGTCGGAGGAAGGCATCGAGCTGCGGGCGGTGGAGCGGCGCGACACCGATCCCGAGGACGCCGAGCCGGAGCGGTTCCTTTTCACGGAAGGCGAGACTTTCCAACTCGGCCGCCCCTCGGCGCTGATGAAGGAGCCGCCAGGCGAGTGGGTTTTCTGGCGGAGCGGGCTGTGCGAGGAGGCGGTGATCACCTTTGCCGGAGCGAGCGGGAGCTGGACGGTGCATTACGATCCGCTCACGGCGCGGGGCACGTTTGTGGACTCGGAGGTGAAATGACGCGCGCCACTTCACGCCGGACGCGGTGGAAAAGGGCGGGCGGCTTCATGCTGCTGGAGGCGCTGCTGGCCGTCACGATCTTCGCCATCGGCGTCCTCACCCTCGGGCGCTGCGTGAGCGGCTGCCTGTCCGCCGTGCGGCTGAAGGAGCAGGACGCGCTGGCGCGGCGCGCGCTGGAAAACCGCTGGGCGGAGATCGAGTCCGGCGCGGTCCAGTTGACGAACGAGAACACGGAGGAGCTGAAGCCGCCGTTTGCGGGGATGACGCTGAAAACGACGCGCGTGGCGGTGGAGAAAAGGAACGAGAAGGACGAAAAAATCGAGGGCATCTACGCGGTGACGCTCAGCCTCACCTGGCCGAGCGACGGCGAGGAGCAAACCAAAGAGCTGCTCTTTTACCTCTACCCGCGCCAGTCCGGCGGATATTCCCCAACCAATGCCGTTCCGCGCAATTAACTCCCCGCGCCGCGGCTTCACCCTGCTGGAGGTGATGATCGCCACGCTGATCATCTCGCTGCTCGCGTTCACGCTCTTCCGCTTCGTCTCCACGCACCTGCAGGCCATGCACACGACCACCGAGCTGCAGGCCGAGCGCGACTCACTGCAGGCCGTCGTCCAGCTCGTGCAAACCCAGCTCGCCGACCTGCCGCGCCGCCAGAATGGCGTGATCCTCGGCAACCCGCTGAAGATTCACGACCTGCCGAGCGACGAACTCATCTGGCGCACCCACGCCGGCCAAGGCGTGCTCACCGCGGCCGCGCCGGGCGAGTATCGCGTGACCATGACGGTGCAGCCCGTGGAGGGCGC
This sequence comes from uncultured Chthoniobacter sp., assembly GCA_903874975.1. Taxonomy (GTDB): domain Bacteria; phylum Verrucomicrobiota; class Verrucomicrobiia; order Chthoniobacterales; family Chthoniobacteraceae; genus Chthoniobacter. The sequence continues at coordinate 34,189 of CAIQUL010000318.1, read as the reverse complement.
GCCCAGCGAATACGAACTCGGCCTCCGCCGCGAACCGATCACCGTCGAGGCGCGCAGCAATGTGGACTTCTTTGCGCGCGGCAGCGGCCAGAGCAAATACAACTGGGTCTCGCTCATCCGCCCGATGGCGGGCTTCGAGGTGCGCTACTTCGATTCGCGCCTCAACGCCTGGCTGGACCGCTGGACCGACCAGACCGCGCGCCCCGTGCTCGTCCGCATCCGCCTTTGGAAAGCGGCGGACGAAGCCCCCCTCGAAGCCATCCTCCCCGTCCCTTCGGGCAACATGCAGCAGCCATGAAAACTCCCGATCCGCTCCCAGCCAGGGTCGCCCAGGCCTCGGGCTTGGGCCGCTCGCGCCAGCCGGTGGCGCGCGCGACCAGCTCCGCGTCCGCGCTGCTGCTCGTCCTCTGGGCGCTCGTGGTCCTCAGCGCTGCCGTTTTCACCTGGGTGGCGATGATCCACGGCGACCTGGAAATCCACAGCGAGGCCAACCGCGACGTGGAGGCGCGGGCCATGGCGCACTCCGGCCTCGCCGTCGCACTGCATCCGCTGGTCACCATCAAAACGCCGCTGCTCGAAGAGGATGTGGCCGCCGACCTCGGTTACAAAGTGCGCCTCATGAGCGAGGGCGGGCGCTTGAACATCAACTGGCTGCTCCGCGGCGAAGACCCGCGCAAGCTCGTCATTCTCAAGCAGTGGCTGGAAAACCGCGGCCTCGAATTTCAGGATCGCGAGACGCTCGTGGACTGCCTGCTCGACTACGTGGACGGCGACAACCTGAAGCGCCTCAACGGCCAGGAAGACGAAGGCGATTACCATCCGCCAAATCGCGAGCTGACCAGCGTGGACGAAATCGCCGAGGTGCCGAACTCCGGGCCGCTCGTCTCCCAGGCCGGGTGGAAAGACGGCCTGACCATCGACAGCCAGGGTCCGATCGACCTCATTGCGGCATCCGCGGAAACCATGCGACTCCTCCCCGGACTCGGGGAAGCGCGGATCGCCGCGTTCCTCACCTACCGCCAAGGCAAGGACGGACTCGACGGCACGATCGACGATCCCGAATTCAAAAACCTCAAGGAAATCCAATCCTTCCTCGGGCTCAGCGACACCCAGTTCAAGGAACTCGGCGGGCTCGTCATGTTGAAAGATCCCACCATGCACATCATCAGCGAAGGCCGCGCGGGAAATGCCTATCGACAACTCGAAGTCGTTGTCCGAAAAGCTGGCGCCAGCCCTCAAATTCTCTCCTGGAAAGAATGAAGAAAACCGGCGCGGCCCCCGCGCTTCTCACGCCCGATGCCATCGCCTGGCGGCTGCTCCGCGCCGGGGTGCCGCCGCAGAAATTTGCCACGCTCGCCGAGGCCGCCGCCGCCCTGCCCGCGGGCACCCACCTGCACCTCGCCCTCCCCTGCCAGGCCGTGCTCCTGGAGCGCATGACCCTCCCCGCCACGGATCGCGCCGAACTCGCCGGCATGGTCCAGCTTCAGCTCGAAAAATCCCTCCCCTTCCCCATCGAGGACGTGTCCGCGGATTTCCTCATCGTGGAGACCGGCGAGACCGAGTCCACCCTCGTCTCCGCCGCCGCGCAGCACGGCCAGCTCGCCGCCCTCTGCGCCCCGCTCCGCGAGCGCGGCCGCCCGCCGGAGAAAATCACCCCCTTTGCCATGCACATCGCCGCCGCCTGCCCGGCGGATGAGACCGTGCTCGCCGTCTATCCCGAGCAGGGCCAGCTCGTCGTCGCCATTTGCGAAAAAGGCCGCCTCGCCTGGACGCAGGTCGTCCCGGCGCTCGATGCCGACACGCTGCGCGACGCCCTGCCGCAGCTCCTCCTCAGCGCCGAGATGGAAGGCGCGCCGGTGGCTTTTTCCCGCGTCCGGCTCGCCGGGGAATGTGCGCCGCTCGCCGGCCCGCTCCGCGAGTTCCTCCAGATCCCGGTCGAGTCCGTGTCCTTCGACGGCGACCTCCCGGAACCCGCCATCAACCTCGTGCCCGCCTCCTGGCAGGCCGACGTGGAGCGCGGCGCCCGCGCCGCGAACTGGCGCCACCGGATCATCGGCGCGGCCGTGCTCTGGCTGCTCGCCATCGCCGCCGCCTTTGCCTACCTCGCCTGGCTGAAAGCCGAGGCCGGCCAAGTGGCGGCGAAAGTCCGGGCCACCCAACCCGCCCTCCAAGCGCTGGAGGCGCGCCGGGCGCGGTGGAAAACCTTTGAGCCCGCCATCGATCCCCAGCGCTCCGTCGTCGAGGTGCTTTTTCAGGTCAGCAAAAACCTCCCAACCAGCGAAATCCGCATCACCGAGTTCGACGTTTCCGCCGCGCAGTGGCGCGTGGTCGGGGAAGCGCCCACCGCCAGCGTCGCCATCGACTACATGGCCAAACTCAAGGCCGAGCAAGGACTCGACGCCTTCACCATCGACGCCAAGCCGCCGCAGCTCCTGCCCAACGACCACGCGCAATTCAACATCAACGGCAAACTCAAGCCATGAGCGCGCAACTCTCCACCCGGGAAAAAAATCTCTCCATCGCCGTTGGCGTGATCCTCTTTCTCGCGGTCACCTTTTTCGTCGGCGATTATTTTTGGAAAAATCACACGCGCCTCACCGCCGACCTCGCCGCGAAAAATCGCCAGCTCCAGATGGTGCAGTCGCTGGCCGCCGACCAGGCGCTCTGGGAACAGCGCGGGAAGTGGTTGACCGCGAAGCAACCCAAACTCGCGGACGCCGACAGCGGCGGCGTGCGGCTGCTCGAGCAGATCAAGGACCTGGCGAAGGCCAAGGGGGTCCTCCTGGAAAAGCCCGTCATTCGTCCCGTCGTCTACAAACCCGACTACACCGGCGTCACCGTCGAACTCGAAACCAAGAGCACCTGGCCCGCGTTGATCGCCTTTCTCAGCGGCCTGCAAACGCCCGAACAGTTCATCGTCCTCGACTCCGCGAACCTGAAAATCGACACCTCCGACCAGACACAAATGCGCGGAAAATTCAAAATCGCCCGCTGGTTCGCACCGAAGTAGGCGCGTTCAGGGCGCTGCAGGCCCGAAGAATTGGGTGAGCTGGGACGTGAGCGCCTTCCTGCTCGATTTCGACAACCAGATCGGTCGCATCGCGCTGCCCGGCGGATTCAGCACCGTGGCCAATGTGGGCCGCGCCCGGCATTTCGGCGCGGAAATCGCCGCGGAGCTTGATGTCATCGGCCTCGCCGAGGCTCTCGCCGGCCACCAACCCGCGACCTCCGGCAAGGACGGCAAGACCACGGCGGCACCCACGCTCGCCGACCGCTACGGCTCGCTGAGCCTCTACGGCAACGTGATGTTCCTCGACGCCGAATTCGTCTCCGGTCCGCTCGACGGGCGCACCCCGCGCTACGCGCCGGACTACCTCGTCCGCGCCGGCATCATCTACCGCGCGCCGCAGGAGCGCTTCACCGTCGCTTTCACCGGCACCTTGGTCGGCGACTCCTACGCCGACGACGCCAACACGCCATCGCGACACGTCCCCGCCTCCATGGTCTGGGACCTCACCGCCGAGGCGAAGGTGTGGAAGGACATCGTCAGCGTGAATGCCGGCATCAACAACCTCTTCGCCGCGGACTACTACTCCCGCATCCGCGACGACGGCATCGACCCTGCCTACGGCCGCAACTTCTACCTCGGCATGTCGCTGAAATTCTGAGCCGCCACGCCCGGCTGCCGGAGCACTGACGCGCGGACGTTCGACACGACCGCGCGCTTCGTGCAATGTGCCGCGGCTTTTCGCCGAACCAAACCCGATGCCGGATATCAAAGAACTCTTCATCAAAGGCGGCCCGATCATGTGGCCGATCCTCATCTGCTCGATCGTTGCGCTCACCGTGGTCGTCGAGCGCGTCGTTTTCCTCCTCGCCGAAGCTGCGCGGCGGCAGCGCAAAGTGGCGGATGCCATGCTCGATGCCGTGGAGCAGGGTGACCCGGATGGCGCGGTAAAAGTGGCCGCCGGGACGAGGGATTTCGTGGCCCGCACACTCTGCGCCGCGCTTTCCCACCGGCGGGAGAAAAGCATCTCCAGCGCGCTGCTGCGGGCGGCGGAGCAGGAGCTGGCGCGCTACAACCGCGGCCTCTCGACGCTCGACACGATCATCACGCTGGCCCCACTGCTCGGCCTGCTCGGCACGGTCACGGGCATGATGCACTCCTTTGGCATGCTCCAGGGCGGGGAGCTGGGCGCGCCGACCGCGATCACCGGCGGCATCGCGGAAGCGCTCATCGCCACGGCGTTCGGGCTCGGCGTCGCCATCATGGCGCTGATCCCTTTCAACTACCTCAACTCCCGCCTGGAACTCGCCCGCCGCGAAATCCAGGACGCCGCCGCGCACGTGGAAATCCACCTCGCGCAGCTCACGCAAAAGCCATGACGATCATCCCCTCGCCACGCGGCCAGAAGCGGGCGCGCATCGAGATCATCCCGCTGATCGACATCATGTTTTTTCTCCTGGCGACCTTCGTCATGGTGTCGCTCTCGATGGTGAAAAACCAAGGCATCCCCGTGCGGCTGCCCGCGGCCGCGACCGGCCAGCCGGAGGAGCGAAAGGACGCCGCCACCATCACCGTGAGCGCCACGGGCCAGCTCTATCTCGACAAAGAGGAGCTGTCGCTCGACGCACTCGCCGCAAAGCTCGCCGCGCTGAAGTCCGCGAATGCGGAGCTGAAGATTTTCATCAATGGCGACGAAGACGCGCGGCTCGGGCTCGCGATCGAAGTCCTCGACACCACCCGCCAGCTGGGGATTTCCAAAGTCGCCTTCGAGACGAAGAAAAAACCCCGGTGACCGCACTGGCGCCAGCACCGTCCCCAGCGCGCGCGCGCTTTTTGCCGGAGGCTCGCCGGCGTCGGCTGTGGGGCGCGGCGGTGTTCGCGCTGGCGGCGCATGCGGTCCTCTATTTTTCCGGAAAGCCCGCGCTGCTGACCGGCGTGGAGTTTGGCATGGAGGAACCACCCGCGAGCGTGGATGTGGACCTCGTGGAAAGTGCGCCGCAGCCGCCCGCGGCACTGCCGCCGCCGCAGCCGAAACCCGAGCCAGTGCCGGAGCCCGAGCCGCCGAAACCGAAGGAGGAGATCATCTCCCTGCCAGCGGAGCCCAAGCCGAAGCCGGTGCCGCGCCCCGTCGCCCCGCCGCGCGCAAGCGTTGCGCCGGTCCCTGCGAAGCCGGCAGCCGCGTGGCCCGGAGCCGGAACCGCCGCGGCCGCCGGCGCACCGACGGGCGCGAAAGCCGGGATCACGAGCGGTCCCGGGCACCTCTACAATCCGAAGCCCGCTTACCCCGCGGAAAGTCGCACGGCCAATGAGCAAGGCACGGTCATGCTCTCCGTGGCGGTGGACGCAGCGGGTCGCCCGACCAGCGTGAGCGTGGCAAAAAGCAGCGGCTTTCCCCGCCTCGACCGCTCCGCGCTGGAAGGCGTGCAGCGCTGGCGCTTCAAACCTGCGTTGCGCGACGGAGTGCCGCAGGCTTCGAGCGTGACCGTGCCCGTCCGATTCATGCTGCCGAGGTGACCGCGCCAGCATGCGCCGCTCGGGGCGCAGGGCCTCGCCGCCATGGAGGAAACGCACTCCGAAAATCACGAGGGGTCCACGATTCCTCGGCCGATTTTCCGCGAGAGCGAAGCGCCGGAGCCTCGTCCCCCAGCCTTTAGCCTTTTCCCCGCCCGGCCTTCCGCGCATTTTTCGGCGATGTCCGTCCCGCTGCTCGATCTCCGCCGTCAATATGCGCCGCTCAAGGCGCAGTGCCTCGCCGCCATGGAGGAAGTCGCCGATTCGCAGGCGCTCATCCTCGGGCCGCGCACGGAGGCGTTTGAAAAGGCGGTCGCGGAATACTGCGGGGCGCCGCACGCCATCGGCTGCTCGAGCGGCACGGATGCCCAACTCGTGCTGCTCATGGCCCTCGGCGTCGGCCCCGGCGATGTGGTGGTGACGACGCCTTACACCTTTTTTGCCACCGCCGGGTGCGTGGTCCGGCTCGGAGCCACGCCCGTCTTCGTGGACATCGACCCGCACACTTTCAATCTCGACGTGCGCCAGCTCGCCGAGCTGCTCAACCGCACGGCCAACGTGAAGGCGATCATCCCGGTCCACCTTTTCGGCCAGTGCGCGGACATGGCGGCGATCCTCGATCTGGGCAAAACGCACGGCGTCCCCGTGCTCGAAGACGCCGCGCAGGCGCTCGGCGCGCGGCATCCGCTCGGCCATGCGGGCGCGCTCGGGCAGGCGGGTTGGTTTTCCTTTTACCCCACGAAAAATCTCGGCGCGTTCGGCGACGCCGGGATGGTCGTCTGCCACGACGACGCTCTCGCCGCTAAGATGCGCGCGCTGCGCAATCACGGCATGGAGCCGCGCTACTTTCACCCGCTCATCGGCGGCAATTTTCGCATCGACGCGCTCCAGTCCGCGATCCTCCACATCAAGCTCCCGCACCTCGACTCGTGGAGCGCCGGACGCCGCGACCGGGCTGCCTACTACCGGCGGGAGATGGAGCGCGCCGGGCTGCTCGGGCACCTCACCCTGCCGGTGGAGAGCTGGCCCGGCGGCGAATTGCAGCACATTTACAATCAGTTCGTCGTCCGCACCCCGCGGCGCGATGCGCTCCGCGCGCACCTCACCGCGCGCGGCATCGGCACGGAGATTTACTACCCGCTCCCGCTGCACCAGCAGGAGTGCTTTCGCTATCTGGGCTACAAAGCGGGCGACTTCCCCGAGTCCGAACGCGCCGCGCAGGAGTCGCTCGCACTGCCGATTTTCCCGGAGCTGACCGAGGCCGAGCAGGCCGAGGTCGTCGCGGCGCTGGCGGAGTTTTTCACCGCCGCCTAGCGGCAGAAAGTCCACGCATGCCCAGCCGCCCGCTCTCGGCTTCGACGCTCCAGCTCATCGTGAGCATCGTCCTTTTCGCCGCCTCGCAGCTCCTGCTGAAGCGCGGGGCCGGGGCTGGCTCGGATGATGTCTTTAATTTCGCCGCGCTGCTTTCGCCGTGGGTGTGGGCGGGCATCATCGCCGAGGTCGCCAGCCTGGTGGCGTGGCTCGGCGCGCTGCGCACCGTGCCCTTGAGCATCGCCTACAATCTCAGCGGAGCCACCCACGTGCTCATCCCGCTCGGCTGCTGGGCGTGGCTCGGCGAAAGCATCTCGCCGCTGCGCTGGCTGGGCATCGCGCTCGTCGTCGCGGGCGTGGTCCTGAGCGCGCAGGCCGCCGCCGCGGTGGAGGAAAAGCTATGACGCCCGTGATGCTCGCCATCGTGTCGCTCTGCGAGATGTGCAATCTCGCCGGGCAGCTCTTTTTCAAGCACGCCATGGGCGGCCTCTGGGACCGCGCCCGCGCCCGCGCCTGGCTGGCGCTCGCTGCCGGCGTGGCCGTCTCGGCGGCGAGTTTTTTCCTGTGGATGGGTCTCCTTCCTCAGGGCGAACTCAGCATGCTTTACCCTTTCGAGGCCATCACCCGCATCCTGCTCCTCGGAGCCGCGGGCCTCTTCTTTCGCGAAAAAATCACCCCTCGTCTGTGGGCCGGCGTGGTTCTCATCAGCGGCGGCATATTCATCGTCGCCACGAACTGAAAACGCCGCGCGACCTCAGTGGACGACCGTGACGGGCGTGCCGATGGAGACGTTGTTGAAAAAGATCTCGGCCATGTAGCCGGGCATGCGGATGCAGCCGTGCGAGGCCGCGTAGCCGGGGAGGAAGCCCTCGTGCATCCCGGTGCCGCCGACGAACCGCATGAAGAAGGGCATCTTTGCGCCGTCGTAGATGCCGCCCGGCGGCATGGGGTCCTTCCGCCGGTCGATGTCCTTTCTCAGGATGTTGCCATCGCGGTCCACGTAGTTGCCGAAGATGGACGAGACGTGATCCTTGTTTTTCTGGAGGATCTTGAAACTGCCCGGCGTAGTGGAGAAGCCTTCGCGCCCGCTGGAAATCGCCGCGATGCCCACCAGTTCCCCGCCTTTATAGAAATAGGCGCACTGCTCGCTCAGGCTGATGCGAATCGAGGGAGATCCGCTCACGTGATCTCCATCCCAGTAAGAAATATTGTCCGCCGGCGACCGGGGGCCGCGCTCATGGGTGGTCCGCGTGCCATTGAGGTAGCGCGTGTCCGGGTTCAGGCGCGGGTCGTGCGCGCAGCCGCCGGCGAGGAGAGCGGTGAGGATGATGAGACCGAGAGTGCGAAGCATCGGAAAAGGTAATTTTAAGGAGCGGGAGACTATCGGGGCGCTCGGGAGCGTCAAGGGCGGGAACATTGGATTGCCAGCACGGCACCCACTCTGCTATCTCCCACTCCACTTTTCCCGAGAGAGACCGACCAAGCCCCATGCCGAACTACGATTACCAGTGTGAGAAATGCAAAAAGACCTTCGAGCTTTACCAGTCGATGAAGGATGCCACGCTGACCACCTGCCCGAAGGAGCAGTGCCGGAAAAAAACGTGGGGCAAAGGTAAAGTGAAGCGCCTGCTCGGCACGGGGGCGGGCCTGATTTTCAAAGGCTCGGGCTTTTACATCACCGACTACCGCAGCGCCGGCTACCAGGCGGCAGCGAAGAGCGATTCCGGCGGTGGTGAAACGAAAAGCAGCGACCCCAAGAAAACCGAGTCGAAACCGGTCGCCGAAAAGCCCAAGTCCGGCACTAAAAAGAAAGCCGAATAGCCATGGCCAAAAGCCCTGAACCGACCAAGCCCGTCAATCTGACCTGCGAGCAGTGCGGTCACGAAAACGAAGCCGAGCGCGTCTATTGCCACAACTGCGGCGGCAAGCTCGACCGCTCCCTTTTGCCAAAGGAAGACCCGAAGACCTCGACTCAGGCCGCCGTGGAGGCCGCCCGCAAGCACGTCGCGAAGATGACCAATCCGGGTTCGGGCGGCGTGCTGCGCGACCTCAGAACTGCGGCCAACGTGCTGTTTTACGCCGCGCTCGCCGCGGGCGTCCTGCTCATCGTGCAAAAGCCGGATGGCGTGCCGGAGGCGAAGAAGGAACTACCGGAGCGCTCGGTGGGTATGGACCTGATGGACGCGATTGATTCGCCCCAGCCGCGCCGGGTGGACTTCACCGAGGCGGAGATCAACGGCCACCTCCAGCAAATCCTCAAGAAATCGCAGGTTGGCGGCCTGATCGAGTTCCGGCGGCTCTTCGTGAATTTTCAGCCCGGCGACGTCCATTTCGCCACCCAGCAGGATCTTTTCGGCCTGCCCATTTACTCCGGCGTGACCTACCGCGTCGCAACCAAGGACAAGAAATTGACGGCCACCCTCATCGGCGGCAATTTCGGGCGCCTCGCCGTGCATCCCGACCTCATGCAATATCTCGACTTCTCCTTTCAAAAGCTCTGGACCGCACTGTCCCAGCAGAAGAAGCAACTGGCCGACATGCAGACCATCGTAGTGCAAAAGGGCACCGTCTCGCTCGTGACCAAAGGCGGCGCGGCCCCATGATCCCGCGGGCGCTGGTCGCGGCGATGGTGCTCCTCACGGCACCGCTCCCCGCGGACGCGCTCGATCTCCGGGAGCGCAGCGACAGCGCTTCCAATCAGTTCAGCATCTACTGCGAGGACCGGCCTCTGCGGATGCGCGTGGTCAGCTTCGTCGAGGAGGTGAAACGCGATGTCCTCAAAACGCTCGGGGAGCGCGAGGGTTGGAAGGCCCCCATCGTCATCACCATCGAACGCGCCGCACCCGCCCGCGCCCAGGAGCCGGCGGCCACCGTCCGCCTCGTCGAATCCCTCCCCGGTTTCAAAGTCCAGATTGACGTCCGCATCGGCCGCGATCCCTCCGCCGTGAATCTCCAGCGGCAAATCGTCCGCGCCGTCCTGCTCGAGTACGCCTACCGCGAGGTGGGGGTGAAAGGCGGCACGGAATTCCGCGACGCGCCGTGGTGGGTGATCGAGGGTTGCGTCGGTCTGGCCCGCCAGCGGGAGGACGGTCCGAATGCCGCGATCTTTCAGCAACTCCTCCGGACCAATAAACTGCCCCCGCTGGAAAACTTCCTCAGCGAACGCCCCGACGAACTCGGCGCCACTGTCCGCGCCCTCGACCGCGCGCTCGCCGCCTGCCTCGTTCAGCTCCTCACCGCCCAGCCCGGCGGCCCAGCCGCCCTCGCCCGCCTCGTCCGCGCCTGGCCGCAGAGCAATGGTGCCCCGCTGGCCCTGCTGAAGAAGGAATTCCCCGTCATCGCCGCCGACGAGGCCACCCTGCAAAAATGGTGGACGCTGAACCTCGCGCGCTTCGCCGCCGCCGACCGCTACCGGGGCCTCAGCGTCGAGGAGACCGATCAGCAACTCGCGCCTCTGCTGACCCTGGAAATCCGCACCGGCCAAGGCAGCGAGAAAAAAACCTTCGACCTTGCCGACTACGAAAGCTACCTGCCGCTCCCCGGTTGCCGCGCCGTCCTCGCCGAGCATCACGCGAAACTCATCGCCCTCAGCACCCGCGCGAACGCCCTCTTCCGCCCGGTGCTCGTGGACTACGAGGCCGCCCTCGCCCTGCTCGCGCGGGGAAAAACCAAGGGCGTTCGCGAGCGCCTCGCCAGCGTCCGGAAATACCGGGTCGACGTGCTCCAGCGGATGAGTGCCATCGCCGACTACCTCAACTGGTTCGAAGCCACGCAGCGCATCGGGCCGAACCGCGACTTCGACGGATACCTCAAGACCGCCCGCGAGATTTCCGAACAGGAACGCAAACAACGCGACCCCATCGCCCGCTACCTCGACGAACTCGAACGCGAATACTGATCCGCTCCCGGGTCCGGTCGGCGGACCTCCTCCCGCCTCCCACTTTTCCGCTTTCCGCGCCGGGGGAATTTGCGTTTCGTAGGCGCCCTCGATCACGAATGAAAGTCTCCGACCTGCGCGGCATCCTCCAATACGTCCCCCGTTTCCGGGAAAAAATCTTCGTGGTCGCGGTGGATGGCGAGATCGTGGCGTCGCCCAATTTCGCCAACATCCTGCTCGATCTCGCGGTGCTGCGCTCGCTGAGCATCAAGGTCATTCTCGTCCACGGCGCGGCGCGGCAGATCGCGCAGCTCGCCGCGGAGCGGGGCGTGGCGATTTCCAATGCGGACGGGACCGGCATCACCGACGACGCGACGCTCAAAGTCAGCATCGAGGCCGCGACGAATGTGATGACGGAGATCATGCAGGGGCTGACGTCGGTGGACCTGCGCGCGGCCTACGCGAACGCGCTGATCGCGCATCCGGCGGGCATCCTCGGCGGCGTGGACCAGCTCAATACGGGGCGGGTCGAGCGCGTGGATACGAAGGCGCTGCATTTGTTTTTGAATGACGGAATCATCCCGGTGATTCCGCCGATGGGTTATGACGGCGAAGGGAAAACGTTTCGCGTGAACAGCGATGGCATCGCGCTGGAGGTGGCGGAGGCGATGCAGGCGATGAAGATTCTTTTTCTCTCCGCCAGCTCGGGCGTGGTGGTGAATGGCGAAATCGTGGGGCAGCTCTCGATGGCGGAGGCGGAGGAGTTTGTGAAGAAGAAGCGGGCGCTGCTGGCGGCGAGTCTGGTCTCGAAGCTGGAGCACGCGGCGCGGGCCTGCCGGCTGGGCGTGGCGCGGGTGCATCTGCTGGACGGGCGGCACGATGAGGCGCTGCTCAGCGAGGTGTTCAGCCACGAGGGCATCGGAACGATGGTTTACTCGAATGAGTATCAGCAGATCCGGCGGATCTTTAAGAAGGACGTGCGCGCGGTGATCGCGCTGATCCGGCAGTCGGTGAACAATGAGGAGCTGGTGAAGCGCACGCGCGCGGACATCCTCGCGCATCTCGACGACTACTGGGTGCTGGAGATCGACCGGAACCTGCTCGCCTGCGTGGCGGTGCATCTTTACCCCGAGGAGCAGAAGGCGGAGCTGGCGTGCCTCTACGTGAGCAAGAACCACGAGGGGCAGGGTTACGGGCGGAAGCTGGTGTCTTTCGCGGAGCAGCTCGCGGGGGAGAAAGGGATGCGGCAGCTTTTCGCGCTCTCCACGCAGGCGTTTAATTTCTTCCAGCAAAAGGGCGGGTTCCTGGAGGTGGGACCGGAGGAGCTGCCGGCGGAGCGCCGGAGGAAATACGAGGCGAGCGCGCGCAATTCCAAAATCATGCTCAAGGCCGTGCTGCCGCCGGGCACTCTCGAAACTCCCCGCGCATGATCGGAAATCTCTGGCTGGATGCGGTGGTGCTGGTGGCGTACTTCGCCATCATCATCGGGATCGGGCTCTCGCAGCGCTCGAAGAGCGGGAGCATGGAGGGTTTTGCGCTGGGCGACCGGCAGACGCCGTGGTGGGCGGTGCTCGCGAGCATCCTCGCGGCGGAAATCAGCGCGGCGACTTTCCTCGGCGCGCCGGAGAGCGGCTACATCAAGGGCAACTGGACCTACGCGCAGTTCGCCATCGGCACGATCCTCGCGCGGATCATCGTCAGCTTTCTTTTCATCCCACTCTTCTACCGCCATGGCGTGATCTCGCTCTACGAGTTCCTCGGGACCCGCTTCGGCCCGCGCACGCGGACCTGGGCGTCGGCGACGTTCCTCGTCACGCGCGTTCTGGCCATGGGGACGCGGCTCTACGTCAGCGCGATCATCCTCGTGCTCGGCTGGCAGCTCTGGCGCGGCGCACCGGTGGGAGCGTGGGAAAAGTTTTGGATCTTCGCTGCGGCGGTCGTCCTCGTCACGATGCTCACTGCGCTCTACACGGCGGTCGGCGGCATTCGCGCGGTGATCTGGACGGACTTCATCCAAGTCGGCGTGCTCGTCGCCGCGCTGGGCTTTTCGATCTTTTTCCTGCTCGGGAAAATCCCCGGCGGTTGGGGCGCTGCGACGCAGCATTTTCAGGAACCGCTCTTTTGGAACTTTGCCAAGCCCTCCGCCGAGGCCGGTGCCTGGCCGTGGATCAAAAACGTGCTGACTTCCGAGTACACCATCTGGGCCGCGGTCATCGGCAGCACCTTTGTCACCATGTCCACCCACGGCATCGATCAGGACACCGTGCAGCGCATGCTCACCGCGAAGAACCGGCGCGAGAGCGCCAAGGCGACGATTCTTTCCGGCCTCGTGGATCTGCCCGTGGTCGGCTGCTTCGTGCTCGTGGGCATCCTCGTTTCCGCGTTTTACACGAGCGGCCAGGCGGCGCTCCCCGCCGGCATTGCGGATCGCGAGGCGTTTCCTTTTTTCATTCTCACGCAGATGCCCGCCGGCATGCGCGGCTTGGTCATCGCCGGCATCATGGCCACGGCGATGGGTTCGCTGAGCACCGCGCTGAACGCGCTCGGCACGAGCTTCGCGCGGGACTTTGTGCTGCCGTGGCAGGAAGCGCGCGGCCCGGTCAGCGAGGCCGGGCGCGTCCGCGTGCTGCGCTGGAGCACGGTGCTCTTTGCCGGGTTCATCATCCTCGTCGGCCTCGGCACCTCCTACTACATGGCGCACCATCCGAAGGCCGCGATCATCCCGCTGGTGCTCGGCATCCTCGGGTTCACCTTCGGTTCGCTGCTCGGCATTTTCCTCGTCGGCGTGCTCACGCAGTCACGCGGCAGCGACTTCGGCAACGTCCTCGCGATGGTCTGCGGATTCGCCGCGGTCGTTTTCTTCAGCTACGGCCCGCTGCAAATGCTCGTGGGCTTCACCACCACCGGCCCGGACGGCCAGCCAGCCCCGCTGCTCGTGCTCGCCTTTCCGTGGCGGATCACCCTCGGGACGTTCGTCACCGTCGGCACGGCGCTCTGCTTTCGCACGTCCAAAGCGGCCCGCGAAACGATGCGCGCGGAGGTCGCGGCGCATGCGTAGCATCGGCCCACGAGGGGAAAAGCGCATGCGCTCTGGCGCGCGGAGTGGTCAACAGGAAAACGCGAATTATGGAGAAAATAGTTCGCGGTTTTCGGTCAAATTTTCTTGGCGCTCTGGAGCCGGAAAAATAGTCTCAAGCCCAGCGCCGGAAAGGGAAGCCAACCGTTGTGAATAACTTGTGAACAAAGACCAAAAACGCCATCCAGCCCAACCGCTTCCTGTCTCCCAAAGGATTGCCCCGCCGCTGTTGACGCGGAGCCATGTGAAATCTGCGTTCCACACGCCCCGCCGGTTCATCTCACTGTTTTCCAGCGATTTGCGCACGGCGGAAAAATCTGCCGCCAGCCAGCCGCGCCGCTGGAATGGCCCGACAGAGAACCCTTTCGCCGGTTTCGCACCGGCCTTTTCGCAACTCCAGAACCTCAATTGCCGCTGTGGATAAATCATTGAAAATGACCGACCTTAAGACGACCTGGAACGCCATCGCGAAAGCCCTGAAAGCCGACGTCAGCACGGACACGTACGACCGCTGGTTCAAGGACATCGACCTTGTGGAACTCGACCCCAAACAGCTCACGCTGCGGGTGCCGAATAACATCTACCAGCTCTGGATCGAGACGAACTACATCAGCCTGCTGCGCGCCGCCGTGCTGCTCGTGCTGCACGCCGAGCGGGAGATCCGCTTTGTCTTTGCCGGCGCGAGCACCGAGACCGCTCCCCTCCCCGCGCCCGCGCCCACGGCCGACCTGGTCCCGGACACCAGCTCGACCACCGACACCCGCGCCACCGGGATGAACGCGCGCAATACTTTCAACGCGTTCGTTGTCGGGACGAACAACCAGTTTGCCCATGCCGCCTGCAAAGCCGTCGCCGACGCGCCGGCGCGCACCTACAATCCACTCTTCATCTACGGCGGCGTGGGACTCGGCAAAACCCACCTCATGCACGCCATCGGCCAGGCCATCGCGGCGAAGAAAAAAACCAAGGTCGTCTATATCACCAGCGAGAGCTTCACCAACGAGTTCATCGACGCGATCCAGAACAACACGCTCGTCAAATTCCGCAAACGCTACCGCCAAGCCGACGTGCTGCTCATCGACGACATCCAGTTTCTCGCCGACAAGGGCCGCACGCAGGAGGAGTTCTTTCACACCTTCAACACGCTCTTCGACGGCCACAAACAGATCGTCCTTTCCAGCGACCGCCCGCCCTCGGAAATCGCCAACCTCGAAACGCGGCTGGTCTCGCGCTTCGAGTGGGGCCTCACCGCCGAGTTGCAGGCGCCCGACATCGAGACCCGGCTCGCCATTCTCGGAAAAAAGGCGCAGGGCATGGAGATCAGCCTGCCGCGGGAAATCCTCGAATTTCTCGCCACGCGCATCCGCACCAACGTGCGCCGGCTCGAAGGCGCACTGATGCGCGTGGCCGGCTACGTCTCGCTCAATGAAGGCCGCGTCCCCGACCTCGAAACCATCGAGCATCTGCTCAAGGACATCCTCCACGAGGAGGCGCGCCGCGCGATCACCATCGACCAAATTCAAAAGCGCGTGGCCGAACACTTCGACGTGCGGATCGCCGACATGACCAGCAAGCGCCGCCCCGCGAACATCGCCTTTCCGCGACAGATCGCCATGTTCCTCGCCCGCGAGCTGACGAAAATCTCGCTCAGCGAAATCGGCGACGCCTTTGGCGGGCGCGACCACGGCACCGTGCTCCACGCGCACCGGCTCGTGAAGGGCCGCATCCAAAAGGACGAGAAGACCCGCAACGTCGTCTCCTTTCTCGACAGCCAGCTCACGCGCTGACGCCGGCCGCCGCGGATTATCCGCCGAAACCCTTGGGGAAAATGATTGCAGCGCTTCGGGCAATCATTCATCTAAACCGCCACTCCAATCCCTATGAAATTTAGCGTCAGCAAAGAGAAGCTCCTCGCCGGTCTGCAAACGGTCCAAAACGTCGTTAGCACCCGCACCACGCTTCCCATCCTTTCCAACGTCCTCCTCCACGCAGCCGACGGCCAGCTCCGGCTCACCACCACGGACCTCGATGTCGGCGTCAGCGGTGTCATCGACGCACAGATCGAGAAACCCGGTGCCACCACCCTGCCCGCCCGGCGCCTCGCCAACATCGTGCGCGAACTCCCCGCCGCCGAAGTCCAGATCGAGATCGATGCGAAAAACGTCGCCTCCATCCGCTGCGGCCAGAGCTTCTTCAAAATCCTCGGCCTGCCCGAGGAGGAATTTCCCCCGCTCCCGAAGTTTGAAGGTGCCAAGACCTTCACCATCCACCAGCAGGCCCTCCGCGACGCGCTGAAAAAAACCAGCTACGCGATCTCCACCGACGAGACCCGCTACGTCCTCAACGGCATCCTTTTCTCCTTCAAGGAGAACAAACTCACCATGGTCGCCACCGACGGACGCCGCCTCGCGCTCGTCGATCTCGAAGTCGAGTTTCCCCGCAGCCAGGAAGTCGAAATCATCGTCCCGACCAAGTGCGTCACCGAACTCGGCCGCCTGCTCGGCGACGAGGGCGACGTGAAAATGAGCGTCGGCGAAAACCAGATCGCCTTTGAGATCGGCGGCAGCCTCCTCGTTTCCAAACTCATCGAAGGCAACTACCCGAACTACCGCCAAGTCATCCCCGGCGAAGCCAAGGAGCGCATTACCCTCGAGCGCGAAACTTTCCTCAACGCCGTCCACCGCGTTTCCCTCCTCTCCAGCGAGAAATCCAACTCGGTCAAACTCGTCTTTACGAAAAACAACATCGAGATCGCCGCCAATACGCCCGACATCGGCGAAGCCCGCGAGTCGCTCGCCGTGGCCTACAAAGGCCGCGAATTCTCCATCGCCTTCAACCCCGAGTTTCTCCAGGCCCCGCTTCGCGCCCTGCCCAACGACGAGATCTTCCTCGATCTCATCGACGAAATGAGCCCCGGCGTGATCAAGATCCAGACCCCGTTCCTCTACGTGCTCATGCCGATGCGCATCAGCTAGGTCAGCGTGCGGCACTCCCGCCGAGCCAGGCGTGGCCAAAAGCGCGAGGAAGAGCACGCCGGTGAGGGCCTTCGTTAGGGCGGTGTGTTTTTTCTGGAAGGCGATGAGCGCGTCGCTGCTGACATAGGATGAGCCGGAACCGGAAATCTCGCTGCGCCGGAGCGGGACGAACCGGCGGTCATCGAGCAGCCGCGCGACCGCGGCAAAGGCGGTGCGGCGTTCGGCGAAAAACGCGGTCATCGGGCCGCTCGGTGCCGTGGCTTTCTCCGAATCCTCCACCGGCATCCGTCGTCCGCGATACCTCCGCCCGGCCTCAACGCCGTCGCGAGTTTTTTCAAATCGGCATCGAGATCCGCCGGCTGAATCTGGACCGCCGGAACGTCGCGCCCGGACGCGCCGGGTGTGATCCATGATCCGCAATGCGGCGATGGGATGGAAAACGCAGAGGCGCAGAGAGCGCAGAGGAATGGGGGAAAAGTCCGTTGCTCCACAGGCGCACCCAGCAGGTGAACATTTTCAGGTCCGCCAGGGCTCCGTAACTCTGCGTCCTCTGCGCCTTTGCGCCTCTGCGTTAAAAATCCCCATCCCGCGGCTAGGATGATGAGTTCCGCCGTCCCGTTTTTCTCCTCCCGCACCAGCCACGCATCGCCCGTGTAACCCGCCGCTTCGTCTCCCAGCAGCAGGATGCCGCCGCCATTTCCATCCTGCAGTTGCGCCTTTACCCACTTCCCGCCGCGCGTCTCCGGGAGGCCGACCTTGAAGAGCGTCTCCAGCGCCTGCACCTGCTCGGCCAAAGGCACGTCCTGCGACCGGGCCGAAACCGGACCAAGCGCCTGGAGGGCGACCGCAATCAGGATGATTGCGTAATTCCGGCACGCATGGGGAGGCGGGAGACGTAGCAAGAGAGCCGCCCGGCCAATGGAAAATACGCGCAGCAGTCGGGGCTTCGGCGCGCGGCGGAGACATGAACCTTTCCGCCCCACGGCGAAATCTCGCGCTCGCCAAACGCGCCGCAAGCATGCGATCACCTGCCCTTTCCTTTCCATGACGGCTCCCACTTTCCATCCGTCGCCCGACATCGAACGGCTCGACGCCCTGCTCCGCCGGGCGCTGGTCTTTAACCACATCTACGACGCGATGATCGTCACGGCGCCGGACGGCACGATCCGCGATTGGAATGCCGGCGCGGAGCGCATGCTCGGCTGGACGCGGACGGAAGCGCTCGGGAAGACGCCCGCGCTTTTCCACCGCCCGGAGGACGCGCCCTCGCTGTGGCCGTCCATCCACACGGTGGTGGCGCGGCAGGGGCGGTGGGGCGGACGCACGGCGTTTGTGCGGAAAAATGGGGAGGAAGGTTGGTGCGGCACGGTGGCGCTGCCGCTGCTCGACCAGGCGGGGAATGTGTGGGGCACGCTCCTCGCGCTGAGCGGGCCGGAGGACGATTCCTCCGCGCCGCCGGCCCCGCCCGCCGCGCGCGTGACTCTCCAGTGGCCCGAGGAACCGCTGCTGACCGACGAACGCTATCTCCTCCGTGCGCTGATCGACGCGGGGCCGGATGCCATGTTTTGCAAGGATCGCCAAGGCCGTTTTCTGCTGCAAAACGAGGCGCATCGCGTGTTGTTCGCGATCAACGAGAACGAGGCGCTAGGCCAGACGGCGTTTGATTTTCCCGGCATGCAGAGCCACGCGGCACTGTATCACGCGGACGATATGACGGTGGTGCAAACGGGGCAGCCGCTGGTCGGTCGGGAGGAGCCCTATGAGCGCCCGGATGGAGCCAAGGGATGGTTGCTCACGTCGAAATATCCGCTGTGCGACGAGGCCGGGCAGATCCTGGGCGTGGCCGGCATCTCCCGCGACATCACGCAGATGAAACGCGCCGCGAAAGAGCTGCGCGAGGCGCAGCTCCGGCTGATCGACCACGTGGAAAATTCGCCCCTCGCGGTGATCGAGTGGGATCCCGACTTTCGCATCGGGCGCTGGGCGGGGCAGTCGGAGGCGATCTTCGGGTGGAGCAGCGCGGAGGTTTTGGGGCGGCACTACGGCGAATTTTCCTTTGTGCATCCCGACGACGAAGCGCTGGTGGGCAACGTGGTCGCCCGGCTCGTGGATGGCCGCGATCGGCGCAATACCTCGACCAATCGCCACCTGACCAAGTGCGGCCGGGTGGTGCATACGACCTGGCAAAATTCCGTGCTGCACGATGCCTCGGACCGCATCGTCTCGATCCTCTCGCTGGTCCAGGACGTGACCGACCGCGTGGTCGCGGAGGAGGCCGGGCGGCGGGCGCTGGATCGCAAGCTCCAGGAGACGCAGAAACTCGAAAGCCTCGGGATCCTCGCCGGCGGGATCGCGCATGATTTCAACAACCTCCTCGGCGCGGTGCTCGGCAATGCCAGCCTCGCGCGCATGGACCTCGCGCCGGACTCGCCGGTGCAGACCTGCCTCGAGAAGATCGAACTCGCCGCCCACCGCGCCGCCGAGCTGTGCAAGCAGATGCTCGCGTATTCCGGGAAAGGGCATTTCGTCGTCCAGCAGATCGATCTCAACGCGCTCATCGAGGACACCACGCGCCTCCTCCAGGTTTCGATCAGCAAACGCGCCATCCTCCGGTTTCACCTCACGCCGGGACTACCCGCGCTCCTCGGCGACGCCACGCAGCTCCGCCAGGTGGTCATGAATCTGGTCATCAACGCCTCCGAGGCGCTCGGCGAAACGAGCGGGGTCATCAGCATCACCACGGGAGTCACGCGCGCCGACCACGCCTATCTCACGGGCACCTTTTTCGCGCCCGATCTACCGGAGGGCGACTACCTCTTTCTGGAAATCGCCGACACCGGCATCGGCATGACCCCCGAAGTGCTGGGGCGCATCTTTGATCCGTTTTTCACCACGAAATTCACCGGTCGCGGGCTGGGGCTGGCCGCCGTCCTCGGGATCGTCCGCGGACACCGCGGCGCGCTCACGGCCACGAGCGACCGCGGGCGCGGCACCACCTTTCGCATCCTCTTCCCCTGCGCCTCGGGCCCGGTGGACACGCCCATTCCGAACGGCGTGTCGAAGCCATCGTGGCGCGGCAGCGGGCTCGCGCTCGTGGCCGATGACGAGGAAAGCGTGCGCGCCACCGTCGCCCGCATGCTGGAAATGATCGGCTTCACCACCCGACTGGCCGAAGACGGTCGGGGCGCGGTGGACGCCTTCCAGGCCGCTCCCGACCGCTTCCATCTCGTGGTGCTCGACCTCACCATGCCGCACATGGACGGGGAGGAGGCGTTCCGCCGGATCCGGGAAACGCGGGCTGACACCCGGGTGCTGCTGATCAGTGGATTCAATGAGCAGCAGGCCATCGAGCGCTTCACCGGAAAAGGGCTGGCCGGCTTCCTGCAAAAACCCTTCACCGTCCACGCCCTCCGCGAAAAACTGCAGGAAATCTTCCCGCCGAACTGATCCCGTTACCGCGCGCCGCGGGTCTTTACGGCGGCTCCGTCGGCGAGGGCGTCGGGCGGGTGGAGGATGACGCTCTGGCCTTGCTGCAGGCCGGAGCGGACTTCGGCGGCGAGGCCGTTGTTGTGGGCGATTTCGACTTTCGTCAGCCGGGCGTTTCCCCCGGCGAGGACGAAGGTCATCCAGTCGTTGCCGCGGCGGAAAAGCGCACCGGTGGGGACTTGGAGGACGTTCGCGCCGCGCCAGGTGAGGATGCGGGCCTCGACGCGAAAGCGGTCGCCGAGCGGGTGCGTGGCGGGGATCGGGTCGGTGAATTCGACGCGCGCTTTCACGCGCTGTTCCTCCACGCCGAGCGCGCTGACTTTCGTGTAGCCGCCGGGCTCGACGACGGTGACTTTTCCGCGCAGCGGCGCCGCGCCACCCCACTGCTCGATGCTGACCTCCGCGCCGGGCTGCACGCCCACGGCATCGCTGGAGAGCAGCTCGATCTCGGCTTCGAGATCGGTGGGATCGCCGACTTCCATGAGCGCTACGCCGGCGGCCACGGTGCGCGCGCTTTCCTCCTGCACGCTGAGGACGAACCCGGTGACCGGCGAAAGTAGCGTGAACGGTTCGGATCGCGCGGTCGCCGGGGTCTGCACCTGGGCGAGCGCGGCCTGCGCCTGGACGCGCTCAAACTCCGCCACGCGGATGCCAAACTCCGCGGAGTGCAGTTCGCGCGTGATCATGGTGACCTGAGTTTCCGCGGTGTCCCATTCCTTGGTCGAGATCGCGCCTTTGGTCTTCAAATCGGCGGCACGCGCCTTTTCTTTCTGCGCGAGCGCGAGGGAGGCTTGCAGGCGTTCGAGTTCGGATTCGGCGCGCTGCTTCGTGGCGGCGGCGGCATTGGCACGGGCCTCGGCCTCGGCGCGGGCGCGCGGGTCGAGGAAAGCCGACGGCTGCGCCTCGATGGTGGCGAGCACGGTCTGGCCGGCGGCGATGCGGTCGCCGGCGCGCAGCGCGATGCGGTTCAGGTAGCCGGAGATCGGCGGCGAAATGACGTAACGATGCCGGATGCGGGTCTTGCCCTCCTCCAGCACCGTCACGTCGAGCGGGCCGGTGATGACCGTCGCCGACTCGACCTCGATGACCCGCTGGCGCAGCCCACCGACGATGGCGACCCCGAGCGCGCTGACGATGACATACGGGATAAAGCGCCGCCACGTGCCGGGCTTGCGCCGGTTAGATCGCGCTGTAGTCACAGTGGGAAGCGATGGGGAAGTCATGGAAGCGATGGATGCCGCCTCCGCGTGGCGCGGACGCCCTCGTCCGTGATGATCCGGCGGACGCCTCGTCCGTCGCAGCCTGCGGCGGGCGGGGCGCCCGCGCCACAGTCGCGGACGGAGGCGTCCGCGCCACGCGAAGGCGACGGATACAAGATCAGGAAGAGGTGGATCATGGAATCAGTCGCGCGCTTTCAACACCCCGAGCAGGTCGAGCCGCTGGATGCGACGGCTGACGACGGCGAAGGAAAAGCCCGCGGAGAGCAGAACTATGAGCACAGCCGTGGCATAAGTGCGAGCGGTGAGGACGAGCGGCAGCCGCACGCTTTCGGTGCTGGCGGTGCCGACAATGCCCTGCGCGAGCAGGCTGCCGATGACGAGGCCGACGGGCAGCGCGATGAGGGTGAGCAGCGCGAGTTCGCCGATGAGCACGGCGGAAACTTCGCGCTGGGTGAAGCCAATGACGCGCAGGGTGGCGAGGTCGCGGCTGCGTTCGGAAAGGGCGATGCGTGCGCTGTTATAGACGACCCCAAAGGCGACCACGATGGAGAAGCTGAAGTAGAGCCCCTGCACGAGCCCGATCATGTCGGCGGTGCTTTTGCGAAAGCTCGCGCGCACCGCGCTCTTGATGCCGAGCGCGGCCACGCGCGGCGATTCTTTCACCGCCTGGAGAAAGGCCGGCCAGTGGCTTTGATCCACGGTGAGATACGCGCCGCTCACGGTGGGGCCTTCGCGCATGAGGCGGCGGAGCGCTTCCACATCCATGTAGGCGGCGAGGCCGGCGTAGTCGGTGACGAGCCCCTGGATGGTCGCCTCGCAGGTCGGGCGGCGGCCTTCCTGGACTTCGAGGATGATGCGGTCTCCGGGTTTCGCGCCGAGGATTTCCGCGAGTTTCGCCGAGAGGAGCAGGCCATCGGGTGGGAGCGCGAGCGGCTGGCGGTCGGCGTCGAGCAGGCGGCTGAGCTGGGCCTCGCGCGGGACGCCGGTCACGCCGAGCCGCCGACTGCGATGCCCGAAGCGCAGCCGCGCGGGCACGCTGCGAAAAGCTTCGGCCTGCACCACGCCGGGCAGGTGCCGCATGGCGCTCAGCGCCGCGCCGGAGCCGGGCTCGATCAGACTGACCGTCACGTCCTGCCGCTGGGCCTCCTCCCACTGCACGCGGATGAGATAGTCGATCGCCTCGCGCATCGAGCCCGGCACCACCGGGATGCCCGTGGCCAGGGCGAGCCCCAGCGCGGTGAAGGCGGCCTGCCACGGTTTGCGTTCGAGGTTTCGCAAAGCCATGCGAAAGGCTGGCGACGCGAGCCGGGCGAGACCGATGCGCTCGAACAGCGAGGCGCGAAACTCCGCCGGCGGTTCGGGGCGCATGGCCTCGGCGGGCGGAAGCTTCACCGCCTGCCGGACCGCGCCGATGACGCCGACAAACGCCGCTCCCGAACTGACCAGAAACGCGACGCCGATGGCGGGTGCGTCGAGATGAAAGGTCAGCAGCGGGAAGCGGAAGAAGCGGTGGTAAATCCCGACGACATTGGTGCCCATCCAGACACCGACCATCGCGCCGACCACCAACGCGAACCCAACGATGACGAGCGAGAATTTCAGGTAGTGGAAACCGACCTGCCGCGAGGAGTAGCCGAACGCCTTGAGCTGCGCGATCTGCTAGCGCTGGAGCCGCACCAGACGCGTGAGCACCGCGCTGCTCATGAAGGCCGCGATACTGAGAAAGACGGTGGGAAACGCGACGGAAAGCGCGCCGAGAATGTTGATCTCGTCGTCGAGCCGCTTCGCGGAAGGGTGGTCGCGCCGATCATACGCGATGAGCCCGCCGTAGGGCGCAAGCACGCGGTTCAGCTCGGCCATCACCGGCGGAATCGTCGCGCCCGGGGCGACGTCGATCAGCACGCTGTTGAACGCGCCATCAAGTTGGAAGGCGTTGGCGAGTTCGCGCTCGTTCATCCAGAAAACGCCGAAGCGCCGGTTATCCGGCAGCGTGTCGCCCGCCCGCGCCTCAAAGACAAACTCCGGCGAGAGCGCGATGCCGACGACTTTCAAAGTCTGCCGCGCGCCGTGCATGATCGCAGTGATCGTGTTCCCCGGCGCGAAGCCATGCGCTTCCGCGAAAGCCTCGCCGACCACGACTTCATTGCGGCTGCCGAGTTCCGGGAGCCGTCCGCGGCGGAGGAAAAGGGTGTGCAACCGCTGCGGGCGATCGTCGGGCAGCGAGATGATCGTGCCATCCGCCGGCTCGGCCAGCCCCGGCAGATCGAGCGTCACGTTTCCCGTGACCCGCGTCTCCACCGCGGCCACACCCGGCAGCCCGGCGAGCCGCGTCCGCAGAGCGTTCGGCGCACGTTTCAACTCACAGAATACGTCCGCAAACTGGTGCTGCGTGTAGTAGGCGTCGCGCGTGGATTCGAGCGAGAGGATGAGGCTCCGCATCATGATCAGCATCGCCAGCCCGCAAGCCATGATGATGCCGACGGCAAACATCTGGCCCTTCATCTTGCCAATGTCGCGGACCAGTTTGAGGTCGAGCGCGGTCATGGAATGACGAATGTGGAATGACGAAGGACGAAGGAATGACGAAGCGGGAATGACGAATCAGGCGCGCTCGCTCGCGCGCGGTTCACGTCATTCGGCTTTCGGGCTTTTTTCGTCATTCGACGTTCGTCATTCGTCATTTCCCATGTCACCACGCCAGCGAGCGCACCGACCGGCGCGTCTTGTTTTCCCGAATGTCCACGATCACGCCGTCGGAAAGATGGATGACCCGGTCGGCCATGTCGGAGAGAACGGAGTTGTGGGTGATGAGGACGGTGAGCGTGCCGAGGTCGAGGTTCACGCGCTCGATGGCTTCGAGCACGGTGATGCCGGTCTTCACGTCGAGCGCGCCGGTGGGCTCGTCGCAAAGCAGAACCTCGGGCCGCTTCGCGATGGCGCGCGCGATGGCCACCCGCTGCTGCTGCCCGCCGGAAAGCTGCGACGGGAAATGATCCTGCCGGTCCGTCAGTTCGACGAGCGCCAGCGCGGCCTCCGGCGTCATCGGCGCGCGCGCGATTTCCGTGATCAGCGCCACGTTTTCCCGCGCGGTGAGGCTCGGGATCAGATTGTAGAACTGGAAAACGAAGCCGACCGCGTCGCGCCGAAAACGGGTGAGGCCGTCCTCATTCGCGCCCGCGAGATCGCTCCCGCGGTAGGTCAGCGTGCCGCCCGTCGGCGTATCGAGCCCGCCGAGGATGTTCAGCAGCGTGGACTTTCCCGAACCCGACGCGCCGAGCAGGACGATGAGTTCGCCCCGGTAGAGATCGAGGTCCACGCCATCGAGCGCGCGAATCTCCGCCTCGCCGCTCGGGTAAACCTTTGTGAGCCCGCGCGCCTGAAAGAGCAGCTCGCGGCCCGCATCGCGGGATGGCGCACTCGCGGGAGCGGCGGGCGTGGCGGTTGAGCTCGGATTCACTGGCACGGAGTCTCGGCGAGATCAGGCGTTTTGTCAGCCGACACCTCGGCCCGGCTCCCGCGCCAGGTCGCGGGGCACCGCCCGGCCTGCGCGCTTACGGGACGAGGACGCGCAGGCGGACGTTGCGCGTCGGGGTGCCGGGAGTGTCGATCGCGGGTTTGACGCGAATGGTGACGGTCTCGGTGCAGCCGTCGGCGTTGGGCACGGGCGGCGCGGCTTCCTCAAAGTCGGCGGCGGTGCTCGTCCAAGTCGTGAGGTCGGAGGTGGCCTCGATCTGGTATTGCAGCGGGCCGGGGCTGAGACGGCGGCGGTAGCGGAAGGTGAGGTAGCGCGCGGAGTCGGCGGGGTTTAGCTCGATGCTCGTGGCCGGGAGGCCGGTGAGCGCGGCGCTGTGCGGGTCGAGGTTCAGGGCGTATTTGAGGAGATTCGGGACGCCGTTGCCGCTGAGGTCGCCGAGCGGCCCGTTCTGTCCGGTGGCGTTGTCGAAGCTCAAGCCGGACTGGATTTCCCACAGGTCGGGCAGGCCGTCGTGGTCGAAGTCGGTGGTCATCGCGGCGAGATACACGTTCCAGTTGGTCGTGGTCGTGGTCGGCGCAAAGCCGGTGGCGGCGGATTCAATGACGAGCGTGTTCGTGCCCGGCGCGAGTGACACGCCGGCGGCGGTCCAGTGCGCGAAGCCGTTGGCACTGGTCGCGGGTGTCCCGTTGACGGTGATGGAGGCGACACCGGCCGGGCCAAAGGCGAGGCCATTGACGGTGAAGAACGGCTGGGGGGTGAGCGTGGGCGAGGTGACGATGACGGCGGGGCCGGTTGCGGCTTGATACGAGGTCTGGAGCGGACTCCAGGCGCTGTCGAAAACCGCCGCGCCGCTGATCCGCCGCGAGCGCACCCGATAGTAGTGCCGGCCGTCGGCCAGGCCGGTGAAAGTGTGACTGTTCGCGGCGATGAAACCGCTCGAAGTGGGCGCAGTGAAGCCGGGATCGGTGGAGCATTGCGCCTCGAACCACTGCGCGCCGTTGACCGGTCCCCAGGTGAGGGTCGCCGTTGTCCCGCCGAGGAAAGCGGGGAGCCACGCGAGCGAGGGCGGCGGCAGATTCACCGCGAGCGCGGCCCCGCGGGCGGTCGTGCCGAGCGTGTTCGAGGTGTTGGTGAAAGTGATGTCCGCCGCGTGCTGGCCAGGGTCCGTGTGCGGCGCGGTGACGGTGGCCGTGACGGTCGCGCTCGCACCTTGCGCGAGCGTGCCGCTGGTCGCGGAGAACGTGAGCCAGTCCGCCGGTGTGGAGACGGTCCACGCGAGGACGCCCGTGCCGGAGTTGGTCACGGTGTAGGTCGCGGTTGGCGGGACAAACGGCCCGCCGAAATTGCCGGAGGCCGCGAGCCCGTCCGCCGGCGTGAGGCCGAGCACGGGAATCCCGAGCACGTTGAACGTCGCGCTTTCGCCCTCCGCCGCGCCATCCACCGCGCGGAGCGTGACGCCATCAATGATCTGCCCCGCCGCGAGCGAACCCGTCCCAACGCCCGCCACGAAATTTCCCGTCACCGCCGGGCTCAGCGGCACGGTGCGGTTCCCCGGCGTGCCGCAGTCGAGCGCGGCGGGACCGGTGTAATCGGTGACCGTGTTGCCCGCCACATCCAGCGCCGTGAGCCGGACGGCAAATGGCGCCCCGATCACCGGAGACGCGCCGATGGGATCCCACGCGAAGTGATCGAGCGGGCCGAAGGTCACGTCAAAGGCATTGCTCGCGCCGGTGCGCCAGCCGAGGTCGAGGACACGCAGGATCACGGCATTCGCGAAAGTGCCGGCAGTGATCGCGGTGGTGACGGTGCCGCCGACGAGCGTGACCGTCGCCGGCCCGATCGGCACGCCGGTCAGCGTGGTGAGAAAGACCGCGCCGCTGTAACTCGGCACCGGCACACCGCTCGCTGTCACGGCGCTGATCGTCACGCTGAACGGCGCGCCGCGAATCTGCGGGCCGACGATCGGCGCGATGACGAAATGGTGCGCGTCGTTGTCTTCCACGGACGCCGTGGTCGTGCCGCCGGTGAAGCCCGCCGTGCTCGCCGTGACGGTGACGTTCGCATTGCCGTCGGCGATCGTGTTCTCCACGCCGGTCGCGGTGAAAGTCGCGCTCGTCGCTCCGGCGAGAATGGTCGCGGTCGCGGGCACGGTCAGCCGCGCGGGCGTGTTCGAGGCGAGAGCAACGACGAGGTTGGTCGGCAACGTGCCGGAGATCGAAACGGTGCCGGTCGAGGTGCCGCCTTCGTTGAGATTCGGAACCGCGAGCGCGAGGTTGGTGTGCTCGTTGTCGGCGACATTCGTCGCGGCGTTCGCGGGAGCGAGGCCGGTCGCGCTGGCGGTGATCGTGACGGCGCGCGTGCCGTTGATTTTCGGGTCCTCGAGAATCGTCGGCGTGAACGCGACGCTCGTCTGATCCGCGGGCAGCGTGACCGTGGCCGGGACGGTCACGGCGGTCGGGTCGCTGGAGGTCAGCGCGATCGTCCGGGCGATGGCCGTCGGGCTGGAAAGCGTGACCGTGCCTTGATTTGCGAGCGGTCCCGCCCCTTCGGTCGCAGTCGCGGGCGGCGTCACCCCGAGCGTCGGCAACGCGTACGTGGTGAAGGCGCTGTCCACAAAACCCGCCGGGACGCCGGTCCCGCGCGCGAGGCCGACGAGTCCTTTCCTCGAGTTCATCGTGAGTTGCGTGATGCGGATGCGCCCGTCGAAGAACATCTCGATCTGAAAATTGTTCGTCAGGAACGTGCCGAATTCCCGCACGCTCAGCCACGTCACCGCGATGCGGTCCGCAAACTGCCGACGTTTCACCGTGCCGCCGCCGAGAGGCGGATTGAGGTCGCGGAAAAATCCGGCGATGCGCGGCATGGCGAAATGATTGGTGAAAGATTCCGTCCATTGCGTGTCACCGGAGCCAAAGGTGATGTAGCCGTTGCTGCCCACGAAAAATGAGGAGTAGCTCGTGCCGTAAAGTTGCACGGTCACGCCGGAGAGGGTGACGAACGCGCTGGAGTCGTCCGCCATCCCGATCGTCGTGGCCCCGGTGGTCGTGTCCGAGGGAAACGAGGTCACCGGTTCGCGGACCACGGAGTATCCGGCGGCGGAGGGGTGCGGGGTGAAAGTGAAAGACGTGTTCGCCGTGTCGATGTCCGTGGTGTCGAAGAGTTCGGTGAAATTGTCCGGCTGGCCGATGTAAAGATTGGCGGCCCGCGTGAGCACGCCGGCGGAGCCGGTATTGGTGAAGATGATCGCAGCGGCGAGGATCGAGGCGGGCAGGCTGTTGGCCGCCGCGTTCACGGAGACCGTCACGGTCGTGGTCGCGCTCGGCGCGAGCGTGCCGCTGCTGGCGGAAGCCGTCAGCCACGCGGCGGCGGTCGAGGCCGTCCAGTTGATCGCTGCGGTGCCGTGGTTCTTCAGCGTGTAGGTCGCGGAGGTGTTGCTGAAAGGTCCGCCGACCGGCCCGCTCGCGGTGATTTCGCTGCTGGGGGAAACGCCGAGGTCGTCCGGCAGATCGAAGGACTGCACCACGCCGATCATGGTCGCGCTCGACGGTGCCGTGGCGCTCGCACCCATCCCGCGTTTGGCAAAGGCCGCCCACAGGTCGATGCGATTCGCGCCCGCGTTGTTCACGAGGTCGGCCTGGATGATGGCGTCGCGCGCCTCGAGGAAATTCGGGTTCGCCGGCGAGAGCTTCATGCCGTCGGTCACGAGCTGGAGGATGAGTTGGTTGCCGATCGCGAAGCCGTGTTTGACGACCATGTTGGCGCGCGCCTCCCACAGCGCCGCGCACCAGACACTGCCAGCGTTGTGGACCTGATTGGCTCCGGTGCCGATGACCGAATTTCGCGGGATGCCGCTGTGCAGGCTGGCCTGGTTGGGGTCGATGTCGCGGAAGGTCAGCGGATTTTTCGTCATGTCCGTGGTGTACGGATACCGCCGGATGCCGAAGTAGTAATTCTCCGTCAGACCGCTGAAGCCGAGCGTGGCGTAGCCGCCCATCACGTAGTTGCCATGCACGTCGTCGCCCGGCTTCGCGAGCAGCGCGAGGCCGTAGAAATCGGACCATCCTTCGCCCATCGCCTGCGTGGCCGCGCTGCTGATCAAAGCCCCGCCGCCGACGAGCCGGTTGCTCAGGCCGTGGACGTATTCGTGGATTACGATGGACGCATCAAACGCCCCGTCGCGATCCGGGTTGGGGCCGTCGAAGATATACATCTGCATGCGCGGGGCGCTGCCATCCGGCGGGGTGGAAAAGTTCGCGTTGTTCGTGCCGCTGCCGTCCTGGGCCTCGGCCACCACGGCGTCATTGCCCGCGCCGCCGCGGCCAAAATTGTCCGCCTGAAAATTGCCCGCCGCCTCGTTGAAACCGAGCTGGTAGAGTTTGTCGTGCGTCCAATTCGACCAGTAGAAAAGCTGCGTCACGGTCGCACTGCGGTAGGTGCTGGGGGCCTGCGTGAGATCGAGCGGGAAATCGAAGACGCGGTTGTTCAGCCCCGAACCCTGCGGGCGCGGCAGGTCGGGGGTGTTGCTGTTATCCACGTCGAGATGCGCGTCCACGTTGTTGCCTCGCGTTTCGGTCACGCCGTCGTTGATCCAGCCGTTCGGCGAAGCCGTGGGGTCGAGCGCGCTGAGCGTGACCAGCGTGCGCGGCACCTCGGCGGGTTGCGCGGTCGAGGGCGTGGCGTGGCCGGGCTGGAAAGGCGTGGGGCTGTCGCCGGTGAAAACGCGGTAGGTGGCCTCGCTGATGTAGGTGGTCAGGCCATGCCGCACCTGCGCCTCGCCAGTCGTGGCGTCGATCAGGATGCGAAACATTTCCCCGGTCGTCCGCCCCGTCAGCACCACGTCCCAGCACAGCCGCGCGCTGCCTTTGTCCATCGGCAGCCAGGTCAACTGGGCCGTCGCCCCGCGCAGTGCCGCCGCCTTGAACGCCTGCTTTCTTTCCACCCCGGCCGGAGCCGAAGTGCGCGTGAGATCCGCCGCCTGCACGGCCTCTCCGATATTGCGCGCGGCGATGGCCACCGCCTCCACCGCCGAGATCGCCGGAGCCGCGAGCCGCGCCGCCCGCCGCGGGGTGCCGCGGTCGGCCGCCGCCACCGGGTCGGCGAGAAACTGGCTGGCCACGTTCACGAGTTCGCCGTTCTTCGTCGTGTGCGCCTGCATCATCGCGCCAAAGACCGGCACGCCGTCCACCTGCTGCTGCCAGACCACGCTGCGCAGCCCGTTGTGCTTGTTCGTGTAGTCGCGCTTCACCTGCGCGGCGTTCAGCGCTTCCGCGCCGTGACCGTAAAGCGCTTTGTATTCTTCAAGGAACGCCTTCACCTCCCGATGCGCCTCGCCCTTCGCCCGCGCCTGCAACCGCGCCCGCGGCACCGCGCGACCCTCCCCCGCCGGGCCGGTGAGAAACTCGAAGGGCGAGCCCACGACCTTCGGCGCATCGGAAATCGCATCCGTCTCCACCCGCGCCGCGCGCAGCCGTCCGCGGAGTTGCCCCGCCGCCGCCGTTTTGTCGGGATGCACCGGCGCCGCCGCCACCGCGGTGCGTTTATCAAAGTCCGGCAGCGTCCGCTTTTCCGCATGCGAACCGGCCCGGGCCGACACCGCGAAAACCATCAGCAAGAGCAAGCTGGAGAGCAGGCCAGCGTGCGCGCGGCGGGTGGGGGGCTGGACCAGCATCGGTTTCAAGGGCCACACCCTAGTGGCAAATCACTGCACGGCAACTAATTGTATTTCAAGGCAGTCCCCTATCCTCATTCCTCCTCCCCGCCCGCGAAAATCGCCTCGCTTTGCCTCCAACCCCGGCCTATCTGCGAGGCCCATGAAACTCCGCCTCACCTTCGTCGCGCTCCTCTTCGCCTCCCTCGCCGCCTGCGAGGCTCCGTATAAGAAGAAGGACGACGAAGACAAAAAGCCGCTGAAGGACCAAAGCGGCGACCAAGCGTTCCAGTCCTTCCTCGGTCGCCTGCGCCGGGCGGTGGCGCAGAAAGACCTCGCCACGCTGACCAAGCTGATGGTCCCCGCGCCCGATTTCGGCTACCGCTGGGACACCGCGCCCGCCGGGGAGACGCCGTTTGCCTTTTGGGACAAAAACCACCTCTGGGCAGAGCTGGCCGCCACCCTGCGGGAGAAATTCGCCGCGCACGAACTCTACATGGTCGCGCCCGCCGAGGTCGCCACGCAACCCGGCTACCAAGGTTACCGCGCCGGGATGCGCATCGTCGGCGGGAGCTGGAAATTCACCTACTTCGTCCCGGCGGAAAACGCGCTGTGAGCCCGTCCGATCCCGTCGCGCTCGGCCTGCCGCATCGCGCTCCGTTTATTTTTGTCGATGAAGTGCGGGCGCACGTTCCCGGCGAAAGCGCGGAGTGCGCGAAAACCTTCCCGCCTGCCGAACCGTTCTTCGCCGGCCACTTCCCCGGCGACCCGCTGGTGCCGGGCGTGATTCTCACCGAGGCCCTCGCGCAAACCGCCGGGCTTGCCGCCGGCCAGCCGGGGCGCGCGTTCCGCCTTTCCGCGATCCGCGGGATGAAATTCCTGCGCCCCGTGCGCCCCGACGACGAGATCGTGCTCTCCGCGCGGAAGACCGCCGTCGTCGGCACGCTCTGGCAGTTTGAAGTGACAGGCCGTGTCCGCGGCGAGACCGTCGCCGAGGGGGTGGTCGTCCTCAGCGAAGCGGGAATAAAGTAGTTTGGACTTCAGTCCAACGAACCTCCATTGGGACTGAAGTCCCCGCTCCTTTCCATGCCCACCGACACCACTCCTCGTTTCGCCGTCATCATCCCGGCGTGCGATGAGGAACCCTGCCTCGGCGCGGTGCTCGACGAACTGCGCGCAGCTCTCGCTGGTCAGCCGCATCTCATCGCGGTCGGCGTCAACGGCTCCACCGACCGCACCGCCGAGATCGCCCGCGCGCGGCCTGGCGTCCTCGTGGCGGAAACGAGCGCGCGCGGCTACGGCCACGGCTGCCGCGCGGCGGTGGATCTCGTGGAGCGCGAGCACCCGCCGGTGGACGGCTACATCTTTTTCGCCGCCGACGGCGCAAACGACCCGCGTGACCTCGCCGCCCTGCTCGCCGCGCGCGCGCGCGGTGCGGCGATGATCCTCGGCTGCCGCACCCGGCTCCGCGCGAACTGGCGCCCGATGAACCTGCAATACGTCGTCGCGAACCGCATCCTTGGCACTTTCTGCGGCGGTCTCACCGGGCGCTTCTTCGCCGATCTCGGCCCGCTGCGCTTCATCGAGCGCGATCTCTTCCACGCGCTCCGGCTGCGCGAATGGACGATGGGCTGGACCATCGAGGCGCAAGTCCGGGCGGCTCGGCTCGGCGCGTGGATCGTGGAGGTGCCGGTCCGCGAGCGCGAACGGATCGCCGGGCAGCAGAAAGTGTCGCGCGTGAGTTTCGGGCGGACGCTGTCGGTCGGGTGCAAAATCCTCGCCGCCGGGTTCCGCGCGCGCTTTGGCGACTACGCGCCGTCGAAGAAATTCGAAATTCGAAATCCGAAATCCGAAACAATTTTCTAAACGACAGAAAATCAGGAAAACGGCTGGGGCTTCGTCGGGCAGGGGCGAGTGGTTTCCCGATTTTAAATCATTCGGATTTGTTTCGGATTTCGGGTTTCGGATTTTGAATTTTTCCCTCCTCCAGATCGTAGACTTCCCCCCAGTCGCCCAGCGCCACGCACGCCGCCGTCTCGCGCCAGGGTTCCTTCGAGCCGGGATAATCCTCGTGCTCGCAGCGCCCCCAAAAAATGTAGCGCACGCCCAGCGCCCGGGCGTTCTCGCGCCAGTCCGCCTCGCCCATCATCAGCGCCTGCAACCGCGCCGCCGGCTGCTCCCACGCGAGCCCGTGGCTGCTCACGTGGCCGAGGTAGCCCAGCGCCATTTTCCGCCCGCAGAGCAGCAGCGGATGGTTGAAGGTCGGCGCACCCGCGAACCGCTCCGTGACGGGCAGCCCGCGCACCGCCGCACCCACCAGGTCCAACTCCTCGCGGCTGGCGATCGTGTAGCCGCGGTGCGCGGAATTGATCCCGCCGAGCGTGGAGACAAACCCCGAAAAAAACAGCGCGCCGCAGCCCAGCACCCGCGCCCACTCCGGCCAGCGCGCGATCAGGTGCGTCCACAAAAACGGCAGCACCGCGAGATACGACCAGACCATGATCTTCGTGTTGTCCCACTCCCACGGCGCAAACTTCACGAAGCAGCAGAGCAGGAACGCGCCGACCGCCGGGAAGACGATCTCCGCCGGGCCGACCGGGCGTTTTCCGCGGCAGATCGCGACGCCGAGCAGGACGACAAAAATCGGCAGCACGCCGAAATTCAGCGGCCAGAAAAACAGCGCGGCGGAGAGCCGCTGCGGCTGGCCGAAAACCTCGCCGCACCACGTCACAAACGGCTCGTCCGCCCACATCCAGCCCGCTTTGAAACCCAGCACGCTCGCCCCTCCCAGCATCCCCGTGACGAGCAAGACCAACCCGCTGGCCGGCACCAGCGCCGCGCCGACGAACAGCGCCAGCTCCCGCCGCGCCGGCGCGTGCAGCACGAACCACGACGCCAGCATGAGCGAGAGAAAGAGGAAGGTGTGTAGATGAAAGAGCGGCATCGCCGCGTAGAGCAGCAGCTCGCCGCCGCGCGTCAGCTTCCAGCCATCGCCACCGCCCGCGAACCAGCGCGTGCGCCAACTGCAGAGCAGCGCCAGCCCCGCCGGCAGCGCGAAAAGCAACCCGCGCTGCGTGGCCAGCAGCGCCAGCGCGAAACTTTTCCAGGCGTGGATGCTTTGGAAATCCGCGAACTCGCCCGTCGAAAAAATCGCGAATCCGAACAGCCCGCCATTCGCCAGAAACCCGAACACCGCGAACCCGCGCCCCCATTTCCAGAGCGCCAGCCCGAGCAGCGCGCTGCCCGCCAGCCCTGTCCAGATCAGCCCCCGCAGCGTGTCCACGCCCACGAGGGTGAGCAGGCTGTTGAAAAGGTCCGCGCCGATCGGGTAGGTCAGCTTGCCCCCGGTGAAGATCGGGTTGTCCGGCCAGAACGGCACGCCGCTCGCGAGGAAATTGATGTAGGTGAGATGCAGCGAGAGGTCGCCGAGATTGTTGGGCGAGAGAACCTTGATCGCCGTGCTCGCGTGCGCCTCGTCGCGCTCGATGAAAACCAGCCACAGGAAAATGCGCGCCGTCACCAGCGCGAACGCGACGATCGCCGCCCATTCCCAAGCCGTCGGCGGCTGGCCGCGGGCGATCTCCCGGCGGCTCCGCCACAGCGT
>CAIQUL010000317.1 GCA_903874975.1 uncultured Chthoniobacter sp. | reverse complement strand
CCGCGCGACGCCGAGCTGACCGACCCGCAGCACCGCGTCTTTCTCGAATGTGCCTGGCACGCGCTGGAGGACGCCGCCCTCGATCCCGCGCGCTTCCGCGGCAGCATCGGCGTCTTCGCCGGCTCCAGCCTGAACACCTACTTCCTCGACAACATCGGCTCGCAACCCGGCGCGCTCGCGGAGTTCGTCCCGCAATTTCAAATCGGCAGCTACCCGCTCGTCACCGGCACGGACAAGGACTACCTCGCCACAAAACTCAGCTACCGCCTCGATCTGCGCGGCCCGAGCATCACCGTGCAAACCGCGTGCAGCACTTCGCTCGTCGCGGTCACGCAGGCCGTCAATGCGCTCCTCGGCTACCAATGCGACGCCGCGCTCGCCGGCGGCGTCTCGATCACTTTCCCGCAAGCCCGCGGTCACCTCTATCAGGAAGGCGCGATCGCCAGCGCCGACGGTCACTGCCGCTCCTTCGATGCCGACGCGCGCGGCACCATCTTCAGCCACGGCTGCGGTATCGTCGTTTTGAAACGCCTCGCCGATGCGCTCGCCGACGGCGATCCGATTTACGCGGTGATCAAAGGTGCGGCCGTGAATAACGACGGCGGCGGCAAGGTCAGCTTCACCGCGCCGAGCGTGGACGGACAGGCCGAGGTCATCGCGCTGGCCCACGCGCTCGCGGGCGTGACCGCCGACACCATCGGCTACGTGGAGGCGCACGGCACCGCCACGCCGCTCGGCGATCCCATCGAGGTCGCCGCGCTGACCAAAGCATTCCGTGCGACCAGCGAGGCGAACGGCACCTGCCTGCTCGGCACCGCGAAGACCAACCTCGGCCACCTCGAATCCGCCGCGGGCGTCACCGGCCTGATCAAGACCGCGCTCGCGCTCCGCCACGCGCAGATTCCCGCGAGCCTGCATTTCGAGAAACCGAATCCCGGCATCGACTTCGCCAACTCGCCCTTCCAGGTCGTGACGCAGCTCACCGAGTGGAAACCCGCCGCGCATCCGCGCCGGGCGGGCGTCAGCTCCTTCGGCGTCGGCGGCACGAACGCGCACGTCGTGGTCGAGGAAGCGCCCGTCGCGCCTGAACCCGCGCCCGTTTCCGGCCCGCAGCTCATCGTGCTCTCGGCGAAAACCCGCCTCGCGCTGGAGACGATGACCAGCCAGCTCGCGGAGTTTCTCCGCGCTCACCCGGACCTCGCGCTCGCCGATGTCGCGCTCACGCTGCAAACCGGCCGCCGCGCTTTCGAGCACCGTCTTTTCGTCGTCGCCACCGACCTCGCGGATGCCGCGAAGCAACTCCGCCGCCGTAACCGCCGCCGCGTCTTCACCGCGCCGCTCGGCCGCACCGAACCCGGTGCAAATGACGACGCGCTGACCGCTCTCGGCCACCGCTGGCTCGCCGGCGAGGAGCCCGACTGGAGCGCGCTGCACGCCGGCCCCACCGCCCGCCGCATCTCGCTGCCCGGTTACGCTTTCGCCCGCCAGCGCCACTGGATCGAACCCGACCGCACCAAGCGCACCACCGCCGCGAACGCCACGGAAACACCCGCACCGGAACCCGCCGGTCCGCCGCCCGAGCCCGTCTCCCTCTTCGATGACCTGACCGCGTTTCTCGCCGCCGAATCCGGCCTCGACCTGCGCGCCGCCACACGCGAAACCTCGCTGCTCGAACTCGGCTTCGACTCGCTCTTTCTCTCGCAGCTCGCCGTCGGCATGCAGCGGAAATACGGCCTCCGCCTCACGCTCCGCCAGCTCCTCGGCGACCTCGGCGCGCTCGGCCCGCTCGCCGATCACCTTGAGGCGAACCGCACCAAAAGTAGCTCGGACTTCAGTCCGAAGGCCCCCGCCGATGGACTAAAATCCAAGCTACTTTCACCCCCACCGACCGGCCAGCACGGCCCTTTCCGCCCGGTGGTCAAGGAACTCAACCGTGCGTTCACGCCCGCGCAGCAGGAGTGGCTCACCGACTTCATCGCGCGCTACAACGCCCGCACTGCGAAATCGAAACTGCACACGCAAAAACATCGCGCGCACTTTGCCGATCCGCGCGCGGTCGCCGGGTTCAAGCAGGTCTGGAAAGAGATGGTCTATCCCATCGTCGTCGAGCGTTCGGAGGGCGCGCACTTCTGGGATCTCGACGGCAACAAATACGTCGATACCACGCAGGGCTTCGGCCTCGCGCTCTTTGGCCATCAGGCGCCGTTCGTCATGCGCGCCATCGAGGAGCAAATGCGGCGGGGCATGGAGATCGGCCCGAGCCATCCGCTCGCCGGCGAAGTCGCCGAGCTGCTCTGCGGCATCACCGGCCACGAGCGCGCGACCTTTTGCAACACCGGCTCCGAGGCCATCCTCGGCGCGATCCGCGTGGCCCGCACCTACTCGGGCCGCAACAAAATGGCGCTCTTCGCCGGCGCGTATCACGGCATCAATGACGAGGTCCTCGTCCGCCCGCTGACCGTCAACGGCGAGTGGCGCACCGCCCCGATCGCGCCCGGCATTTTACAGGAGGCCGTGGAAAACGTGCTCGTCCTCGACTACGGCAACCCCGAGTCGCTCGACCTCCTCCGCCGGGATCACGCCGACATCGCGTGCATCCTCGTGGAGTCCGTGCAGAGCCGCCGACCCGACCTCCAGCCGCGCGAGTTTCTCCACGCCCTCCGCGCGCTCTGCACGGAACTCGGCATCGCCCTCATCATGGACGAAGTCATCACCGGCTTCCGCACGCATCTCGGCGGCGCGCAGGCTTGGTTCGGGGTGAAAGGCGACCTCGCCGCCTACGGCAAAGTCATCGGCGGCGGCCTGCCCATCGGGGCCATCGCGGGCCGCGCGGAATACATGGACATCTTCGACGGCGGCGCGTGGCAGTTTGGCGACGACAGCTCGCCGCCCTCCGGCGTGACCTTTTTCGCCGGCACTTTCGTCCGCCACCCGCTCGCCCTCGCCGCGGCCAAGGCGGTGCTGCTCCATCTCAAAGAACAGGGCCCCGCGCTGCAAACGAACCTCGCCGAGCGCGCCACGGCGATGCTGCGCGAGATCGCCGGCATCCTCGCGGGCACGCCGTTCGACATCCCGCATTTCGGCTCGGTCTATTACCTCCGCGCGCACGACTTCCCCTACTCCGGGCTGTTCTACGCGCTGCTCCGGCATCGCGGCATTCACATCTGGGAAGCGCGACCCTGCTTCCTCGGCACCGCGCACACCGACGAGGACATCGCGAAAACGATCACCGCCTTCCGTGAGGCCGTCGCCGAAATGCGCGAGGCTGGCTTTTTCCCGCCCGCACCTGGCGCACTGCCGCTCGGCGAAGCGCAGCGGGAGCTGTGGCTGGCCGCGCAGCTCGGGCCGGCGGCTTCCTCTGCGCTCAATGAAAGCTGCACGCTGCATTTTCGCGGGCCGTTTGACGAAGCCGCAATGCGCCGCGCCATCGCCGAGGTCGTGGCCCGCCACGATGCGCTGCGCACGCGCTTTGACCGCGACCGCGGCGCGCAGACCGTCGCGCCCACGCTGACGCTCGAAGTTCCGTCGATCCATCTCGACGGCCACCCGGAAGCCGGGGCCCGCTTCGCCGCGCTGCTCGTCGGCGAGGCTGAGCGCGTCTTCGATCTGGAGCACGGGCCGCTGGTCGTCATGCAAATCGTCCGGCTTGCAACGGAGCATCACGCGCTCGTTTTCACCGCCCACCACATCGCGTGCGACGGCTGGTCGTACGACATCGTGCTGCGCGAACTCGGCGCGCTCTACTCCGCCTTCCGCGCCGGCCAGCCGAGCCCGCTCCCGCCGGCCATGCAGTTCGCGGAGTATCTCCGCTGGGAAACCGCGCAGCGCCGCACGCCGGAGGCCGCCGCGGACGCGGAATTCTGGCTCGCGCAATACGCCACCCTGCCCAGCCCGCTCGACCTCCCCACGCCCGCGCCGCGCCCGCCCACGCGGACCTTCGGCGGCGACCGCGCGGTGCTCACGCTGCCGGCGGAGCTTCGCGAGGCCATCGCGAAACTCGGCGCGCAGAACGGCACGACCCTTTTCGCCACGCTCCTCGCCGGCTACGCCGCGCTGCTCCACCGGCTCACCGGCCAGGATGACCTCGTCATCGGCATCCCCGCCGCCGGGCAGAATCTCGCGGACGGCCACGACCTTGTCGGCCATTGCGCGAACCTCCTCCCGCTGCGCCTAAAACTGGATGCCGCGCAGCCTTTCGCCCAGCTCGTGAAAACCGCGCGCCGCACCGTGCTCGATGTGATCGACCACCAGGCTTTCACCTTCGGCACGCTGCTGCAAAAGCTGAACATCCCGCGCGACACCGGCCGCGTGCCGCTCGTGCCGGTGATCTTCAATCTCGACCCGGAACTCAGCGCCATCCGCTTCGCCGGACTCGCGCACGAGATCTCGCTGAACCCGCGCCGCCACTACCAATTCGACCTCGGCTTCAACCTCGTGGACGAGTCCGGCCCGCTGCGCGTGGAGTGCGATTACAATGCCGAGCTGTTCGACGCGGCGACCATCAACCGCTGGCTCGGCCACTACCGCACCCTGCTCGAAGCCGCCGTCACCACGCCCGCCGAAAGTCTCGCGCGGCTCCCGCTGCTGACGGCGACGGAACGGGCCGAGTTGCTCAGTGCGGGCTGTCTCGCGACGCGTTCCTTTCCGCCGGAGCACTGCATCCACGCGCTCTTCGAGGCGCACGCCCGCACCGCGCCGGAGGCCGTCGCGCTGACTTTCGAGAAGCAGCACCTCACCTACGGCGAACT
>CAIQUL010000316.1 GCA_903874975.1 uncultured Chthoniobacter sp. | reverse complement strand
TTTTCACCGGCCCGATCTTTCGCCTGCTCGACGCCCTCGCCGCCGCGGAGCCCGAGGACCGCGAGGCGTGGCAAGCGCTCGGCGTCGATCCCGCGCGCCTCCACGTCACGGGCAACGCGAAGTTCGACGCCGCCGCGCCGACCGGCGGACGCACGGCGGAATTCCGCGCGCTGCTCCGCGACCTCGGCGTGCCCGACGACGCCCCGATTCTGCTCGGCGGGAGCACCTTTCCCGGCGAGGAGCGCATCCTTGCCGACGCCCTCCGCAAGCTGCGCACGCGGTGGCCCGCGCTCTTCCTCATCCTCGTCCCCCGCCACGTCGAGCGCGCCGCCGCCATCCTCGCCGAACTCGAACCCACCGGCCTCCGCCTCGCCGTGCGCTCCCGCCTTTCCACCAGAAACCAGAAACCAGAAACCAGCGACGCACTCTTGGTCGATACCACCGGCGAACTCCGCGACTGGTACACACTTGCGACCGTCGTCTTCATCGGCAAAAGCCTGACCGCGACCGGCGGACAGAATCCCGTCGAGCCGGTGCTCGCGGGGCGGCCGGTGATCTTCGGTCCGCACATGGAAAACTTCGCGCCCATCGTCGCCCGCTGGCTGGCCGGCGACGCCGCCGTGCAAGTCCGCGACGCCGCCGGACTCCGCGCCCAACTCGCCACGCTGTTCGCCGACGCCCCGCGCCGCGCGCAGCTCGCCGAGCGCGCCCGCGCCATCGCCGCGATCCACAGCGGAGCGACCGAACGCGCGGTGGGGGTGTTGCTGGGCGCGGGGTGAAAAATACGGTCATCCTGAGCGGAGCGGAGGCTTGGCGCAGGATGACGGGTTGCTTTTTCCACCGCCGGGCCACCCTGCCCACCCCACTCGCCCAGCGAGGCGTTTGCTTTTTCCCGCTGCCACCCGATAGTCGCCGCCCTTTCGCCCGCCCTATTATAATACGCCATGCCTTTCCAAGCCCTCGGTCTCGAACCCCGCATCCTCGCCGCGATCAAAGACGCGGGTTACACGGAACCCACGCCGATCCAGTCGGCGGCAATCCCGAAAATCATTGCCGGCGTGGACGTCATCGGCATCGCCCAGACGGGCACGGGAAAGACCGCGGCCTTCGTCCTGCCGATGCTCCAACTGCTGAGCCGTCGCGAGCTGAAAGGCCGGCGGATGCGCGTGCTGGTGCTGGCACCGACGCGCGAGCTGGTGGTGCAGATCGAGGAAAACGTGCGCGCTTATGCCCGGCATCTCCCGCTGCGCGTGGCGCTGATTTTCGGTGGCGTGGGCGAGCGTCCGCAGGTCGAGGCGCTGCGCGATGGCGTGGAGCTGATCATCGCGTGCCCCGGCCGGTTGCTCGACCTGATGGAGCGGCGGCACGGCGACTTTTCGGGCATTGAGTTTCTCGTGCTCGATGAGGCGGACCGGATGCTCGACATGGGCTTTCTCCCCGGCATCCGGCGGATCGTCCGGGCGCTGCCGAAGAAGCGCCAGACGCTGCTTTTTTCCGCCACGCTCTCGCCGGAGATCGAGGCGCTGACGCACGAGTTTCTCCACCAGCCCACGACCGTGCAGGTGGGGCGGCGGTCGAATCCCGCGGAGACGGTGACGCAGGTCGCCTACGAAGTGCCGCGGCATCTCAAGCTGGCGCTGCTCATCGCGCTTTTGCAGCAGCCGGATTTCGACACGGTGCTCGTTTTTTCCCGCACGAAACACGGCGCGGATCGCATCGCGCGGAAGCTGGAGGCCTGCAAGATCACCAACGCGACGCTGCACTCGAACAAGTCGCAGAACCACCGGTTGCGTTCGCTCAAGGCGTTCAAGGCCGGGGAGGTCCGCGTGCTTGTGGCCACGGACATCGCCGCGCGCGGGATCGACGTGACCGGCATCTCGCACGTCGTGAACTACGACTTCCCCATGACCAACGAGGACTACGTCCACCGCATCGGCCGCACCGGCCGCGCGAACGCGGTGGGCGACGCGGTGAGCTTCGTCTGCCCGGACGAGCACGGCGACCTGCGCTCGCTGGAGCGGTTCATCGGACGCGGGCTGCCGCGCAAAAAGCTGGAGGGTTTCGACTACACCGCCGCCGCCCCACCCGAGCCGCCGGCCCCGCCGCGCGGCCCGCGTCCCGAGCGCGGTGGTCAGCCGGGCCGTGGAGGAAATGCGGGTGGTCCGCGTGGCGGGGGGCGTCCCGGCGGGGGTGGTGGACGACCGGGCGGGGGCGGGGACCGTGCTGGCGGCAACCGACGCTCCGGCGGCGGGGGCGGACGCCGCCCGTAAGGCTGGCCAAAAACCACGCTCATCCTGAACGGAGATTCGCCGTGGGAAGGCGGGGGGCGAAACGCCGTGAAGGATGAGCGCTTTTTCCAAACTCCCGCGATACCCGATTTCCTCGTTTGCAAATCCGCGCGAGCCGCTATCTTTCGGGCCCTTTTCCAAAAACCTGTCCCGCATCCACCTGTACCAATTATGAACGTCGTCGTCGAAAACCTCCCGAACTGCATCACCACCCTCCGCATCGAAGTCGAGCCAGACAAGGTCAGCAAGGCTTGGGAGGCCGTCACGGCGGACTACACGCGCCACGCCAAACTGCCCGGCTACCGTGCGGGCAAGGCGCCGCGGGCGGTGATCGAAAAGAAGTTTAAGAAGCAGATCCGCGAAGAGCTGGAGAAGAAGCTCCTGTCGGACTCCTGCCGCGAGGCCATCTCCGAGAAAAAGCTGCGCGTGCTGACGCTGGCGCAGATCAACGACGTGGAACTGGCGGACGACAAGTCCATGAAGTTCACGGCGACGCTTGTGACGCATCCCGCCTTTGAACTACCGACATACAAAGGGCTGGTGGTGCCGATGAAATCGACCGAGGTGACGGAGTCGGAGGTTGACGAGTCGCTGGAGAATCTGCGCGAGCAGGCGGCGGATTTCGTGGACCTCGCCGAGGACCGCGGGGCGGAAATCGAGGACTACATCGTGGTGGACTACACCGGGACGATCGACGGCAAGCCGGTGCATGAGGTTTTTCCGAAAGCCGGCAAGCCGCTCTCGGGCAATGACGATTTCTGGATTCGGATGACGCCCGAGGCGTTCTTCCCCGGCTACGCCGCGGCGCTGGTCGGCATGAAGCCGCAGGAGACGCGGACCTTCGTGATCGATGTGCCGGCGGAGTTTCCGGTCGAGGGGATGGGCGGGCAGAAAATCCAATACGTGGTCACGCTCAAGGAGATCAAAACGAAG
Source organism: uncultured Chthoniobacter sp. (assembly GCA_903874975.1). GTDB lineage: Bacteria > Verrucomicrobiota > Verrucomicrobiia > Chthoniobacterales > Chthoniobacteraceae > Chthoniobacter. The sequence continues at coordinate 1,145 of CAIQUL010000316.1, read as the reverse complement.
GTCTTGCCGGCGCTCGACGACGCCTTTGCCGCGACCGTGGTGAAAGGCAAAACGCTGGCCGATCTCCGCACGCTGGCGCGCGAGGAACTCAGCAAACAGAAAATCGCCGACACCGAGGCCTCGAAGCGCAGCGCGCTGATGGCGCAGATTCTTTCGCAGGTGGAGTGCGAGCTGCCGGTGGAAATGGTGCGCACGCAGACCCGGCGCATCCTCTCGGACATCGTGCGGGAAAATCAGGAACGCGGCATCGCCGACGAAGTGCTCAAGGAAAACGAGCAGCAGATCCTCGGCACCGCGTCGCAAAACGCCCGCGAGCAATTGAAGGGGACGTTTGTCCTGCTCCGCATCGCGGAACTGGAAGGCATCACCGTGACGCAGCAGGAATTCAATCAGCGCATCTTCCAACTCGCGGCGCGCTACGACATGAAGCCGCAGAAACTCCTCAAGGAACTGGAGAAGAGGAACGCCGTGGACCAGATCACCGAGGAGATCCTCACGGCCAAGACCCTTGAGTTCCTCGCTTCAAACGCTAGCGTCACGACCATTCCGGCCGGAGCCTAACCGTCAGTTTCCACGCTTTTTTCGCTATGATCATCCAACCCGAAAGCAGCCTCATCACCCCGCGAAACAATTACTACCCGATGCCGATGGTCATCGAGCGGAGTGGCAACCGCGAGCAGGCTTACGACATTTATTCGCGGCTCCTGAAGGACCGCATCGTCTTCCTCGGCACCGCCATCGATGACCATGTCGCCAACGCCGTCATCGCCCAGCTCCTCTTTCTCCAGATGGACGACGGGAAAAAGGACATCAGCCTCTACATCAACTCCCCCGGCGGCTCGGTCACGGCCGGGCTGGCGATCTACGACACCATGCAGTTCATGACCTGCGCCGTGAATACCTACTGCGTCGGCATGGCCGCCAGCATGGGCGCCGTCCTGCTGGCCGCCGGCACCACGGGCAAACGCTACGCGCTGCCGAACTCCGACATCATGATCCACCAGGTCAGCGGCGGCGCCCGCGGCACGGCGAGCGATGTCGAGCGCACCGTGGAATACATGTACAAACTCAAGAAGCGCCTGATCCGCATCCTCGCGCACCACAGCGGCAAGAGCGAAGAGCAGGTCGGGCTCGATTCCGACCGC
>CAIQUL010000315.1 GCA_903874975.1 uncultured Chthoniobacter sp. | reverse complement strand
TACCTTCGACGACCTCGGCCAGCATGCCTTCCGCGACGAGCGCACCGGCCCGGACGGCAAGGAGAGCAATCACCCCATGAACTCCCCGCAGGCCGCGCGCATCGCCGCCGCCAAGCAGGGCGTCATGGTTGTCGGCTTCAACTTCGGCTGCGGCAGCTCCCGCGAGCACGCGCCCATCGCCATGGGCGCGGCCGGCGTGCAGGTTGTCGTCGCGGAAAGCTTCGCCCGCATCTTTTTCCGCAACTGCGTGGCCACCGGCGAACTCTACCCCTACGACGCCGCCGAGCGCCTCTGCGACAAAGTCCAGACCGGCGACCTTGCCACCCTCGACTTCGACGCCGACACCCTGACCGTCGGCGGGACCACCTACTCCCTCAAGCCCCTCGGCGAAGTCCGCCCCGTCATCGACGCCGGCGGCATCTTCAACTACGCCCGCCAAAGCGGCATGATCGCGGCGAAGGCGTAGCCGCCGCGGGCAGTCTGGCGGGACAGATTGGGCGGCGGCATCGGCGGACGCGGCCTGGCGCTGTCGAGCCGGCGGGCGGGCAGGGTCGGGGAGTTCGGGACATTGATGGACTCCGCCGCGGGGTCGGCGGCGGCGTGGACATGAGATGCGCCGAGCAGGGCGAGCAGCACCAGCGGTCGGAGTGAGGACTGTGGGTTCTTATTTTGGATCATCTGGTTTGTGCGGCCCGCGGGGGGTGATCGCGGGCTCTGCCACAAACAGACAGGACGACGGTAAAGGTCGTAGGTGGGGGCGGCGGGAGAGTGGTTAAGGAAGGGTAAAAGTGGATCGAACGAACGATCCACCCACCGCAACGGGCCGGGCACCTTGCCCCCAATCGCCGTCGCGTTGCGCCTTCCTCTTACTTGTACGGCGACCAGAAGGACGCCGGGGCGACGTCGGAGAGGGCGTTGAAGGTGGTGGTCGAGACCTTCGGGCCGATATCCAAGGTGAACGGACCGTAATTTTGCCCAAACAGATCCTGACCCGAGACGGCCATTTTGTTCATCGTCTTGAGATACGGCTGCACGTCGGAGAACTGCGCCGCATCGCCGGCGGACTTGTTTTTCTCGAGGGCCCACTGATCGAGCGCGCCATCGAGCTGGCGCAGGTCGTCGAGGGTCTTCGAGGCCTGGGTCCGCTTGCGGGCGCGGAGGACGTTGTTCGTGGCGATGGCGGAAAGCATGGCGATGATCGCGACGACAATCATGATCTCGATCAGCGTGAAACCGGCGCGGCGCGAAGGACGGGAAATCTTCATGGATAGGTGGCTCGGTGGCAGGCTGAGCCGCTTTAGAGCAAATCGTGTTCTATCCCCGGTGATTTTTTCCTGATGCTTGCCTCGCACGGACGCTCCGGCTATGCCGCACGGGCACTCGCTCTCAGTTTTGAAAACCATCCGCTCCCTTTCCCAGACCACGCGCCTTTGCCGGGCGGCGCGGGGGCCGGTGGTGCTGGTGCCGACGATGGGCGCGCTGCACCGGGGGCACGCGGCGTTGATCGAAAAGGCGCGGTCGCTGGCGGGGCGGGAGGGGCTGGTGGTGGTGAGCATTTTTGTGAACCCCACGCAGTTTGGGCCGAAGGAGGATTTTTCCCGGTATCCGCGGCCCTTTGCGGCGGATCGGATGTTGTGCGCGGCGCACGGGGCGGACGTGATTTTTCATCCGACGGCGGAGGCGATGTATCCGACGGAAAACTCCACGCTGGTGGATGAAACGGACGTGTCGGCGGTGCTCTGCGGGGCGGCGCGACCGGGGCATTTCCGCGGGGTTTGCACGGTGGTGCTGAAGCTGTTGCAGATCACCCAGCCGGAGGTGGCGGTGTTCGGGCTGAAGGATTTCCAGCAGTGCGCGGTGATCCGCCGGATGGTGCGCGACCTGAACGTGCCGGTGCGGATCGTGCCGGTGGCGACGGTGCGGGAGGCGGACGGGCTGGCGCTGAGTTCGCGCAACCGCTACCTGACCGCCGCGGAGCGCGCCCAGGCCCCGGTGCTGCGGCGCGCGCTGCGCGCGGCGTCGGCCGCTTTCCACGCCGGCGAGACCCGCGCCGCGAAACTCCGCCAGCTCATTTTGAAAACCCTCGCCACCGCTCCCCTCGCCCACCCCGATTACGTGGAAATCGCCGACGCCGACACGCTGCGTCCGGTCCGCGAGGTGCGGCGCGGCACGGTGTTCGCGCTGGCGGTTTTCTTTGGCCAGACGCGGCTGATCGACAACCTGTGGCTGCGATGACCCGCTTCGATTTCATCGTCATCGGCTCCGGCATCGCGGGGCTGAGTTTTGCGCTGAAAGCGGCGGAACTGGGGAGCGTGGCGATCGTCACGAAACGGGCGCGGGCGGAGTCGAATACGGCGTGGGCGCAGGGCGGGATCGCGAGCGTGACGAGCGCGGAGGATTCGTTCGAGCTGCATGTGAAAGACACGCTCGAGGCGGGCGCCGGGCTGTGCGACGAGGCGGTGGTCCGACGCATCGTCACGGACGGCCCGGCGCGCATCCGGGAGCTGATCGAGTTTGGCGTGGCGTTCGACGAGCGCGAGCTGCCCGACGGCTCGCACGAGCTGGACCTCGCCCGCGAGGGCGGCCACAGCAAACGGCGCATCCTCCACGCCCGCGACCTCACCGGACGCGAGATCGAGCGCGCCCTGCTTGCCGCCATCGAGCGCGCGCCCACCGTCACCGTTTTCGAAAATCACATCGCCGTGGACCTCATCACCCTCGGCAAGCTCGGCCCGGCCAGCACCGACCGCTGCCTCGGCGCTTACGTGCTCGACGAGGCCACCGGCGAGGTCGCCACCCTGCGCAGCGACCGCGTGGTGCTGGCGACCGGCGGCTGCGGAAAGGTCTATCTTTACACGACCAACCCCAGCATCGCGACCGGCGACGGCGTGGCCATGGCCTGGCGCGCGGGGGCGCGGATCGCGAACATGGAGTTTATCCAGTTTCACCCGACGTGCCTCTTTCACCCACAGGCGCGGAGTTTCCTCATCTCGGAGGCGGTGCGGGGCGAAGGGGCGCGGTTGATCGACGGGAAGGGCCGCACTTTCATGGAGAAATACGACGCGCGGAAGGAACTCGCGCCGCGCGACATCGTAGCCCGCGCCATCGACGCCGAGATGAAGCGGACCGGCGCGCGCTGCGTGTATCTCGACATCACGCACCAGCCGGCGGAGTTCGTGCGCGAGCGCTTTCCCAATATCCACGAGACGTGCCTCGGACTCGGGATCGACATCACGCGGCAGCCCATCCCGGTCGTCCCGGCGGCACATTACCAGTGCGGCGGGGTGCAGACGGACGAAAATGGGGCGTCTTCGCTGCGCGGGCTCTATGCCATCGGCGAGGTCGCCTGCACCGGGCTGCACGGCGCGAACCGGCTCGCCAGCAACTCGCTCCTCGAAGCCTGCGTCCTCGCCCACCGCTGCTGCGCGGCCATCGCCGGCCAGCCGCCGCCCGCCGCCGACTCCGCGCTCGACGACCTCGCGCTCCCCGCCTGGACCAGCGGCGACGCCGTGGCCGTGGATGAGCTGGTGGTTATCTACCACAACTGGGACGAAATCCGCCGGCTGATGTGGGACTACGTGGGCATCGTCCGCACCGACAAACGCCTCCAGCGCGCCGCCGCCCGGCTGCGCAATCTGGAGCGGGAAATCGCCGAGTTTTACTGGGGCTACAAGCTGACCACCGACCTCCTCGAACTCCGCAACCTTGCCACCGTGGCCGCCTTGATCGTGGACTCCGCCCTGCTCCGCAAAGAAAGCCGCGGCCTCCACTACACCCTCGACCACCCGGAAGCCGACCCCAGCCTCTGCCTCGCCACGGTCCTCCGGCGGTAGCCCACGTCCCCGAGCGCCCCGGGCGTGAG
>CAIQUL010000314.1 GCA_903874975.1 uncultured Chthoniobacter sp. | reverse complement strand
CCCGCATCTCGTCGCCGCCACGCTCGTGCAGACGGTCCTCGCGGAGAACCCGCGGGCGTTCGAGTTCAGCGGTCCCGGTTTCCGCGACACCACCCGCGTGGCGGCCGGCCCGCCGGCGATGTGGGCGGAGATTCTGCGCACGAACGGCCCCGCCGTGCGCAGATCCGCGGAAGCGATGATTGAAAAACTCCGCGGAATCCTCACACTCCTCGACCGCGAACCGCCCATGACCGATTTTCTCACCGAAGCCAAAACGCAGCGCGACCGTCTGCGGCCCCTGAAATAACCGATGTCCGACTGGAAAATCCGCCGCGCCCCGACCATTCAAACCGAACTCGAAGTCCCGGGCGACAAGAGCATTTCCCACCGCGCCGTGATGCTCGCGGCGATGAGCAACGGGCCGTGCGTGATCAAGGGCTTCCTCCCCAGCGAGGACTGCATGGCCACGGTCGGCGCGATGCGTTCGCTCGGCGTGGCCATCGAGGTCGCGGACGAGACGACGCTGATCGTCCACGGCATGCGCGGCGTTTTCACCGCGCCGACGGGCGAAATTGACTGCGGGAATTCCGGCACCACGATGCGCCTGATGGCGGGCATCCTGGCGGGGCAGCCCTTCCGCAGCCGGCTCGTGGGCGACGCCTCGCTCTCGAAGCGGCCGATGCGCCGGGTCATCGAGCCGCTCACGAAAATGGGCGCGAAGATCACCGCCGAGGGCAAGGACGGCCGCCCTCCGCTCGTCATCGAAGGCGGCAAACTCAAGCCGCTGCAATTCGTGAGCCCGGTGGCCAGCGCGCAGGTGAAAAGCGCGGTGCTGCTCGCGGGGATGTTTGCCAAGGGCAAGACCAGCGTGACCGAGCCCACGCAGAGCCGCGACCACACCGAGCGGATGCTCGAATACTTTCTCGTCCGCCCGCAGAAGCAGGGGCTGACCGTTTCCGTCTTCGGCGGGCAGACGCCGGAGTCCCGCGAATTCCGCGTGCCGGGCGACATCTCCAGCGCTGCCTTTTGGCTGGTCGCCGCCGCTGCGCAGCCGCGCTCGCGTTTGCTCGTGAAAAACGTGGGCCTCAATGAAACGCGGACCGGCGTGCTGGCGGTGCTCGTCCGCATGGGCGCAGCCATCCGCGAGGTCATCGACGCGCAGGCCGAGCCGATCGGCGTCGTCGAAATCCAGGGCGCGCGGCTCAAAGGGACCGAGATCAAGGGCGCGGAAATCCCGAACGTGATCGACGAAATTCCGATCCTCGCCGTCGCCGCCGCGCTCGCGCATGGCAAGACGGTCATCTCCGACGCCGGCGAGTTGCGCGTGAAAGAAACCGACCGGCTCGCGGCGGTCGCGATGAATTTGCGGCTCATGGGTGCGCAGGTCGCCGAGACCGAGGACGGGCTGGAGATCATCGGCGGCACGCCGCTGCACGGCGCGCGGCTCGACAGCTTCGGCGACCACCGCATCGCCATGGCCTTTGCCGTCGCAGGGATGTTTGCCGAGGGCGAAACGACGATCACCGGCACCGAGTGCGTGAACACTTCGTATCCGAATTTCTACGCCACGCTGGAGAAGCTGCTCAAGCAGCCGACCGAGGCGCAGACGCGCGTCATCACCTCGCTTCCCACCCGCTGAGCCGTGGCTGCGCACCTCGTTATTGCCATTGATGGACCGGCGGCGTCCGGCAAAAGCAGCGTGGCCCGCGCGCTCGCCCGGCGGCTCGGCTTTGTCTATGTGAATACCGGCGCGATGTATCGCGCGATCACCTGGCTCGCCGTGTCAAAAGGCGTCCCGACCGCCGACGCCGGGCGCGTGCACCAGCTCCTTCATTTCACCGAAATCAAATGCGGCATCGCCGACGGCGAATCCACCATTCTCCTCGACGGCATCGACCCCACGCCGCATCTCGTTTCCGACGCAGTGAACGCCAACGTCTCCGCCATCGCCACCATCCCCGAGGTGCGGCGGGTGCTCGTCGAAAAGCAGCGCGCCTATGCTGGCGACCACGACATCGTCATGGAAGGTCGTGACATCGGCTCCGCCGTCTTTCCCGAAACACCCTACAAATTTTACATCGACGCCTCTCCCGAAGTCCGCGCCCGCCGCCGCGCTGGTCAGGGCCTCACGGATTCCGTCGCTGCGCGCGATAAAGTGGATTCCACCCGCCGCACCTCGCCGCTCATCATCGCCGAGGACGCCCACGTCATCGACAGCTCGAATCTCACCATCGACGGCGTGGCCGGGGAGATCGTCGGGCGGCTGAAGCTGAAGGGGCTCGTGATCACCGGAGCGGGGGAAAGGCTGAAGGCGGAAGGATGAAGGATGAATCCTGAGCCCTGATCCAGCCTGCGCCGCGATCTTCATCCTTCATCCCTCATCCTTTTTCTTCGTGGGTGTTCACTACCAGTGCTTTTACCGCCTCGCGGAGTTCCTCGCGCGGACGTGCTTCGACTTCCGCGTGGTGCACCGCGAGCGCATCATCGAGGAGGGCGGCGCGATCCTCGCGATGAACCACGAGAGCTATCTCGACCCGCCGCTGGCGGGCATCGCGTGCCGCCGCGAAATCCACTACCTCGCCCGCAAGACGCTCCTCGACTGGCCCGTGCTCGGCCCCATTTTGCCAAAGCTGAACGTCATCCCCGTTGACCAGGATCGCGCCGACATGAGCGCGCTGAAAACCGTCATCAAACTCGTCCGCGCCGGGCACTCCACGGTTATCTTTCCCGAAGGCTCGCGCACCCTCGACGGCGACTTCCTGCCCGCGCTCCCCGGCCTCGGCCTGGTCATTGCGAAGACCCGCGCCCCCGTCGTGCCCATGCGCATCTTCGGCGCGCGCGCGGCCTTTCCGCGCGGCGGAAAACCGCGCCTCTTTACCCCCATCACTCTCGTCGTCGGCGAGCCCATTTTTTTCTCCAAAGCCGACCTCACCGGTGACGGGCGCGACCTCTACCAGGGGCTCAGCGAGCGCGTCATGCGCCGCATCAGCGACCTCCGTTTGGAGGAGTGAGGATCCCTGCCGGACGCGACGATGATCTTTTGGACGCCGCCTAAGATTACTCCGCGATCCCCGGTTTTCATTCTGCTGGTGCTGGCGGATTTCGTTGCTACGATCCCGCGGCACCGCGCCACCAATCACCATCCCAGACCCCACCGCCACGTATGCACTGGCCTCTTTCTCCTGAAACTGTAACCGACCCAAACCAGCCCGGGCGCTGGGATCGCGCGATGCGCCCGATGTATTGGCTGGCCGGGGCGCGCTGGGAGACGCTGAAGCATTGCCCGCCGAGCGAGCGTGAGCGGATCGCGGTGCTCGGCAGCACGGTGCTGATCCCGACAATCATGTCGTTTCTCGGCATGATTTTTTACGCGAAGAGCCGCTTTGCCGAACCGCCGTGGATCTCGGTGATCCTGATGTCGCTGGCGTGGGCGTTCGTGATCATGAATACCGATCGCATCCTGCTCGCGACTTATCGCCCGTTTCAGTCGTGGTGGCGCCGCACGATGCAGGTGATCTTTCGTTTCGGGCTGGCGGCGGTCATCAGCGTGGCGATCGGGTTTCCGTTTTGTTTGGATCAATACCGGCCGGCGATCACTTTCCGGGTGCAGTCCGAACTGCAGGGCAAGCTGAACAAGCTGCGCGAGGGGGAGGCGGCAAAGCGCGGCGATCTGTCCGTCGAGCGGCAGGAAATCCGCGACGAAGCCGCCGCGTCGCGCAAGACGCTGGACGAGGAATACAACACGAAGCGCGATGGGCTCCAGGCGCTGCTGCCGGAATTGGAAAAGGCGATCCTGAACCCGGATATTTATGCCGACGACCGGATGGGTGAGGAGAAGAAGAAGGCGAGCGATCCGGAGTTCGTGGCCCCGGCGAGTGTGGAGACGCGCAATGTGCTCGCGGCAATCGAGGCGCAGAAGGAAACGATCGCCAAGACCAAGGCGGAACATGAGGCCAAGGTCAGCTTGCACCAACGGCTCGTGGAGGCCATCGCCAAGGAGGCCGCCGGCCAGCCGAACGAGTTTTACCCCGAGCCGAAAAAGCCGGGTGCCGGCCCGCGCACCAAGGATATGCAGGCGCGGGACAGGTTGGTGGTCGCCGCCGCCTCGCGGCTCAATGCGTCGATCACGGGTCTGATGGAGGCTCAGGTGGCGAGCGACAAGCAGCTCTCGGTGGCCCGGCTCGCGGACCGGAATACGTATCTCGATGGGCTTGCCAACCGGCGCGAGACGTTCCTGGAGGAGGCGAAGGAAAAGGAGCGCATCCGCAAAGACAAGCTGGCGAAAGTCACCGCGGAGATCGCCGCCTTGGAGGCGGAGCAGCCCGTCCGGCTGAAGCGGCTCGCCGACCAGACAGGCGCGCTGGAAACCATCTACGACAGCAACTCGAAGCGCCACGACGAAACGTTCCTGCCGGTCATTCAGCGCATCGAGCGGAAGATGAACGGGTTGCTCGATCCGATGGAGGAAACCGTGGGGCTTTACAACGTGATCTTTCTCCCGCCGCCGGATGCGGATGAAAAGGAAATCAGCCAGCAGCAGCAGAAATGGATGGCCGGACTTTTCCAGTTCCTCGTCATTTTCGGGACGCTCTTCGTTTTGGATTTGGTGCCGATCATGACGAAAATTTTCAGCCGCCCCGGGCCGTATGATGTGCTCGTCGAGCATCCCGAATTCATCGCCAATGCCAACCTGACCGCGTTTCACGCGGAGTATGACAAGCACGCGGGCGAGTGGTCGGTCACCGGCATGGCCGAGCAGCACAGCGCGCCCGACCTCGTCCGCAGTCATCCGCGGAACATCCCCGCGCCGCGGGAGTAGGAGTCGGCTTAGGCTCTGTCCCTCCTTCCTCTTAATCTTCCTCACTTCCCCTTTCTGTCGGAGGAAGATTAAGCGGCAGAGGAAGCACTTGCAGGCGGCGGTTTTTTTGCCGCCCGTTCAGGGCTCGACCGCAGGCGGGGCGGGGAGCGTTTTCCACCACCGGAGCGCGGCGTCGCTGAGCCGCTGCGTGATGTCGGTTTTCGTCGCGGAAAGGTCGCGCGTCTCGGTGCGGTCGGCGGCCAGATCGTAGAGTTCGGTGCCGGTGCCGCCGGCGTTGATGAGCAGTTTCCACGAGCCGTCGCGCACTGCCAGATGCGGACTGCGGTCGCGGCCTTTAGGGTAAATGAACGGTCCGGCGTTGCGGCCGTATGCCCAGAAGATCGGCGGCTTGATGATGTGTGGCTGCGAAGGTTGCGCCGCGTCGGTCGGGGCGGTGCCGGGCCGGATGCAGTGGGAAACAAGGGGCAGGGCGAGCCACTGGCGGCGGGATGTTTTCATCGGCCCGCACTTTGCCCGGCGGCGGAAACTCCGTCCCCGAAAGACCCGCTCAGCCCGTGCGCCGTGTCCGCCGCGCCAGCACGCTGAGCGCGCCTGCGAGCAGCAGCCCTGTTGTTCCCGGCTCGGGCACCAAGCCGCCGGACGGTTGTTTCGAACCGAACCCCGCCGTTTTTCCACTCGTGCTGGCGGTGAACGACGCCGGGCCGCTCGTGAAGGTCACGGTCGCACCGGCTCCGATCGTGAGGGACGCGAGGGTCTGGCTCACGCTGCCAAATTTCAGCGAGGTCGCTGCTCCGCCGCCGGTGTCGTTCACGGTCACGGAGGTGCCGGCGCCGAGCGCGCTGTTGACCGCGGTGGTGCCGTCATTGGCCGTCAGCGAGTCGATGTCGAGCACGCTCCCGGCGGCGAGATTGAGCGTGCCGGTGCCGGCTTTGGTCACGGCGAGCGAAGCCGCGCCACCTTGGGCGATGCCGCCGGTGATGTCGGTGTCGCCCGCGCCCAACACGGCTAGGGTTTTCGCGCCTGCCGTGCCGCCGCTGGCCGCGCCGGTGATAGTGCCGGCCACGGTCAGTGCGGTGGCCGGGGTCGTGGCGTTGTTGGAAATCGTGTAGGTCTGAGCGCTCCGATCGGTGCCGAGGACGACGGCGGCAT
>CAIQUL010000313.1 GCA_903874975.1 uncultured Chthoniobacter sp. | reverse complement strand
GGCAGCTCGAACATGACGCACAACTGGGTCATGGACATGGAGTCGTAACGGGAGGAGAAGCCGAAGAGGAAGGAGCGCAGCGCTTCCTCTTTGATGCGCTCGCGCAGCAGCGCCTTCACCTTCTCCCCGCCACCGCCCGGAATCGACCCGAGCCCGGCCGCCTTGAACTGCACGATGACCTCGCGCAGCGGCATCCCAAAAACCTCCGCGAAGTGATTGAACTCCGGTGGCGAAAAACCGTGGATGTTGATGTGCGGATACTTCTCCCGGATGTGCGAAAGCATCGCCAGATACCAGTCGATCCCGAGCTTCGGATGATGCCCCCCTTGCAGCAAAATCTGAATGCCGCCGATGGCCGTCAGCTCGTCGAGTTTTTGGTCAAACTGCTCCTGCGTGAGCACGTAGTGGTCGTCGTCTTTTTCCGTCCGGTAGAACGCGCAGAACTTGCAGTACACATTGCAGACGTTCGTGTAGTTGATGTTCCGGTCGATGATGTAAGTCACGATCTCCTCCCCGCGTCCGTCGTAGTCCGCGCGCTTCGCGAGATTGCGCCGCCGGTTGGCCAGCTCGCCCAGAGTCACCAGCGGCAGGAGGTAAAGCGCCCGCGCGTCCTCCGGCGTGATGCGCTCGCCGGCGAGCACTTTGTCGATCAGGGCGTCTTCGAGGATGGCAGGCATGATGCCGTCATTAAACGCACGCCTGCCGCACCGTCCAAGATTTCATTCCGCGGACCCCTACTGCTTCGGCGGGGCGACGTTGGGATCCTCCTCGGGCGTTCGCGTCCAGATGATCCTCGACTGGGGGTGAATGAGCAGCCCGGTTTCCGTGAGGAGATCTTTCACGCTCACACTTTCCGCATGCCCATCGAGGAAGGTGAGCACCCCGAGGCCGCCATAGCGCTCGACAAACGATTTTCCGGCCGCCTTGCTCGATCCGTCGTATTTCGGCTGCACCTTGGAAGACTTTTTCTCGTTGGGCAGCCCGACCTCGAGAAACGCCACCGTGCGGGCCGGATGGGTGATCTGGCTTTGCTTCGCCTTCACTTTCACGTTGCTCGCATCTTTCCGCTGGAGCTTGGTATTGATCGCGAACGCGAACAACGGCGCGACGAGTTTCTTGTCCGAGCTGGGATACTTCGCGCCGGGGAGGAACAGGAGGTTCTCCTTGGTGTAAAAAGCGCGCGGGCTGGTCGCGTAGTCCCCCACCCCCTTGCTGCCGAGTTGCCGCGGCAGGACGTTGTACCAGACCTTCGCCGCGGCCGGCGTGGCGGCGTTCGTCCAGGTTTCCCCGGTGCCGATATTTTCCATGGGAAAATCGCCGTCGTTCTGGCCGACATAGGTGATCAACGCCCCCGTGACCTGCCGCATATTGTTCAGAGTCACGACCTTGTTCGACCGCTCCCGGATGGTGCCATAAACCGGCACCGCGATGCCCGCGAGCACGATGATGATGCCCATCACGACCAGAATCTCGATGAGCGTAAAGCCGGAGCGACCGCACCGGCGGTCGCGCGAATGCTGGGGGGAAGAAGAATCAAAGAGGTAGCTCACAAAGGGAGGAGTAAGGATTGGCTGGGAGAATAGGAAGGCACTGCGACTAGGCAAACCGATTTGTCACCTGAATGTCACAGCCCGCCGCCGCCGGAGGCCGAGCAGCGCGGTGCCCAGCGCCGCGAGGACCGCAGACGAAGGTTCGGGCACCGCGGCGACTCCGGGCGGCTTGCCCTCCCCGCCACTGAAGGCGGCCACTCCGCTCGTGAACGTCACGGTGGCCCCCGCCCCGATGGTGAGGGAGGCGAGCGTCTGGCTCACGCTGCCAAAGTTCAATCTTGTGCCCAGAT
>CAIQUL010000312.1 GCA_903874975.1 uncultured Chthoniobacter sp. | reverse complement strand
CGCGGACACCCTGGCCCGGCTCCAGTCCGAGGCGGCAAAGGGCGACCGCACCAAGCTGATCGGCAACATCGTCATGGGGCTGCTGGCCGTGCTCGGGATCGGGCTGGCGATTCTTAGCGCCCTCTCGGGACCGAAGGCTGCCGCGGCGCAGGAGTGACGGGCGAGTGGTTCGTGGCGGCGCGCTTTTGGGAGGCAGGGTGTGTTGGCCCCGGAAGTTCACGACGCGTGACAGCTTTCGCCAATTCTCGCATCAGCGTAACCGGCGGTTCCCATGCCGGAATGCATGGGTCGGATTTACGATGACGGCAGGACGCGGCTGAGCCAGTAGGAAGTGGCGAGTAGCGTCAGGAGCAGGAAGAAAAACAACGCGCGTCCGCGGCGGCGTTCGGATCGGTGCAAGGGTGGTGGCTGTTTCACAGCAGGGAAAGATTCAGGTAGAGCACGTAAGACACGCCGATCAGCACGAGCAGGAGGAAAACGAACAGGAGTCGTCCCTCGCGGCGTTCGGCCCGGGTGCGTTTGCGCTGGGCGGGGACGGCGACGTTGATCTCGTACGGGCGCCAAGGGTCGGGCAGCGTGGCGTGGCGACCGTGCCCGGTCGGCCGGTCGGTGCGGCTGGTGCTTTCGAGTTTTTTTTCGCGCCGTGCCTTGGCGAGTTCCTCGGCCCGCTTCGGGGCGTCCTGGAGGAATTGCTCATGTTGCTGGAGCCTCGCGCGGTTGGCCTCCTGCTCCTGGGCGAGCTGCCGCTTTCTCTCCTCGATCGGCGACGCGGATTTTTTCGAGCTTGGTTTCCCCTTCATGGCGTGCGGGTGGTCAGCGGTTAAAGACGGCGACGAGGACGATGAGGAGGATCACGCCGAGGGCGAGCAGCGGCAGCGTGAAGGCGAAGCCGGACTGCAGCCAGTAGATGAAGTCCCGGCCGAGCGCCGGGTCCGCGCTGCCGGCGGCGCGTTCCGGGCTGATTTTTGGAAACGAGCGCACGTAGTCGCTGCGGGCGTCGTCCACGGCGCCGAGGGCCTTGGTCAGCTCCCGATGGAGGTCGGCGGGGTTCCAGTTCTTCGCATTGATGGCGTCGAGGATCTCGAGATGTTGGCCGAAGGATTCGCGGATGTCTTGCAGGAGGGAGCTGCGCTTTTGGGCGTCGGTGATTTCGCGATCGAGCACGGCCAACGAGCGCGCGAGTTTTTCCACGAGGTCCGCCCGCCCGGTCTGGAACTGTTCCTGTTTGCGCCCGAGTTCCTCGAGTTCGCGCTTCTCCTGCTCCAGCGCGTCCTGCTGGCGCCGCAACACGAGAATCTGTTCTTCGGTGCGCTGCACCTGGCTGTTCAGATTCTCGCCGTTCAGTCCGTCGTCCGCAGGCAGATCGAGCTGCGGTTCGTCGGGGCGGGCGTGGGAAGACATGTGCGCAGAGTTAGGAAATCCGCGCTCAGATTTCCAGAGTTTTTACGCGGCGCAGCGCGGTGAGGAGGGGAAAAAGCAGGACGGCGAGGAAGAGAAAGGTCCCAGCGGAGAGCGTGATGCTGCTCGGGGCCACGCGGCGGATGTCCGGCACGGCGGTCAGCGCCACGAACGAGGCGATGTAGGCGAAGCCCACGACGAGGCAGAGCGTGCCGCCAAATCCGCTGACGATCCTGCTCGGGTTGTCTTCCTTGAAATTCGGAAAGAGCGCGCCGCGACCCACGGCGAGGCCGCTGAGGGTGGCGCTCATCAGCGCGCTGGCGGCGGCGCAGAACGCGAGCCGCGGCCCCGGCAGATACGGCAGCAGGCCGGAGACGAGCAGGAGGCTGGTGGTGATGGCCATGGAGCCGAGGCAGCTCATCCGGAATTTTTGCAGCAGCACTTTGCGCAGCCCGAATAGCCCGCCAGCGCCGGCAGGACCACGAACGGCAGATAGGCCGCCGCGACCTGCGCGTAGAAATTCGCGGGCACTTCGTGGACCCGCCCGAAGGCGAGCATCAGCGGCGCGCTGAGGAAGACCAGCGCCCAACTCGACCCCACGAGGGCTTCGAGAAATTTTCAGCGATAGATGCCGCGCTGCGCGAGCAGCGAGCCGACGAGCGGGAAGTGGAGGAGGTAATTCAGCCCCGAGTGGAAGAGCCAGTAACCGACCGCGAGATAGCAGAGCACGAACGCGCCGAGCACCGCCGGCAGCAGCGGGGACTCGCGCCGGATGCCGCGCCGCCGCGCGAGCAGGGTGCGCCAGTGGACCCAGAGGAGGAGGCGAAAAAGGTGGGGGAAGTAGCGGGGGAGGAAAAACTCGAAATCCGAATATCGAAATCCGAAACAAATTCGAAGGAATGGAAAATTTACAAACGGCTGGGCGAGCGACCGGTGTGCGGTGGTCTTTCCGTTTTTCTCCTTTCACGCATTGCGGATTTCCGCCCTCTCACCTCCCCGGCATCAGCTCAAAAAGAAACCCCTTCAAATACTCCGTCTCCGGCAGCGTGGTCACGATCGGGTGATCCGCGCCCTGCGCATAGGCCGCGAGCTGCCGCAGCGTTTTCCTGGCGTCCACGGTCGCCTCGTTGATGACCTCCAGGAAAATCTCCCGGCTCACGTGATGCGAGCAGCAGAAGGTGGCGAGCAGCCCGTCGGGGTTGAGCAGCTTGAGCGCGCGGAGGTGGATTTCCTTGTACCCGCGCATCGCTTCGCCGAGTTTGCCCTTCGTCTTCGTGAACGATGGTGGATCGAGAATGATGAGATCGTAACGCGCGCCCTGGCGTTCGAGATCGTGGAGATAGTCGAAGACATTGGCCGCGACCGCCTCGACCGCGAGGCCGTTGCGCGCGGCGTTTTTTTTCACCAACTCCACGCAGTCCGTACTGATCTCCACGGCCTGCACGCTGGCCGCGCCCGCCTGCGCGCAGGCCAGCGCGAACGCCCCCTGATTGGCAAAGCAGTCGAGGACCTTGCGCCCTTTGGCGTGCGCCGCCACGGCCGCGTAGTTCGGGAGCTGGTCGAGGTAAAAGCCGGTCTTCTGCCCGTGGCTCAGGTCGAGCTCGAATTCCAGCCCGCCGATCGTCACCGCGAAGGGCCCCGGCGCGTCGCCGTGCAGCATCCCGGTGACCAGCTCCAGCCCCTCGGCCCGGCGCACCGGCGCGTCATTGCGCTCGATGATCGAGCGCGGCTCCAGCACCGCCCGCAGCGCTTCCACGATGACGGCCTTCCGCATGTCCATCGCCAGCGTCAGCGTCTGCAAGACGAGATGGTCGCCGTAGCGATCCACGATCAATCCCGGCAATCCATCGCTTTCACTCCAGACCACCCGCGCCAGCCGCGGATCGAGCCCGCGCCGGGCCCGATACTCCACCGCGAGTTGGATGCGCCGCGTGAAAAACTCCAGGTCCAGATCCTGCCGCTGCCGCGAAAACCGCCGCGCGATGATCTGCGACTTGCTGTTGTAAATCGCCGAGCCGAGCAGTCGGTCGTTCCCGTCCTTTAGAGAAACCACATCGCCATCCTGCGGCGCGCCAAACGCCTTCAGCACCTCACTCGCATATAGCCAGTCGTGTCCGTGTAAAATCCGCGTGCGAGGTTTGATAACGAGTCCAGCCATAGGGGCGCAGACCGTAAAACCGCCCCGCGCGAAGTCAACGCCGCGCGGATGATCCGGCCTGCCGGGCGGTGTCGGGGCGGTGTGGCGACGGAGAGGGAACGGCCCCCTTCACCGATCGCGAATCGCTCTCCAGGGGCAGGTCAGAGGTCGACTTTACGGACTTTCCAGCCATGGTGGAGCCCCCGTCCTGTGACAAACCCTCCTTTCGATCTCCCTTGCCCCGTTATCAGTCTGGCTGGCCCGCGCCTGCGGGTCGCTCTCGCCGTGCTGCTCGGGCTGCCCATCGCTGCGGCGAGCGCGGGGACTTTCACGTGGAATAACACGACCGGAAGCTGGAGCGAGGCCGCGCGCTGGGGCGGGACGGCGCCGACGGGGGCGAACGTGACGGACATTCTGGTCTTCGGCGGCGATGTCGGGACGCTGGCGGGGACGGCACCGAATTACGCGGCGACGGAGAATCTCGCGGGGACGCCGTTTGTGCTGAATCAGATGACCTTCAATGCGACGGATGTGAATGGGCTGGGGGTGGATCAGACGCTGGTCGCCGGGGTGGGGGCGAAAGGGGTGCGGTTCGCGGCCAATGGCGCGACGGGGCCGGCGATCACGCAAAACGGCGTGGGGGGCATCACGCTGGACCTGCCGCTGGAGCTGGCGGCGAACCTCACGCTGGGCGGCAGCGGGTCGGGCGAGGTGACGATGAACCATGCGGTGACGGGCGTGGCGGACGTGGTGAAAAACGGCGCGAGCACGTTTCGTTTTGGGACGCCTTTCAATAGCACGACCCTGCCGACGACCGGGCCCTCGGCCAACACCTGGGTGGGTAAGCTGACGATCAATGACGGGATCATCCGCTTTAACAACAACGCCAACTCCGGGCGGACGGCGCTGCGGGCGAACGCGGTGGTGCTGAACGCGGCGACGGCCCAGCTCACGGCCAGTTCGGAAATCCGCGCGGGCACGCTGAGCGGGAGCGCGGGCAATGTGCAGACGCTCGTGACGAGCCCGAACGCGAACAGCGAGAGCATCGTGCTCCACGCGCTGAGCGATGGAGACTTTGGCGGAACGGTGCGGATCGACCCCAAGATGGGCTCGGGGAAAAGCGAGGGCATTCTGACGGTGCGCGGGACGGGAACGCAGACGCTGAGCGGGACGGTGTCGTTGAATGTGGTGGGTGGCGACATGAGTGTGGGCCGGGGGGCGACGCTGGTGTTTGCCGGGACGGCGGCGCTGGATACAGGCACGAATACGACGGGCGCGGTGGGGCTCAATGGCGGGACCTTCAAGCTGGACAACCTGACCAATGCGATCAGCGACCGGCTGCGGGATGGCACTGTGGATCAGACGGGGCTGGACACGATCGGCGGAGGGACATTTTCTTTCATCGGAAATGCCGCGGGCAGCACGGAGACGCTGGGGCGGCTGCAACTCGGGTCGGTGAACAACGGCACAACCGTGAGCACGCCGCGCTCTGGCGCGCTGACGGTGAATGTCACGCGAACCTCGGTGGTCGCGCCGACGGTGCTGACATTCCAGTCCTACACGCGGGATGCGAGGAATGCGGGCTTCAACCAGACGACGACCGCCAATTTCCTCGCGACCGCCGCCGCGGGCGGCGCCCTCAGCCTCGGGGCGACCGGGGTGAGCGGGCGGGTGTCGTTTGGCAATTTCACCGTGCCGCTGCTCAACGGGCTGCTCACGAATACGTCGGTCGGGGTGGGCATTCCGGTGGGGCGGCACGATGTGGGCTGG
>CAIQUL010000311.1 GCA_903874975.1 uncultured Chthoniobacter sp. | reverse complement strand
GGTTTGACGGCTTTGCCAAAGGCGGCAGCGGGCACGGGGATGCCGAGTTTTTCCAGGGCGAAAACGGCGGCGCCGCGGAGGGAGGCTTCCATTTCGTCGTTCGGGTGGATGGGCCGCCCGAGCACGTCGGCGAGGCGCTGGAGCGCGGTGGCGGAGCGCTGGATGCCGCCGCTGACGATGATTTTCGGCGCGGTTTTCTCCGCGGCCAGCACCAGCTCGGCGATGCGCGCGAGGCGGTGGTAGCTAGCCTCGGTGATGGCCTGCAAAAGATCGAGCGCGGAGGTGTGCTGACGCAGGCCGTGGATCGCGCCGGTGGCGTCCTCGTCCCAAGTCGGCGCGCGCTCCGGATTCCAAAACGGCAGGACGACGAGGCCGTGGGCGGGCGCGGGACGTTTCGCGAGTTCGGCTTCGAGCGCGGATTCGTCGGGGAGGCGCAGTTCGCGCAGGCACCAGGCGCGGAGGTTGCCGGCGTTGCTGACCGCGCCGCCGACGAGGAAGCGCCGCGCGTCCACGCGATAGCAAAACAGCCCGAGCGGGGCGCGCGCCTCGCCGTGCTCGCGCATCACGCGCAGGGCGGCGCTCGTCCCGACATTGATCGCCGCGAAGCCGGGATGCGTGGCGCCCGAGCCGAGGTTGCTGGCCGCGCCGTCGCCGATGCCGGGGAACCACGGCACGCCTTTCAGCTCGGCAAACTGCGCGGCGAGGCGTCCGCCGATGGGCGTCGGCTCGTCGCTCACCGGGCGCAACATCGCGGGGGAAACGCCGCACGCTTTCAGCAGCTCGGCGTCCCACGCGAGCTTGGCGGGGTTGAAGAGGCCGGTGCCGGTGGCCATGCCGATCGCGCAGTTCGCTCCGCCGCCGAGCGTGTGCTGGAGCCATTCGGCGGGCGACAGCCATTGCTTCACCGCGGCAAATTTCCGCGGCTGCGTGCGCCGCAGCCAGCGCAGTTTCGCTGGCCAGAACGACGCCCGCTGCATGCAGCCGGTGCGGGCGTGCGTGGTCTTTTCGGCGAACTCCGCGCGCAGCGCGGCGGCGTCCTCACGGCAGCGCGCGTCGGCCCAGGTGATGATGTTCGTGAGCGCGGTGCCTTTCGCATCGCACCCCACGAGGCTGTGCCAGAAGCACGACACGCCCAGCCCCTCGATGCGGCGTCCCCGCAGCGCGGGATCGGTGCGCTGGCGCTGGAGCGTTTGCTCCAGACAGCGCAGCACGGCGCTGAGCAGCGCGCCCGGCTCGATCTCCGCCGCGCCGTCGGCCGAGGTGAGGAGCGGATAGGTGTGTTGCGCGGTGGTGCCGGCGAGCCGCTGCGCGCGCTCATCGAAGAGCGCGGTGCGCGTGGAGGAGGTGCCGATGTCGAGGGCGAGGATGAGGGTGGACATGGGAGCTAAATGGGTGGGCGGGTTCCCTCCTCAGTCATCCTGAGCGGAACGGAGGCGGAAAGGTGGGCGGAGTGCAGTCGAAGGGTGACGGGAGTTTTTTTTCGCGAAGCGATGGCGGGCATGGCGCGGGAGTCTAATCCTGCGCGCGGCGAAGGAGGAAGGCCGCGCCGCCGCAGGTCACGAGCGCGCCGACGAGGAGGAAGACGAGATCGCCGGCGATGAAGGCGAGGTCGGCGTCGCGGAGATTGATCATGCGGAAGGCGTGGCAGAAATGGGTGAGCGGAAAGGACTGCGCGAGGAAGCGAATGGACTCGGGCAATTGCTCCAGCGGGGCGAACGCGCCGGAGAGAGGGAACACCGGCAGCAGGAAGAAGACGGCGAACTGGATGGCCTGCGTCTGCGTGGTGCTGAAGGCGGAGATGAGCAGGCCGAGCCCGAGCGAGCAGAGCAGGAAAAGCAGGCAGATCACGCCGAGCACGAGCGGCTGGCGGAAGGCGACGTGAAAGTGCAAGTGCGCGACGGCGATGGTCATGGCGATGAGGAGCAGCGACACGCCGAGGTAGGGCACGACTTTGCCGATGACGATCTCGCTGCGCCGCAGCGAGGTGACCATGAGCTGCGCGAGCGTGCCCGCCTCGCGCTCGCGCGTGATCGTGCAGGCCATGAGCGTGACGGTCAGGAGTTGCAGGATCAGCCCGATGATTCCCGGCGTGACGTACTCGATGAAGCGCAGCCCGGGATTGTAGCGGATTTCGCTCTTCACGCCCCACGGCTCCATGGCGGAGACAAACTGCTTCCGCACGGTCACCGGCAGCTTTTCGCCCATGTCGAAAACCTCCGGCGGCAGGTTGTCCACCATGTCCTGCCGGGTGGCCATCTGGAATTCGCCGAGATGCTTTTGCAGTGCGCCCTCGACCTGCTGCGCGGTGGTCGTGTCCGAGCCGTCGAGGACCAGCCGCAGCGGCACCGGCTTCCCATTTTCCAAACCCGCGCCCCAGCCCGCCGGCACGGCCAGCGCGGCGTCCACCCGCGCGCGGAGCAAGTCCGGCTCTGCGTTCGCGGGCGACTCATCCTTTTGAAAGGCGAAGGTTTCCTTCGTCGCGAGGAACTCCGTGAAGCGGCGGCTGGCGGCGCTTTGGTCGTCGTCGCGGAGCAACGTCCGCACGCGGGTCAGCTCGCCGACTTCAAAGGCGTAGCCGAAAAGCAGCGTGAAAAGCGGCGGCAGCAGGAGGATGAGCACGACGATGCGGCGGTCGCGCCAGATGTGCAGGAATTCCTTCACCGCCACGCTGGCGATGGCGCGCAGGCTGCCGGTCATGGCGCGGCCTCCGCGAGGATTTCGTGGTAGCCCTGCGAGTAGGCTTTGAAGACGTCCTCCATGTCCGGCTCGGCCCACGTGTGTCCGTGCCAGGTCAGCCCGGGAAAAGGCCAGCGCTCCTGCCACTCGGCCACGAGTTTGCGCGGATCGGCCGCGTATACGCGCCCGTGGCCGCTGCGCAGCGAGACGCCGAGCACGCCGGGCGCGGCGCGGAGCTGGACGAGCGCGGGCATCACCGGCTCCACGTGCATGTCGAGCACCGGCACTTTGAAACTCTGTTTCAGCCGCCGCGGCGTCTCCCGCGCGAGCAGCCGCCCGCTGTGGAGAAACCCGACCGACGTGCAGCGCTCGGCCTCGTCCATGTAGTGCGTGGTGACAAAGACGGTCGTGCCGTCGTGCGCGAGATGGTAGAGCAAATCCCAGATTTGCTGCCGATGCACGGGGTCGAGGCCGGAAGTCGGTTCATCGAGAAAAAGCAGCACCGGCTCGTGGATCAGCGCGCAGGCCAGGGCGAGGAGTTGCTTCATCCCGCCGGAGAGCGCGCCCGCCAGCGCGTCGCGCTTCGCCGCGAGGTCCATCTCGCCGAGCAGCTTTTCGATCCGCGCCTCCAGCCGCGCGCGCGGCACGCGATACGCCCCGCCAAAGAAGCGCAGATTTTCGACGACGGTGAGATCGGGATACAGGCTGAACTTCTGCGCCACGTAGCCGAACTTCGTCCGCACCTCATAGCGCTCGCGCCACACGTCGCGCCCCGCGATCCGCGCGCTGCCGCCGCTCGGTTTCACCAACCCGCAGAGCATGCGTATCGTCGTCGTCTTCCCCGCGCCGTTCGCACCGAGAAAGCCGAAGATTTCCCCCGGCGCGATGGCCAGCGAGACGCCATCCACCGCGCGTGTGTCGCGGTAGGATTTCTGGAGTCCGTCGAGGACGATGATCGGCTCGGGCATGAACGCGGGATGTTTCCAGAAAACCGCCACGCAGCGCAACCGCGCCCGCGTTCACCACTCCACGGCCACACTGCGGCGCTGCTGGAAGCGGTCGTTGTAGAAGAGCTGCTTTTTCTCGGTGCCGAATTCGTGGACGAGCTTGGTGCATTTCACGTCGAAGCAGCAGTATTCGGCGATCTCCAGCAGCTTGCCTTCGCGCCACCAGCGGATGGCGTCGAGCCCGTCACCGGTCTTCCCGACTCCAAGGGAGGCCGAGGCCACGGCGTCGAGCCCGAGCCGGTGGCCAAGTTTTTTTTCGATCTCCACGAGCATGTCGAGCGTGGTGCAAAGGTGGGGCAGATCGTAAGTGGTGTAACCCATGAGCACTTCGTAATCGAAGCTGATGACGTTGAAACCGACGACGAGGTCGGCGCGCATGAGCTGCTCGACGAGATCGTTCACGCGCTTCTCCGGGTAGATGCGGTATTCGCCGAGGCGGGTGCTGTAGGTCACGCCGAGCGACATGCCCATCGCGGCTTTCTTGTCCCAGCCGCCGGCGTCGTTGGCGGTGCGCTGGGTTTCGAGGTCGAAATAAACGATGTCGCGGCTCATTGGGTGGAATGACGAATGACGAATGTGGCATGACGAATCAATGCCGAAGCGGGAAATCAATGCGGGACCGGGCTCCGGTGAGCTTTCGTCATTCCACATTCGTCATGCGTCATTTCACTTCCCCGCCCACTCGTAGTCCCCCGCATCAAACGCCATGGTGTTCGCGATCTTGAGGACTTTGAACTCTTCGACGAGCGCTCCGTCGCTTTGGAAAACGGTGACGGCCTTGCCTCCTTCGCGGCCCATTACGGCCCATTTGAGCACGGGGGTTTCAGTGAGGGTGCGGATGGGGAGTCCGTCGGGCGCGCGGAGAAATGCGCCTTTGGTGTCGATGCCGATCTGCACGTCGAGGTCCTGCATGGCTTCCTGAAACAGCGGGTTGGGCACGAGGCGGACGCGGATTTTGTCTTCGGGCTTGAAGGGCTGCGGGCGGCCGAGCTGGCCGGCCACGGTGGCGAAGGTGTCGCTCGCGACGATGGATTTCGTGAGCACGGTTTTCCACGTCGAGACCGCAGCCTTTCCCGGCGGGCCGTCTTTGGCCGCGGTTTCGAGCGCGAGGCCGCGCACGCGCTGCACGCCGGTTTTTTCCTCGATGAGGAAAATGAGGTCGCTGGTCCGCGAGGCAAAGATGCGCACGGGCGCGGGCTCGGCGGGGTCGATGGCGAGGTGGCGATGAAACTCACCGGCGCGGCTGAATTCTTTGACCTCGGTGCGCTCGGCGGTTTGGTCGATGACCCACACGCGATCCTCGCGGCCGAGGCTGGCGTCGAGCGGCTTCACGAGGTCGGGCAGTGGGAGCGGGTGCGTTTCGCCTTTCTCTACGAGCGCGACTTTCCCTCCGGCGATGACCGCCCGCGGCGGAGCTTCGCCGGGTTTTTCCGCGGCGGCATCGTCGCCCACGGCGAGCTTCGCGATCTCGGGGTCGAGCGGGATTTTGCCGGCGAATTCCCCGGCCTGATCCATGCGCACGAGCTGCCGCCGGCCGTCGGCACCCTCCGCCCACAGCGCGAGGCGGCCGCTCGCGCGCAGCTCCAGCGCGAGCACCCGGCGCAGGCGCGGCGAGTCATCCGCGATCATCCAGTCATTGCCGTGGTAGGCGATGCCTTCGACCGTCAACTCGCCAACCGCGAAGCCGCGCGCGGAGTAAGTTCCAGCGGGCGCGGGTTTGCCGGCGTCGTCCTTGCCGTCCCAGTTCGTGATGAAGCCGTTCAGCCCGACGAAGAAATCCTTTTTCGTCGCCTCCCGCGCGAGCACGCGGACGAGTTTCCCCTTCTTGTCGTAGATGCCCAGGCTGAGCACGCCGGACATCGGCGGCGGCATGAAAGTGATGCTGACGCCGGTTGTTTTTTGCGGTGGCGATTCGTCTTCCTGGGCCAAGGACGGTGTCGTGAGGCAGAACAGGAGCAGGAGGAAAAATCCGAAATCCGAAATCCGAAATCCGAAACAAGCGGGGCGGAAACAACGGAATATTTTGGAAACGATGGCTCTCGCACAGGCGCGTCGCCAAGCCGTTTCACCCCTGCAAACATTTCGTAATTGTTTCGAATTTCGAATTTCGAATTTCGAATTTTCCTCACGCATAGTGCCGCCAGTCGAGGTTCGGGAAAAGGTTGTCGCGCCACTCGCAATTGAGGAGGAACGCTTCGTCGAGATCGCGGGCGTGGACCAAGTCGTAGAGGCGAAGGAAACGGAGGAGGTGATCCTTGGTGCGCTTGGTCGCGTAGTTGCGCGCGGTCCCCGTTTTCATGAGAAAAGCCCAGTCGCTGGACTGCGCGAGGAGAAGCTCGCGGGCCATCTGCCGGAGCGCCCGCTCGGTGAGCACATCGGGCGGCGTGGCGATGAAACGGCGGGCGGTTTCAGTCATGCGTCTGGCCGCCATGTGGAGGTGGGGATAAATCCACGAGTTGCTGTCGTCGAGCCACACTTCCCAATAGCCCATGTGGCCCCAGCTCGACGGCGACGGCGCGACGATCTGCTGGGTGTCGTGCGCGGCGAGATAGGCGGTCGGCGTGGTCATCGTGAAGGCCGTTTGATCGTAGGCGGCCTTGCGGATGAAGAGGTTCAAAAACTCCGGGCCTTCGAACCACCAGTGACCGAAAAGCTCGGCATCGAACGGACTCAAGACGATCGGCGCGACGTTCATGTTTTCCCGCAAATCCTGAATCTGCGCCACCCGCGCACCCATGAAATGCCCGGCGTGCGCGTCCACCGCACCCATCGCCCAGGCGCGGTTGTAGATTTCCTTTTCCCCGCCACCGCCCGTGATGCGGTGGTATTTCAGCCCGGTGAATTTCCGCGTGCCGTCGGCGAGGAGAAAATCGCGCAGGTATTCGGTGGAAAGGTCGAAGCCGATGTCGCGGTAGAAATCGCGATAGGCCGGGTCACCGGGGTAACCCTCCTGCGCGCTCCAGACCTGGCGGCTGGATTCGCGATCGCGCCCAAACGCCGCCGGACCCGACGGGGTGAAAACGGGCGCGTAGATCGCATAGCGCGGCCGCGGCTGGCCAAACATCACGCCGTGCGAATCCACGACAAACCAGCGCAAATTCGCCTCCGCGAGCACGGCGTCGAGGCACGGCGTATACGCGCACTCCGGCAGCCAGATACCGCGCGGATCGCGCCCAAACATCTCGCGGTAATGATCCCGCGCGATGAGG
Organism: uncultured Chthoniobacter sp.; assembly: GCA_903874975.1. Lineage (GTDB taxonomy): Bacteria > Verrucomicrobiota > Verrucomicrobiia > Chthoniobacterales > Chthoniobacteraceae > Chthoniobacter. The sequence continues at coordinate 8,517 of CAIQUL010000311.1, read as the reverse complement.
ATCTGCGCGCGCAGCGCCTCGGGGAAAGTCTCCATCAGCGGGAGAAAACCGTGGGTCGCCGCGCAGGTGATGATCTCCAGCACGCCCCGCTCCTGCAGCGCGCCGAACGCGCCGACGAGATCGCGCCCCCACCTTTCCACGTAATCCCGCCGACACTGCGTGAGCCGGTGAAAGTAAAACCGCGCCACTTCACCGACCGCGCCGGAATCCTGCGTGCGGGCCATTTCCCGCCGGGCCAGCTCCACCGAGAGCTCGAGATAGCGCTCCGTGCGCGCCTGGAGCAGCGGGTCGCGCAGCATGTGGCAGAGCGTGGGCGAAAGCGTGAGCGTGAGCTGAAACGGCACGGCATCGTCTGCCAGGCCGTGAAGCATCTGGAGCAACGGCAGATAGGTCTCGGCGACTGCCTCAAAGAGCCAGTCCTCCTCGAGGAACGAGTCATACTCCGGGTGACGCACATACGGCAGATGGGCGTGGAGGAGGAGGGCGAGATAACCGGTCGGGGCCATGAATACGAAAGTGCGCCGACGCTAACAGCACGAGGGTGGCGGACAAGCGCCAACCGAGCTGCTGCTTGCCCACCGCCGCGGGCGCGGGGATAACGGGGGATGCGCGCCTTTCTGCTCCTCCTCGCCGGTCTCGGCCTCGCCGGTGCCGGCGCCGCGGAGCCCACCCCCGATCCGGCGGCGGCCCACGCGCTGGCCGGGTTGACGAGTTGGCTGGCCACCCCACGCGCGCAGCGCCCGGCGGTGGGCGACGCAGCGTTTGCGAAAGTGCCGCTGACGAAAGCTGCCGCGGTGCGCGCGGGCGAGCTGCTGTGGGCGGATCACGCCGCGTTTCTGCGGGCGACACGGGCAGACGAGCTCAAGGCGAAAGCCATCCGCATCGGGGAGCACGAGCTGAAGTTTGAGGTCGTGCCGTTTGGCAAAAACGCGGCGGCCCCGGCGGGCGGGCGCAGCCTTTTCCTCTCGCTGCACGGTGGCGGCGGCGCACCCGCGGAAGTCAATGACAGCCAGTGGCGCAACCAGATCGCGCTGGCCCAGGGATACCGCCCGCAGGAGGGGCTCTATGTCGCGCCGCGGGCGCCCACAAACTCCTGGAAGCTGTGGCACGAAGACCATCTCGACGCGCTTTTCGACCGCCTCATCGCCGATCTCGTGGTGTTGGAAAACGTGAACCCGAACCGCGTCTATGTGCTCGGCTACTCCGCGGGCGGCGACGGCGTCTATCAGCTCGGCCCGCGCATGGCCGACCGCTGGGCGGCGGCCTCGATGATGGCCGGCCACCCGAATTCCGCCTCGCCGCTGAACCTGCGCAACGTGCCCTTCGCCATCCAGGCGGGCGCGAACGACGCGGCCTACCGGCGCAACCAAGTGGCCGCCGAGTGGGGCAAAAAACTCGACGCTCTCCAGGCCGGCGACGCGGGCGGTTACACCCATTTCACCGAGGTCCACGAGGGCAAGGGGCACTGGATGGATCTGGAGGACAAAAAGGCGATTCCGTGGATGGAAAAATTCACGCGCAACCCGCGGCCCGAGCGGGTGGTGTGGCGACGCGACAGTGCGCTGCACTTCAGCTCCTATTGGCTGGCGCTGCCGCGCGCAACGGCCGGCGCAGGCCAGGAAATCCGCGCCGAGCGCCGCGGGCAGACGATCACGCTCGCCACCACCGGAGGGGCCGCGCTGCTCGTGCGGCTCAGCGACGCGATGCTCGACCTCGACGCGCCGGTGACGGTGCAGGCGGGCGAAAAGACCGTCTTCACCGGGCGCACGCCCCGCACCATCGGCACGCTCGCGCGCACGCTCGCGGAGCGGGGCGACCGCGAATTGATGTTCAGCGCCGAGATCGCGGTGCCACCATAGCGCGCGCGCCGCGGAAATATCCGGTTGGCAAGCGGGGCGGTTTCGGTATTTTGCGCGGCCCTGAAAATGGTGGCCGTAGCTCAATGGTAGAGTCCCAGATTGTGATTCTGGTTGTTGCGGGTTCGAGTCCCGTCGGTCACCCCATTTTCGCCCCGCCCGAGGTCAGAGGGCTTTCTTTTCCTCGGGCGAAAGCGGGCGCTCGGCGGGAAAGACGACCTTCACCCGCAGCCGGGCGCCGTCGCTGAATTTCTCCGCGAGCCACTTTTCCACAAACTCCGCGAGCCGCTGCCGGCCGACCTCGCGGACCAGCCCGGCGTTCTTGGCCGCGCGCTCGACGAGCGCGGCGCTCAGGGATTCGCGCAGCCGGTCGCGGACCGCCCCATCTTTGCGCCAGATGCTCCCTTCGAGGGTGTAAAACTGGAGGGCCGAGACGTCGAGGGCGGGCGGATTCGCGGCGATGGCCGGGGGGTAAACCGTGAGTTCGGAGCCATCGCTGGCAAACTCCCACGGGCCCGCGAAATCCAGAAAGTAGGTGTAGTCCACGGGGCCGCGGGCTCCGACGACGACGGTGGGCAGCGGGACCAGGCCCCACGCGGTGCTGCCGGCTTCCGAGCGTTGAAAGGTCTCCTCCTGGCGCAGGCTCGCGAATTGAAACCGGCTCGTGCCGGCCAGCTCGGTGGCGCGGCTGACGAATTCCTCGCGGACGGTTTTTTCATTGAAGGCCCGTGCAACTTTGGCCGCCTCACCGCCGATGGCGCTGACCAGCGCGGTACTTTTGTCGAGGGCCGCGCCGGGCATTTCGCGGAGCATCCGCAGGCCGGAGAAAACCACGCCGGCTAAAAGTGCGGCCACCACCATGATGGTCACGGCTTTGGGCCAGGCGTTCTGGCGCTCTGGAGGCGTCGGTGCGGTTGGCTCAGGCATGGTTTTCAGGCGAATGATCGGGTCGGGCAGCTCGGCTCACCGCGGCAGGCCGCCTCGGGGCGTAAGACTTCGCGTTTGCCTCCGGCGACGGCAAGTGGAGAATGGGCGCGTCCGCCTCGCATGAACCCTCTCGAACAGCGCCTTAAATACAAATTTCGCAACACCCTGCTGCTGGCGGAAGCGCTCACCCATCCCAGCCTCGGTCACGAGACGAAGCGCCATCATTTCGACAATCAGCGGCTCGAATTCCTCGGCGACGCCGTGTTGCAGCTCATCTTTACGGAGTATTTGTTCGATCAGTTTCCCCACCTCGCCGAGGGCTACCTGACGAAGATCCGCGCGCGCATCGTTTCCCGCGACGGGCTCCGGGTGCTGGCCGAGCAGCTCGAGCTCGGGCGCTATCTCATGATGGGTCGCGGGGAAGAGGCCAATGGTGGCCGCGAACGCGCGAGCACGCTGTCGGACGCCTTTGAGGCGCTGATCGGCGCGATGTATCTGGACAGCGATTTCGTCTCGGTGCGCCGCGTGGTGCTGACGGAGGCGCGGGAGTTTTTGGAGGCGCTCGCTATCGACCCTTCGGACAACAATCCGAAAGGCCGGCTGCAGGAAATCCTCCAATCCATCTCGCCCATCAGTCCCAGCTACGCGCTCGTCCACCAAAGCGGGCCGGAGCATCAGAAAAACTTCATCACCAAAGTCATCTGGGAAGGACGCGAACTCGGACGTGGCGAGGGTCGGAGCAAAAAAGAGGCGGAGGTCGCCACCGCTCGCGCCGCTCTCGATCAGGCTCTCTGGAAAGTGCCGCCACCAGACCCCGCCAGCACCCCTGTCCCGGGCTCCGCCAACTCTGTCAGTAACTTGCCGATAACTCCGAACTCCGCCGAATAAACCGAGCGGCCGGGCACTTCCTCAGATTCCTCCCGGGTCCACGCGCCGGTTATTCGCAGGCCTTCATTTCCGCGGAACACCGCAGGAGACAGTGCGGAACGGGATTCCGGCTACTTGTTCGCACGCTTAAGAAGAAGAAAGAACGAGGTTTGAAGATCATTCATTCATCAGAGGGTGTGAACAACCGCGCGGCGGGACCTCCGGACGGACAAAAAGAAGAGCGCGAGCCACGCGCCGGAACCGAGGGCCTACAGCGAGGCCGCGCGCGTGATCTCGTCGAGCTTGGACTCGAGGCGCTCGACCCGATGCTCGGCCTGCTCTCGAGCCCGCCGCTCTACCATCAGCGCTTCCTCGAGGTCACGGATGCGCTGCTGCAGATTGATCCGGATACTCGTTCGGACCGGCTGGAGGATTTCCGCTTCCGGAGTTTCGGGAAGGAGCCCCGGGATGTCGCGCACGAGGTCGCAGGAACCGTCGCGGCAGTTGGTGACCGTGGTCTCGCCGTTGATCTCGCCCGCGAGGAGAAATTCGCGCACCGCACCGATGGTGGTTGGCCCATAGAATTGATCCGGGCTGACCTCCACGAGGTAGTCCATCTGCAATTCGGGGAGCATCGGGGCCTTCAGCCAGGTTTTCTCGTCGGAGGAAACCTTGTCGAGCGGGGATACCTGGGCGTCGGAAGCCCACTGGCGGAGTTGCTCGAAGGGGAGCGGCCCAAAGACGGAGCCGTCTTCGTTTTTCATCAAAAACCAAGCGGGAGAAGTTTCCATAACGCGAGATCAGGGAGTGACGGGAGTGGCTTCCGCCGGGTTGACCGCTGGCACTTTCAACGTTTGTCCGATCTGTAACTTCCGCTCGTTGGTGTTCTTGTTCAGTTTCAGCAGGTCGGAAAGATTGACGTTGTACTGCTTGGCGATACCGGTCAGGGTTTCGCCTTTGGCCACCACATGCGAAATCGTGGGAGGCAGCGGAACCGGAGCGGCTTTCGGTGCTGCGGTCGGCGTCTCCACCGTCGGTTTGGCTCCCTCGGCCGGCGGGGCGACGGCGATGGGAACTGGCGGAGCCGGAGCTGGAGCGGGCTTGGCCTCTTCGCGTTGTTTGATGACCGTGGTGAGGTCGGCGATTTTATCAGTCAGGGCTTCGATTTTCCTGCCCTGCATTTGGAGATCGCGACGCAGCTCATGGATTTCCTGCGCCACGGAGGAATTGGCCGCACTCAGCGGGGTCAGAAGAACTCCGAAGATTCCGGCAGCGCACAAAGACAGGAACGGACGAATCATGAGCAACCACTCGCATCTTCCGCCAGAACTGGCAAGCAAGGGGTGCCGGGGCGTCGGGAGCAGGCCGCCTTGCCAAAACCGGGAGGAACCCATATCGTTCGCCCATGCCAGAGAGCATGCTACGACTGTCCGAGGAGGTGTGCCGGAAAAATTCCGCGGAGGCGCTCCAGCATGGATGATCCCAATCAACTCGACCTCTTTCCGCGCCCCGCGGCATCCGCGGAGACGTCGGCGAAAACTGTGAAGACCCACTCCACCTCGAAGATGCGGCGGTGGCGCTTTCTGGGGCGCTTCCCGAAGATATTCCGGGTGAAAAACGCCATGCCGTGCGTCGGCCTGGTGGTTCTCGCCGGGTGCCTGACTTTCATCGTGGCACCGGATGAGGAAACGACCGCGGAAAGCCGGCTGGCCGCGGCGCTCGAGGGCTCGCTGCCCACGGTGGTGATCGACCCGGGCCATGGTGGAAAGGACGAAGGCGCGCGCAGTCACGGGCTGCGGGAAAAGGAACTGAGCCTCGCGCTCTCGTTGCGGTTGGAAACGCTGCTCAAGACGGTGGGTTTCCCGACGGTCCTGACGCGGCGCGACGATACCTACGTGTCGCTGGCCGAACGCGCAGCGGTGGCCAACAAGATCGAAAACGCCGTCTTTATCAGCATCCACTTCAACCATTCGCGCAATTCCGCAGCGACCGGCGTGGAGACTTTTTACGCCACGGAGAAGGTGGCCCCCGAAGCGGCGTGGAGCTGGGTCGGTTTCTTTACCAAACCCGACGCCGGACCCACCGATAACGGCGAAGACCTCGCGGGTTACATCCAGACCGCGCTGGTCAGCCGGACCGACGCGGAGAACCGGGGCATCAAGCAGCGCCCGCTTTACGTCGTGCGCTACACGCGGTGCCCCGCGGTGCTGGTGGAAGGCGGGTTCCTCAATAACCCGCTCGATGCCCGGTTGCTGGCCAACGGCGAATACCTCGACCGTCTCGCCAAAGCGATCACCGAGGGCGTGTTGACCTTCCAGAAAAACCGTCCGCGCCCCACCGCCGCCCCGCCGAAAATCGCCGCGCATTGAATCACTGACCGTCTGGCCGCGTCGCACCTCGCCTCCATGAAACTTCCCGTTCTCCTTTCGCTGACTCTCCTCATGACGGCCGTCGCGGGTGCCGATGACCAGCTCCGCCGCGTGCAGACTGAGTTGAAAAACCAGGGTTTCTACTACGGCGAAGTCACGGGCGAGGCGTCGGCCGAAACCACCGCCGCCCTCCGCCGCTATCAGATCCGCCACGGCCTCGAGGTCACCGGTGCCGCGAATAAGCAAACGCTCGGCGCGCTCGGTGTCGGTGGAGCCAGGCCCGCGGCACCGGCCGCGCCGCCGCCGCCGGAGCCCGCGAAAAAACCGCCCATCCACCTCCGCAAGGACCAGCCGGACCCGGAAGACGACCGCGCCTTTCTCGACCGCGAGCAGGCCCAGCGCAGCGCCCGCGCCGCTGCCTCCAGCCTGCCGCCCGAACCGCCGCGGGATCGCTCCGTGGTCCTCCCGCCCGCGCCGCTCGTTGCCCCCGGCGACGACTTCCCCGTGCTCTTCGCGCAGACGCCCTACGCGACCGCGCCGCTCGAAGTCCAGCAGCGCACGCTCCGCAACGCCCAGGCCACTCTCGCCAGCCGCGGTTTCTATCGCGACATCATCGACGGCCTGCCCGGCCCCGCGACCGAGGAAGCGCTCCTCAGCTACCAGCGCGCCGCCCGCCTCACCCTCACCGGCCGCCTCGATCTCGCCACGCTCAGCGCCCTCCGGCTGCTGCCCGGCCGTGCGGTCCTGCGCCGCAGCGCGCCGGAGCCGACCCAGCGCGTTTACCGCGGCATCTGGGTAAATTAGCTGCGCTTCCAGATCGGCACATCCGCCTTCATCCGGTCGATCGCCGCGGCGAGAAAACTCAGCGCCTCCCCGCGGTGCGCGGCGAGCACGCGGATGAAGAGCGACGCCTCGCCGACCGGCACCCAGCCGAGCCGGTGGATGAAGTGGACGGCGGCACAGGGGTGCGCGGCGTGCAGCTCGTCGAAAATGCGGTCGAGCTGGCGGGTGGCCATCGGCTCGTAGGCTTCGTAGTGCAGGCCAGCGAGGGCGCGGTCGTTTTCCATTTCGCGGACGATGCCGCTGAACTCAACCGCCGCCCCGATCTCGCGGGAGGGCAGCGCCGGCGCGGGCACGAGGATCGGCGAGCGGGTGAAAACGATGTGCTTTTCCATGGGTCAGCCGCCGCTCACCGGCGGGATGAGCGCGATCTCGCTGGCCTGGCCGATGGGGGCATCCCAGCCGGCATACTCGCAATCCACGGCGACGCGCAACGTGGCGGGATCGAGCGTGGGAGCCAGCCGCGCGAGGATGGCGCGCGGCGTTTCCTCCGGCGCGCAGTCGATCACGCGCTCGCGGAAACCGAGCCGGTCGCCGGCCTGGGCAAAGGCGAGGAGTTTCACGGACATGCGCTGCGGTGTAGCCGCGAAAGGCGGACCCGGCTACAACTTCGTGCCGTGATTTCCCTCGCCGAAGCCCGCTCGATGATCGCTGCCGCCGTGCGCCCGCTGGCTGCGGCGCGCCTGCCGCTGGCGGCGGCGCACGGGCGCGTGCTGCGCGAGGACGTGGCGGCGGATGCGGACCTGCCGGCCTTCGACCGTTCGGCGATGGACGGCTACGCGCTCGGCGCGGACGACGACTCGGCCCGGCTGCGGGTGGTCGCGGAGATTCAGCCGGGCGCGGCGGCGGCGGTGGAAATCCGGCGCGGCGAGTGCGCGCGCATTTTCACCGGCGCGCAGATTCCGGCCGGCGCGGGGCGGGTGGTCATGCAGGAAAATGTGGAGCGCGCGGGCGAGTGGATCACGCTGCAGCGGCGCGACGCGCAGACGTGGATTCGGCGGCGCGGTGAGGACGCGCGATGTGGCGAGGTGCTGCTCCGCGCCGGGGTGCGGCTGGGTGCGGGCGAGGTGTCGCTGCTGGCGCAGCTCGGCGTGGTCCGGCCGTCGGTGTCGCCCGCCGTGCGGGTGCGGCATTTCACCACGGGCAATGAGCTGGTCGATCCCAGCGCCACACCGGGGCCGGGGCAGATTCGCGATTCAAACTCCGCGCTCATCGCCGCGCTCGTCGCGGAAAGTGGCGCGCGCCTCGTCGGGCAGGCGCGCTGCGGGGATGCGCTGGAGGCGCTCACCACCGCGATCGAAAACGCCGGCGCAGATTGGGACGCGCTGCTGCTCTCCGGCGGAGCGAGCGTGGGCGATTACGACTTCGGCGCCCGCGCGCTCGAGCGGCTGGGGTTCACGCAGCATTTCCGCCAGATCAATCTCCGCCCCGGCAAGCCGCTCATCTTTGCCACGCGCGGGTCGCAGGTCGCGTTCGTCATTCCCGGCAATCCCGTCTCGCATTTCGTGACCTACCACACCGCCATCCGGCTCGCGCTGGAGTGCCTCGAAAGCGCGCGCCCGTCCTGGCCGCTCGCGCACATCGAACTCGCCGAGGATTTCCCCGCGAAGCCCGATCCGCGCGAGACTTTCTGGCCGGGCCACATGGCAATCCGCGCC
>CAIQUL010000310.1 GCA_903874975.1 uncultured Chthoniobacter sp. | reverse complement strand
TGGCGCTCGCCGTCGAATGCGCGGAAGGCGCGCCCGGTATTCGTCTCACCGAGCACGTCGAGGATGCGGTAGCGCCCCGCGAGCACCACGCCGACCTCGAAGCGCGTCTCGCCCGGTCGTTCCGCCGACGTTTCCAAAAGCGTCGCGAAATTTTCCTCATCCTCCGCCGGCGCTGCGGCGGCGGCGGGCGCAGCGGCACTTTCCGCGAGGGCGTCTTCGATCGCCTTGCGCAGTTCGATCGGCGTTTGAAAGCGATCGGCCGGATCTTTCTCCAGCATCCGCCGCAGCACCTCGGCGACCACCGGCGGGAGCTGCTCCAGTTTCTCGAAAGGCGGCGGCTTCGAGAGATGCTGGCTCATCACCTGCGCCATCGAGCCCGCGAACGGTGCCTGCCCGGCGAGCATGTACCAGAGCGTGACGCCGAGGGAGTAGATGTCCGAGCGCACATCAATGTCGCGCTCTTCGAGTTGCTCGGGGCTGGCGAAGTGCGGCGTCCCGACGAAGCCGCCCATGCTCAGCGTCGCGGCGTCCTCGGGGTCGCCGGTGACGGACGTTTTCGCCAGGCCGAAGTCGATCACTTTGGCCACGATCTCGTCGTCCTCCCGCACCAGCATGAGGTTCGCGGGCTTGATGTCGCGATGCACGAGGCCGTGCAGCGTCGCGGCGTTCAGCGCGCGGGCGACCTGCGCGGTGATGGTCAGCGCCATCGCCGGAGCGAGAGGCCCCTGGCGCTTGATCGCCGCCTCCACGGTTTCGCCGTCGATGAACTCCATCGCGTAAAACCACGTGTCGCCCTCCGTGCCGAGATGGAAAACCGAGGCCACGTGCCGGTGCCGCAGCTTCGCCGCCGAGCGCGCCTCGCGCACAAAACGCTGCCGCGCGACCTCGCTGTTCAGGTAGGTCGCGTTGATGACCTTGAGCGCCACGGTGATCCGCAGGCTCGTGTCGAAAGCCTTGTAGGTAATGCCCATCGCGCCGCGCCCGAGTTCGTATGCCGAACCGTCGTCGCGCGTCAGAACTTCGTAGTGGTCGAAGAGGATGGCCTCGGGCATGAATGTTTCTTACGTAAGCGGGTGGCGTGCGAAAGCCTGAGAAGTTGCAGTTTTTTGCCGCGCCAGGCAATCTGCAACCCGCATCACGCGTGCCTCATGGGAGCAAAACTCAAGATCCAACCCGCCACGTCCGAGTCTTTCGAGGTCGGCATCGGCAACACGGCGTCCATCGGTCGCACGCGGGAAAACACCGTCTGCCTGAGTTTCAGCCCGCTCGTTTCGCGCCAGCACGCCCTCATCCGCTGCCACAATGGCTGGCAGTACCAGCTCATCGACCTCGGCAGCCGCAACGGCACTTACGTCAACGACCAGCGCGTGGTCATGCCGGTCACGCTGACCGACGGCGCGAAGATTCGCATCGCTGACAACCAGATGGTTTTCGTGGAGCACGCCGACGAGGAGGGCGGTGACTCGAACGCAATGACCATGGTCGGCAGTGTGGACCACTCGGTCGTCGAGGCGCGGCCCGTGGCGCTCCTCGTGTGCGACATCCGCGGCTTCAGCACGATGTCCGAAATCCTCTCCGGCGAAGACCTGGCGCAAACCCTCGGCGCGTGGTTCCGCGAGACCGGCAACATGGTCGCGCAGAGCGCCGGGACGATCGACAAATTCATCGGCGACGCCATGCTCGCCTACTGGGGCGTGAGCGGCAAAGGCGCCGCCGACTGCGGCACCTCCTTTGCCGCCGCGAAACGCATGCTCGCGCTCGCCGACTCCCGGACCTGGCCAAACGGCGCGCCTTTCAAAATCGCCATCTCGCTCCACTACGGCCGCGTGACCTGCAGCAATGTGGGCGTGGCCGCCGACCGCGACGCCACGATCATCGGCGATGCGGTGAACACCGTCTTCCGCCTTGAAGCGCTCTCCAAGGAACTGAACCAGCGCATCCTCATGTCCGGCGATTTTTCCGAGCAGATGCCCGACATGAAAAAGTTCACCGATCTCGGCGAGCACACGCTCAAGGGCAAGACCCAGACGGTGCGGGCATTTGGGCTGGTGAAGTAGGACGGACTTGCGCCCGTAAAATCCCGTCTTTCACGATGAGCCCGAGTTGCCCGTGCTCGAGCCCGTGGTGTGCCCAGACTGCTACACGAAAGTGATGGAGATCCTCAGCGCTTCGAAGCCGCTGGTCGGCTGACTCGCCAAACGGTGTTTTCCTGCTTTCCATGCCGTCCCTGAATTTCCGCCCACCCGCTCGAGCACCCCAAAAAAACTTCTCGTCATCGACAGAGTGACCGCCCGCGACGAAGACAAGCTGCGCCGACTTTGGCGTGACAAGGCTGGAGCTTGGACGCGCCGCCTGTCCGCGCAGCTCCTGCCTCGTGGCGCTCGGTTCCAGAGCGGCGCGCCGTCTCCGTGGCCTGCCGGTCGAAGCGGAGCTTCGCAGGCAAGCGCGTGACCAAGCAGGAACTTGGTCACGAAGGGGACATTTACGGGGGTGGCTCGACGGTGGTGTAAGGACGAATCCGCTCAAGCATCCGTTTCTTTATTCCAGGGACTGCCAGCAAATCTTCGTGAGAGGAATAGGGTC
>CAIQUL010000309.1 GCA_903874975.1 uncultured Chthoniobacter sp. | reverse complement strand
GCCGCCAGCTCGCGCTGCACTTCCTCTTCCGCGCCCGGCTCCACGCGCAGCACCCATGCGTCCCCATCCCGCTCGATCCAGTGCGGCAGCGTGCGCGCCGCCACCACCAGCGCCCGTTCCCGCGCCGCAGCGAGCCGGGCATAGCGCCCTACCTCGATCAGCGGGCCGTGGGGTTCTTGCGGTTCGGACATGGTGAAAGCGGAGACCGGCAGCAACTCACGAATCCTCCACCCCATCAATCCGCGAATCCGCGCCGGCAGCCACGCGGGGCAGGCCATCGCGGTCGAGCGGCCGGCTAAGTATCGCCACCTTGGCGGGTCTTCCGCACGAACGCATGCGCCTCCCTTTTCTCCTCCTCCTCCTCCCCGCCGCTGGCCTCGCTGCCGATCCGCCGGTGCCGCCCGAGCATGCCGCGCAGATGACGCGGGGCGTGGCGCTTTTCAACCGCGAGGTGGGTCGGTTGCTCGCGGAGCACTGCGTGCAATGCCACGGCGGCGAAAAGGGAGCCAAGGGCGACCTCGATTTAGTGACGCGGGAGCTGCTGCTGAAAGGCGGCGAGAACGGTCCCGCAGTGGTCCCGGGCAAGTCCGCCGCGAGCCTGCTGATGAAGTCCCTCCGGCACGAGGACGCGGACCTCAAGATGCCGAAGAAAAAGGACAAGCTGCCGGATGCGGCCATCGCGAAAATCGCGGAATGGATCGATCTCGGCGCGCCTTACGGAAAGCCGCTGGTGGAGGGGAAAGTGGTGCGCGACCGCTCGAAGGTGACCGGGGAAGATCGCCAGTGGTGGTCGTTTCAGCCGCTCACCCAGCCGCAGCCGCCGGCGGTGGCAAACGCCTCGTGGTGCCGCACGACGGTCGATCGCTTCGTGTTGGCGAAACTCGCCGCCAAAGGGCTGGCACCGAGTCCGCCGGCGGCCCAGCGCACGCTCATCCGGCGCGCGTATTTCGATCTCATCGGCCTGCCGCCCACGCCGGAGCAGATCGACCGCTTTCTCGCCGACACCTCGCCGGGCGCCTACGAAAAAGTCCTCGATGAACTGCTGGCCTCGCCGCATCACGGTGAGCGCTGGGGTCGGCACTGGCTGGATCTCGCGCGCTACGCGGAAAGCCACGGCTACGAGCAGGATTACGACCGCCCGAACGCGTGGCACTACCGCGACTACGTGATCCGCGCGCTGAACGCCGATCGGCCGTTCGACGAGTTCGTGCGCTGGCAGATCGCGGGCGACGAACTCGCGCCGGATCAGGTCGAGGCGTGGAAGGCGACGGGCTTTCTCGCCGCCGGCACGCACGCCACGCAGATCACCGCGAACCAGGCGGAGAAGGAGCGCTACGACGAACTCGACGACATGGCGGCCACGATCGGCACCTCGATGCTCGGCCTGACGGTCGGCTGCGCGCGCTGCCACGATCACAAATTCGATCCGATCCCGATCCGCGATTATTACCGGCTGGTGGCGACCTTCACGAAGACCGTGCGGAGCGACTACGAGTTGGTCCTGAACGCCGACAAATTCCCGCCGGTGAAGGCCGCGTGGGAGGCGAAGCGCGCGGAACTCACGGCGGCGCGCGACCGTTGCGAAAAGGAGCAATTGCCCGCGCGGCTGACCGAGTGGGAGCAGCGCGGCGAGACCGGCACGAAGCTCCCGGCCGATGCTCAGGCCGCGCTGGTCGTCGCGGCGCCGCAGCGGACGGAGGCGCAGCGCGCGGCGTTGCTGAAGTGGTATCGCGGACAGGATGCGGATTGGAAAAAGGTGGAGGCGACCGTCACCGCGCACGCGGCCACGGAACCGAAGCCGGAAAAGGTGAAGGCGCTGATTTCCTCCGAGGGCGTGCCGGCGGTTCGGAACCACACGCAGGGGCCGGACTTCTACGCGCAGACGTTCTTTCTGGGGCGCGGCGATTTGAACAAAAAGGAGGGCGAAGCAACGCCGGGCTTTTTGCAAATCCTGAGCACCGCGCCAGAGCAGCGCTGGCTCGCCGCGCCGCCCGCCGGCGCGCGGACCCCGGGGCACCGGGCGTCGCTCGCGCGGTGGCTCACGGACAGCGAAGCGGGCGCGGGGCAGATGGTCGCGCGGGTGATTGTGAACCGGCTGTGGCAGCATCATTTCGGGCGGGGGATCGTGGCCACGCCGAGCGATTTCGGCGCGCAGGGCGAAAAGCCGACGCATCCCGAACTGCTCGACTGGCTCGCGGGCGAACTCATCCGCGGCGGCTGGAAACTCAAGCCGCTGCACAAGCTGATGATGACCAGCGCGGCTTACCTGCAGAGTGCGGAGATCGGGGAGGGGAGTGCGGAGATCGCGCAAGCGCGCGCGGTCGATCCGAATAACACCCTCGTCTGGCGGTATTCGCACCGCCGGTTGGAGGGCGAGGTCATCCGCGACTCGATCCTCGCCGTCACCGGCGCGCTCGATCCGAAGCTGTTCGGCCCCGGGACGCTCGATGGCGCGATGAAGCGGCGCTCGATCTATTTCCAAATCAAACGCAGTCGGCTCCCGCCGATGATGATCACCTTCGACGCACCGGACACGCTCAACGGCCTCGGGCTCCGCTCCAGCACCACGGTCGCCCCGCAGGCGCTGCTCCTGATGAACAACGAACAAATCCGCAGCTCGTCCCGCGCGTGGGCGAAAGCGCTCGCCGCCCAGCCGGCGACGGAAGCGGTGAAACACGCCTACCTGACCGCGCTCGGGCGGCCGCCGACCGATGACGAACTGGCGATGACGGGCGAGTTTCTGCGCACGCAAACTGAGTCCTACAAAACCGCTGGCCAAGCCGACCCTTCCGGGCTGGCGCTCACCGACTTCTGCCAGTCGCTCGTGAGCCTGAATGAGTTTGTCTATGTCGAGTGACGCGCGCCGTGGAATCCGGGTGGAGCACTCGACCCGAGTGCTGCCGTCGGCGACCCGCCGAGGGCAGGGAGTGAGCGCGTCTTTGCGAACGCGTTCGCTGGGCGGGCGCGAGACATTTTCCCGCGCGTTTTCCGCCGCCGCGCGTTTCCCGGTATTTTCGGCGGGTCGCCGAAAATGGCACTCGGGTCGAGTGCTCCACCCAGCACTTTCGCGCGCCGCACAGGCCCATCGCACGCTCTGTTTCACACCATGAACCACCCGCACCTCTTCGCCGACCCGCACCCGCATTTCTGCTCGCGCCGGAGTTTTCTCGAACGCACCGGCTCGGGGTTCGGGATGCTCGCGCTGACCTCCCTGCTCGCGGAGTCAGGACTGCTGGAATCCGCCGCGCAAGCCGGGCCGGTGAATCCGCTCGCGCCGCGGGCGCCGCATTATCCCGTGAAGGCGAAGTCGGTGATCTGGCTGTTTATGAACGGCGGGCAGAGCCAGGTGGACACCTGGGACTACAAACCCGCGCTGGAAAAACATGACGGTCAGGCCTTGCCCGGGTTCGACACCGAGACCGGTTTTTTCCCGAAGGAAGTCGGCGGGATCATGAAGTCGCCTTTCTCCTTCCAGCAATACGGGAACAGCGGCACGTGGGCCTCGGAGCTTTTCCCGCGCACCGTCGCGCATGTCGATGACATGGCCTTCATCCATTCCTGCTTCACCGCGACGAACAACCACTCGCCCGCGCTTTTCCAGATCAATACCGGCTTCTCCCGCATGGGCTCGCCGTGTCTCGGCGCGTGGGTGAGCTACGGACTCGGCACCGTGAATCAAAACCTGCCGGCGTTTGTGGCCATGTACGACACGCTCGGGCGCGGCCTGCCCAAAGGCCACGCGAGCAACTGGGGCGCGGGCTACCTCCCCGGCGTCCATCAAGGCACGGCGCTCAATGCCCAAGGCTCGCCGATCAACAATCTCGTGCGGCCCGCGGAAATGAACGACGCCCAGCAACGCGCGCAGCTCGACCTCATCGCGCGCCTGAACAAACGTCAGCCGGGCGCGCACGACCCGGAACTGGCGGCCCGCATCGAGAGCTTCGAGCTGGCGTATCGCATGCAGATGGCCGCGCCCGAGGCGCTCGACGTAGCCGGGGAGCCCGCCAGCATCCGCGAACTCTATGGCACCGACGAAAAGCGGTGCGGGCATTTTGCCAAGCAATGCCTGATGGCGCGCAAGCTGGTGGAGCGCGGCGTGCGCTGCGTGCAGATCTACAGCGGCGGCATGGAAAACGAGCGCTCGTGGGACGGCCACAGCGACATCGCCGGCAATCACCGCCAATTCGCCGGCGAGACGGACCAACCCATCGCCGCCCTGCTGTCCGACTTGAAGCAACGCGGTCTCCTCGACTCGACCCTCGTCATCTGCTGCGGCGAGTTCGGGCGCCTGCCCCTCGCCCAGAAAAACAAAAAGCCCGGGCGGGATCACAACCCTCATGCCTTCACCACCTGGCTGGCCGGCGGCGGCGTAAAAGGCGGCGTGCATTACGGCGAGACCGACGAACTGGGGCACAAAGCCGCCGTCAACAAAGTCAGCGTCAACGACCTCCACGCCACCATCCTCGCCCTGCTGGGGCTGGATCACGAAAAGCTGACCTACCGTTTCAACGGCCGTAATTTCCGCCTGACCGACGTGGCGGGAAATGTCGTCCGGGAAGTGATCGCCTGACCGGAGCCCGCGGCGGCCCGCGCTCACGGGTGAATCCCTTTCCGATGCCGCACGACAAATTATTTACATCCCGCAGCTTGGCTCGGTCGCGAAAAAGTGACATAGCACTTCCGCCGTTATGAAGCTCTCTCCCTTCCTCCTCGCCTCGGTGCTCTCCGCGAGCGTCGCGTGGGGTGCCATTGATTTCTTCGGCCTGCCGGAAAAGATCGTCGTCCCAAAATCGGTCACCGCGCCACCAGCACCGGCGCCGTCGATCCCGGTGCCGCCACCGCCGACCGTCGCCACCCCGCGCCCTGTCCCCCAGCCTCCCACCGAAGAGGAGCCTCCCACCTTGATCCCCGACGGTGCCTTTCTCAAAACTCCGTCCGTGGGCAACGAGAACCCGTCGGCTCGGGGCTTCTACGATGTGGGGCCAAATCAGGGCGTGCTCATCGGCTTTCAATACACGATCGGACAGAATCCCCTGGGCGGATCGTCCGTCGAATCGCTCACCCCGCTCTACGTCCGCTCCTCCGGAAAAGCCACGGGTATCACCCGCGGCCCCCGCGGTGAAAAGCCCGCGACCGTCCTCGAAGCACGACCCGGCTACGCGGTCGGGCGCGTCGATCTCCGCGGTGGGAGTGTCATCGAGGCTATGGCGGTCGTTTTTATGCGTTACGAAAACGGCGCGCTCCACTCGAGCGACAGCTACCGGAGCAACAACATCGGCGCGAACGGTGCGCAAGAAGCACAAGCGACCGTCCGCCTCCGGACCGACACACGGCCGTTCGTCGGCATGTATGGCAAAGCCTCCAACGGCATTAACGAATTGGGCCTGCTCGTCCGCAAGGAAGCCGCCGCTCCGGTCGTGCCGCCCAGGTTTCCGCCCACGCCACCCACCCCGCCCGGCGGCACCGAGGTCGTGAATTTCCCCCCTTCCACCCCCCGCACCACCATCCCGCCCGTGGCCCCGCCGGCAGCCCCTTTACCGCCGGGTTCCATCCAGGTCTTTGCCAGTGCCAATGAGCGCTATACGCTCTACCTCAACGGCCGCGAAATCCTCTCGGGGAGCAACAGCCACGAAGTCCAGTCCGGCAATTTTCCCATCGTCAAAGGCGATGTCTTCTGCGCCGTCGTGAAGGACAGCCGCACCGACAATCCCTGGTTCTCCCTTCGGGTCGTTCGCGACGGCACCACCATCCTCGACGCCGGCGACATGCTTTATCAGACGACCGAGCCGCCCTTGTGGAAAACCTCGCGCCTCACCAGCGGCTTCCGCGAGCCGCGCATCACCACCCACGCCTGGAAGCAAATGGGCACCGACTCCCGCCCGCGCGCCGCCCGCCCCAGCCCGAAGGATTCCGCCGCGACCACGCTGTATCTCAAAGGCGTGGTGCAACAGTGACCGGGCAGCGGCCGAGTCACCGCGGGGCGCCACGCGGCAGTCATCGTGCTCCCTGACTTTCCTCATGCGTCGCCTCACGTCCCTTCTCGTCCTTCTCTTCCTGGCCAAAGGATCCCCGCTTTCTGCGGCGGAACCCGGCCCCACCGTCGCCGCGCCCACCGCCCGGGTTCCCGCCGAGTTCGACACGCACGGCCTGCCCTTCAGCACTGTCTTCGTCGGACGCGACCGCTTTGACTCGCTCGTCGCCCGCGCCGCGCCCGCGGTGGGTCTCCCGCTCGGCCAGCGCACGGCGGTCATCGGGCGCGCCCTCGTCGGGACGCCATACCGCGGGTTCACCCTCGAGATCGACGACCGCATCGAAGCGCCATCGGTGAATTTCCACGGTCTCGATTGCTGGACGTTCTTCGAGCTGGCGCTCGCCTTTGCCCGCATGCTCGACGAACCCCGCGAGGCCTGGACGCCGCAGACGCTGCTCAAATACATCGAACTCGACCGCTATCGCGGCGGCGTCTGCACCGGCAGCTACCTTTCACGGCTCCACTACCTCGAGGATTGGGCGCAGGACAACGAACGCCGCGGTCTCGTCCGCGACCTGACTCGCGAGCTCGGCGGCATCCGCGGCCCCCATTCCGCGGTGGAAATGCAGCGCGCCTGGAAAGGCTACCGCTACATGCGCAACAACCCCGACCTATTCGCCGGGATCGTCGCCATGGAGAACCGCATCGCCCGCACCCCGCTTTACTACATCCCGAAAGACCGCGTCGCCGCGATCGAGCCCCAGCTGCAGAGCGGCGACATTATTTCCATCTGCTCGCACGATGGCGACATGATCGGTACGTCCCATGTCGGCCTCGCCTACCGCACGCCCGATGGCACCCTCCGCTTCATGCACGCCAGCCACCCGCGCAATTCCGGCAAAGTCATCCTGGACCAGCGCCTCAGCGGTTATCTGAACCACTTCAGCAGCATCGCCGGCATCATGGTCGCGCGTCCGCTGAAGTAAGTGCCGCCCGCGAGTTCGCCGCTGCCACAAAAGAAAACCGCCGCGGTTGCCCGCGGCGGTTCTCGTGAGTTTCTCGCCGGACGTTTCCGCTTAGTAGCGGTAGTGGTTCGGCTTGTAAGGACCTTCGACGGGCACGTCGAGATAGGCGGCTTGCTTCGCGGTCAGCACGGTGAGTTTTACGCCGATCTTGGCGAGGTGCAGGCGGGCCACTTCTTCGTCGAGCTTCTTGGGCAGGACATAGACGGCCGGCTTATAGATGTCCTTGTTCTTCCACAGGTCGAGCTGGGCCAGCGTCTGGTTGGAGAAGCTGTTCGACATCACGAACGACGGATGCCCGGTGGCGCAGCCGAGGTTCACGAGGCGACCTTCGGCGAGGAGGAAAACCTCCTGACCGGGCTTGAAGGTGTACTTGTCCACCTGGGGCTTGATGTTGGTGTGTTTGATGCCGGGATAGTTCACCAGCTTCTCGACCTGAATCTCATTGTCGAAGTGACCGATGTTACAAATGACCGCCTGGTCTTTCATCTTCGTCATGTGCTCGATGGTGATGACATCGACGTTGCCTGTCGTAGTCACATAGATGTCGCCGCGGCCGAGCGTCTCCTCAATCGTCGTAACCTCGTAACCTTCCATCGCTGCTTGCAGCGCATTGATCGGATCGATCTCAGTAACGATGACCCGCGCTCCCTGGCCGCGCAGCGATTGCGCGCAGCCCTTGCCCACGTCGCCGTAGCCAATGACCACGGCAACCTTGCCGGAAATCATCACGTCGAGCGCGCGGTTCAGGCCATCGACGAGCGAGTGGCGGCAGCCGTAGAGATTGTCGAACTTCGACTTGGTCACCGAGTCATTCACGTTGAACGCCGGCACGAGCAGCTTGCCGAGTTCCTGCAGCTTGTAGAGCCGATGCACGCCGGTGGTCGTCTCCTCGGAGACGCCGCGCCAGTCCTTCACCATCTCGTGGAAGATGAACGGATTCTCCGCGTGGACCTTCTTGAGCAGATCCTTGATGACCTTCTCCTCGTGCGAGCCGCTCTCGCTGTCCACCCACTTGTCGCCCTCTTCGAGTTCGTAGCCTTTGTGGATGAAAAGGGTCACGTCGCCGCCGTCATCGACCACGAGCTGCGGGCCTTTGCCGTCGTTGTTCACGATCGCCTTCCAGGTGCAGTCCCAATACTCCTCCAGCGTCTCGCCTTTCCAGGCAAAGACCGGCACGCCCGTCACCGCGATGGCCGCCGCCGCCTGATCCTGCGTCGAGAAAATGTTGCAGCTCGCCCAGCGCACCTCCGCACCCAGCGCCACGAGCGTTTCGATGAGCACCGCCGTCTGGATCGTCATGTGCAGCGAACCGGTGATGCGCACGCCTTTCAGCGGCTGGCTCGGCGCGTATTGATCGCGGATCGAAATCAGGCCCGGCATTTCCTGCTCGGCGATGACGATTTCCTTGCGGCCCCAGTCGGCGAGGCTGATGTCGGCGACTTTGTAGTCGGTGAATTTGGTGGTCTGTGTCGTTGTGCTCATAAGGTGAAGGTTTGCAGGTTTGTGAAAGTGGAACGTCGCCGCGGAGCAGTCGGACGCATCTTCCTATCTTGATGGGATGATGCGTTGCGAATCGCCTCCGTCAACCGGAAAGATCGCCGGACGGGAGGGACTTCTCCTTCTTCTTCTCTGGAAAGTGCAAGGAGAAGACCGTCGCCGCCCGCCGCGCCCGCGGACCTCCCGATGCCGTGGTCCAGCCCGGACGTTGTGCAGAGCATCAGGATTCCCGGGCCGTGCTCGACCCATCGGTCGCGCGTCGCGCGCTGCGCGGGCGTGAGCTTTTTTCCGCTCTTCGGAGGCGGCATTTGCTCGTCCTTGGCGGTGGAATGAATGCGCTCCCAGAGAACGCTATTTTTTAGATCGCCGGGCACGACCGACCGCACGTCGCGGTTGCAATCGACCGGCGGCGCGGCGCTCAGCGGCGCGGCCAAACTGGGCAGGCTCAGCGCGGCGAGAGTCAGCGGGTTCCGGGAAATGGAGACTGAGGGAGCGGACATGGAGCGGGAGAATCCCAGACAGGCTACCCCGGCGCTGACGGAGTTTTTAGCGAGCTTTTCTGGGCTGAATCACCGGCGCCGGGAGTTTGCATTCGGGGGAAGCGACAGCTAGCTCTGGGCCATGCCTCGTGAAGAAAAGAAACGCCTCGAAACCAACGCCGCGCAATCGCCCCGGCCGGGGTTGAACGCGGCCTTTGCCGGACTCGAAATCGCGGGCTTGCCGGTCGCGCCGGAGGCGGTGACGGTCGCCGCCCCACTGCCGGTCTGGAAGATGGGCCGGGTGGTGTTGCGGCGGGAGACGGCGCAGCGCGGGGGGAAGACGGTCATTGTGATCCATGATTTTGCCCCGCATCTGCCGGGGTCGGTGATCGAGGCGACGGCGAAAAAAGTGCGGGCGGCGTGCGGGTGCGGCGGGACGGTGAAAGGGCGGACGATCGAGATTCAAGGGGACCAGCCGGGGAAGATTCGCGCGGTGTTGGCTGGCGAGGGATTCCAGGTCGCCGGGGTGAAGTGACGGTCGTCCTCGGGTGGCAAAAGCGCTGGGGTGTCCACGAAAAGAACGGCTGACGGAATTTTTCCGAGTCAGGTGTGAAGTCGGGGGGCTCCCACCCCAACGCGACGGATGCCCGCCCCCGCCGTTTCCCGCCGGCTCCGTCGTCCCGGGTTCCCGGCCCCGCCGAGGGCATGGTCGGTGCTTTACTGGAGGGCACTCAACCGCAGGTCCACGGACCGGCGCGCCCCGACTATGTCCCAACCGCAACCCGATCACACCGATTATATCGAGTTCATGCCGGCAGCCGCGCCGGCATCGCCGCTGTCCATCGCGAAGCTGCCGGAGACCGCCGCGGAAGGCGACGCACGGAGTCTTCTGGAGCAGGTCCAGCAGACCATTCGCACCGCCGAGCACGAGCGCGACGCCGCCGTGCAGCAACTCGCCCAGGCGACGCAGCAGATCGCCGCGTTGCGCGACAGCGAGACGCATCTCCGCTCGCAGTTTGTGGAAGTGACTTCGCTCATCCGGGAGCGGGATGCCGCGATGCAGGAGAGCGACCGCCGCAGTCGCGAACTGACCGAGGCCGCGCGCAAGCTGGAGAACGTCAATCGCGAGCGCCAGGAGGCGGTGCTCCAGCGCGCCGCCGCCCTGCACCAGCTCGAAACTTTCGCGCGCCCGGCCAGCGAGCCGGCGCGCCCCGGAGGCGACACCGAGCGGCAGCTCCAGGCCATTCGCCAGGCCCGCGACGACGCCCACACCCAGGTCCTCGACCTCCAGAGCCGGCTCGCCCGCGCGGAAGACCAGCTTTCCGACCTCGAATATCAG
Organism: uncultured Chthoniobacter sp.; assembly: GCA_903874975.1. Lineage (GTDB taxonomy): Bacteria > Verrucomicrobiota > Verrucomicrobiia > Chthoniobacterales > Chthoniobacteraceae > Chthoniobacter. The sequence goes on along the minus strand of CAIQUL010000309.1, from coordinate 2,735 downwards.
CACGAAAAGTCCGCGACCGCCGCGCAGCAAGCCGCTGCAACCGCGGCCGAGTACCACCGCCAGCTCGAGGCCACCGCGCTCGACCGCGACGCGACTGCGCGGCAGGTCGAGGAGCTGACCCGCGAACTCGACGAGCGGCGCGCCGCCGCGCCCGACACCGCCCTGCTGCGGCAGGAACTGGCGCTGGTCGGCGAGCAATTCACGGCCGTCACCAGCGAGCGCGATGGCGCGCTTGTCTCGCTCCAGGCCGCGCAGGAGCAACTCGGCCGCATTCTGCGCGACCACGAAAATCTCCGCGCGCACCCCGGCGGCACCGTCACGCACGAGGAGCAAGTCGTCGCGCTGTGCAATCACGTCGCCGTCCTCGAAGCCAGCGGCCAAGGCGCCCGCTCCGGCCAGGAAGATCTCGCCGTATTGCAGATCCGTTTTGAAAAGCAGCGCCTCGAAACCATCGACCTCGCCACCCGGTTGCAGACCGCCCAGCGTGATATCCGCGACCTCAGTGCCAGCCTCGCCGAAGCCCGGCTGCAGGTGAAATTCGCCACCGCCGCCACCCGTGCGACCGCCTCGACCGACCGCGCCGCCACGCCCGCGCCCGCGCCTTCCGCGCGGACGCCCGAGCCCGCCCCGGAGGAGGAAGCGCCCATCGCCGGCATCAGCGAGACTCTCACCGAAAAGGACGCCCAGAGCGCGCACGGGGCCATGCGGCAGTGCTTTCAATCGTTCACCAAAACGCCCGGCGACCTCAGTCTGCTCAACGAACTTCACTGCCACGTCCACGGCTTCGCCGAGCACGCCCGCGGCAGCGGCTACGCGGCGCTGCACCGCGTTTGCTCCACCTTTTCCGACCTCACGCGCGGCCTCTACGAAGTGCCCGATCAGATCAATTCCTCCACCCTGCGCACCATCCAGCAGACCATCGAATTCCTCGGCACGCTGCTCCGCAACCGCAGCTTCGAAGTGGCCCGCGATCCCGCGAGAGCACGCGTCCTCGCAGTGGATGACAACGCCGAAAATCGCGAGTCCATCCAGATGGTGCTGGAGAGCGCCGGCCTGCGTACGAGCGGCGCGCCGGACCCGGCCGCGGCCCTCGAGGAACTCGCCAGCCAGAGCTACGACCTCATCGTGCTCGACGTGCGGATGCCGGGCATGGACGGCTTCGAGCTCTGCCACCAGATCCGCGAACTCCCGCAGCACTCCGCCACGCCGATCATCTTTCTCACCGGCCTCGCCACACCCGAGCACCGCGAGCAGTCCATACTCAGCGGCGGCAGCGACTTCATCGGCAAGCCCTTCAATCTCCACGAACTGACCCTCAAAACGATGACCCTCATTTTGAAACATCAGCTCGCGCTGAGCTAGCCTCGGTTGGGGATTTTCAGGTGGGAGATGTCCCCGCGGATCCTCAGGTGAGGAGGTCCTTGATCACGCGCCCATGCACGTCCGTCAGTCGGCGATCGATGCCGTTGTGGTAGAAGGTCAGCTTTTCGTGGTCGAGGCCGAGCAGGTGCAGGATGGTAGCGTGGAAATCGGGGATGATGACTTTGTTCTCGCCGACGAAATAGCCGATCTCGTCGGTGGTGCCGTAGCTGATCCCCTTCTTCACCCCCGCTCCCGCGAGAAAGCAGGTGAAGGCGGTCGGATGATGGTCGCGTCCGGGCTTGCCCACGCCTTCCGTGGCGGGGCCGCGGCCAAATTCCGTGGACCAGACGAAAAGCGTGTCTTCGAGCATCCCGCGCTGTTTCAAATCCTGGAGGAGCGCGGCCACCGGCTTGTCCATCGTCGCGGCTTGGGCGTCGTGATTCTCCTTCACGTTTTCGTGGCCATCCCAGTTGATCCGCGGGTTCCCACCGAAGATGCCGCCATTGATGACCTGCACAAAGCGCACGCCGCGTTCGAGGAGTCGCCGCGCCATGAGGCAGTTGCGCGCGAAGCCTTTGTTGGCCGGCTCATCGATGCCGTAGAGCTTCTTGATCGCCGCCGGCTCGGAGTCGAGTTGCGACGCCTCGGGGATGCTCACCTGCAGGCGCGCGGCGAGTTCGTAGGAACGCAGGCGCGCCGCAAATGCATCGTCGCCCGGATGCGCTGCCGCAAACCCCCGGTTCATCGCGGCGAGCAACTCCATGTCGGCCGCGCGCGCGCCGGGGAGGAGGCCTGCGGGCGTGGCGATGTCCGGGATCGGATCGCCTCCTTTGGTCTGAAAGGCGACGCCCTGGTGATTGGCGGGAAGAAAGCCCGAGGTCCAATTGATCGAGCCGCCGGCGGGCAGGCTCCGCGGATCGGGCAGCACGACGAATGCGGGGAGATTTTCGTTTTCCGTGCCGAGTCCGTAGCTCAGCCACGCGCCCATGCTCGGGAAGCCGTTCAAGGTGAAGCCGCTGTTCATCTGGAACGCGGCGGGCGTGTGGTTGTTGCTCTTGGCAAACATGGACTTGATGAAGCAGATGTCGTCCACACAGCCGGCGAGATGCGGCAGCAGGCTGCTCACCCACGCGCCGGATTTTCCGTGCTGTTTGAAGTCGTACACCGGCTTCATGAGTTTCCCCGGCTGGCCGAAGAAACCGAGGTTCTCACCTTTGCCTTCCAGCGACTTTCCGTGCATGCGCTCCAGCTCCGGCTTGTAGTCGAAGGCATCGATGTGGCTCACGCCGCCGGCGCAGAAAATCTGCACGACGCGTTTCGCCTTCGGCGCAAAGTGCGGTTTCAGGGAGGAAGCGGGCGCGCCCCCGGCGGCG
>CAIQUL010000308.1 GCA_903874975.1 uncultured Chthoniobacter sp. | reverse complement strand
GCGAGAACGGGCGCTGGTGGTGGCGGCGCGCACGCTGCCGCACTGGATCGAGCGGGATGGGGACGCATGGGTGCTGCGCGTGGAGCCGGGCGCGGAAGAGGAAGTGCAGCGCGAGCTGGCGGCGTTTGAAAACGAGGAGCGCGCGCGACCGCCGACGCGACCGGTTTTTCCGGAGGGAAAAATCCCCACACTTTCGCTCTACGTGGCCGCCGCGGTGCTGGCGGGATTTTTCGCGATGCAGAATCGGCTCGGCCCCGCGTGGTCCGAGCGCGGCGTGGCGCAGAGCGCGGAAATCCTGCGGGGGGAATGGTGGCGCACGGTCACGGCGCTGACGCTGCACGCCGACGCCTCGCACGTCGGGGCGAACATCGCCTCGGGGCTGCTTTTCGCGGCGTTTCTGCTGCCGCGCTTCGGGACGGGCGCGACGTGGCTGGCCGTGGTGCTCAGCGGCGCGCTCGGCAATGCGCTCAACGCCTGGGGCTATCGCGGTGCCGGGCACGGTTCGATCGGGGCCTCGACGGCGTGCTTCGGGGCGCTCGGCATGCTCATGGGCGCGGAACTTTTCGCGCGCTGGCGCGAGCCCGAGACGCGCAGCCGCTGGCAGCTCGTGCTGCCGCTCGGCGCGGGGCTGGGGCTGCTGGCGTTTCTCGGGGTGGGGGAGGAAGGCGGGCGCGTGGATTACATGGCGCATTGCTGGGGATTCGTCGTCGGGACGGCGGCGGGGCTGCTCCTGGAGTGGCTGCGCGTAAACGAGCGCGCGTCGCCGGCGGTGCAGCGCACGGCGGCGGCGGCGGCGCTCGGGTTGCTCGGCGCGGCTTGGGTGCTGGCGCTGCGGTGAGGGCTGGGCCCTTCGCCATTTGCTTTCAGCCGGAAATCGGCACACTCTCCCCGGGCATGGAAACCGACCCGAAGAAACTGCGGGAAATCCGCTTGAATCAGCCGCGCATGACCTCCGAAGAATTTTGGAAGCAGACGGAGAGGATTCAACGCGCAGTCCGAGCGAGCAGAGAAGCGCCCAAGCCAAAGTCTTCCGCGCCTGGATCGCGCAAAGTGGCCTGATCCTCGATCCGGCGGAGTATCTCGACCACGCGCAGCCGGGCGGCCAGGAGCACATGATTCTGCGTGATGCGGAATCGGCGCGCGTCATCAAACTCACCCACGCCGGTCGCTTCGGCCTGGCGGCGGATGCGCAGTGGTTTTTCGACGAGGTGCGCGAAGAAGCGGGTGCGAAAGCCTATCTCCGCGACGCCACGCCGCTCGAATATCTCGACCGGCTGATTTGGCAAAACACCGTTTGGGGTGATGACATCCGCCTGCTCGGGATCATCGACAAAGCGCGCGGGATGCATGTCGTCACGTCGCAGCCGACGATTCGCGGCGGGTCGTGACGCAGGTGGAAATCTGCGCCTTCATGGCGGCGTCCGGTTTTGCCCGCATCGAGTCCGTGTGGCTGGGGCATGAGGATGCGCTCGCGTTTTTCCGCGAGGCGGACGGGTTGGCGGTCTTCGACTGCCACGTCGGCAATTTCATCAAGAGCGGGCTGGACGTGGTGCCGATCGATCTCATCGTGCAGCGCGCGGAGTCGGCGCTGCGGGCGGCGCTGGGGTGCTGAGAAAAGTCTTCCGCAGTTGCCAAGGCGCGGGCGGCCCGGACATCCTGCGCGCCCTCCTTTATGAAACATCTCCCCGCGCTCGCCGCCCTCGCTTTCGCCCTCGCCGCGCCCGTGTTGCGAGCGGAGGTGGAGTATCCGCTGACCGAGGACTCGAAGCCGCAGGACGGCGTGCCGAAGGGCGAGGTGCTGAAGTTCACCTTCGCGGCGTCGAAGATTTTTCCGGGCACGACGCGCGAGTATTGGGTCTATGTGCCGAAGCAATACGACCCGGCGAAACCGGCGTGCGTCTTCGTCTGCCAGGACGGCGTGCAATACAGCGCGCCGGTGGTTTTCGACAACCTGATCGCGAAGGGCGAGATGCCGGTGACGATCGGCGTTTTCATCATGCACGGCAAAGTGGTGCCGCTCGCCGAGGGAGCGCTCCCGCGCTTCAATCGCAGTCTCGAATACGACGGGCTCGGGCCGGATTACGCGCGCTTCGTGCTCGAGGAAATTTTGCCCGATGTGGAAAAGAAAACGGCGGGTGACGGGCGGAAGATCGTGCTCAGCAAAAGCGGCAATGACCGCGCGATCGGCGGCGCGTCGAGCGGGGCGATCGGCGCGTTCACGGCGGCGTGGGAGCGTCCGGATGCGTTCACGCGCGTCTTTTCCAGCATCGGCACCTACGTGGGCCTGCGCGGCGGCAATGAATACCCGACACTCATCCGCAAGCATGAGCCGAAGCCGCTCCGCGTCTTTCTCCAGGACGGCTCGAACGACCTGAACATTTACGCTGGCGACTGGTGGATGGTGAACCAGGAGATGCAGCGCGCGCTCGCGTTTGCCGGCTACGAGCACACGCACGTCTGGGGCGAGGGCGCGCACAACAGCAAGCACGCGCGCGCGGTTTTTCCCGACGGCATGCGCTTTCTGTGGAAGGGCTGGCCGGAGCCGGTGAAGGCGGGCAAAAGCGGCAACCGGATGCTCGGCGAGGTGCTGCTGCCCGGCGAGGAGTGGCAGCTCGTGTGGGAAGGCGGGAAGTTCACCGAGGGGCCGTGCGCCAATGCGCGCGGCGAGGTGTTCTTCAACGACATCCCGAACGCGAAGACCTACAAAGTCGGGATCGATGGAAAGGTGACGGAGTTTCTCGCCGACTCGAAAAAGGCGAACGGCCAGGCGTGCGCGCCGGACGGGCGGATCATCGCGGTCACGGGCGAGGGGAAAGTGGTCGCCTACGATGAGCAGGCGCAGGCCACGGTGATCGCGGAAGGTCTGCGCGGGAATGATCTCGTGGTGCTGCACGACGGCTCGATGTTTGTGACCGAGCCGAGTGCCGATCCTTCCGCGCCGTCGAGGCTCACGTTCATCTCGGCGAAGGGCGAAAAGAAGGTCGTGGATACCGGGCTGAAATTTCCGAACGGCGTCACCGTCTCGCCCGATCAGTCGCTGCTCTACGTGGCGGAATCGCGCTCGCACTGGATTTACAGCTACCAGCTCCAGCCCGACGGCTCGCTCGCGCACAAGCAACGCTACTTCTGGCTCCACGTCCCCGACACCGCTGAGGACGCCGGCGCGGATGGGATACGGGTGGATCGCGACGGGCGACTCTACGCGGCGACCCGCATGGGCGTGCAGATTTGCGACCAGGCTGGTCGCGTGAACGGCATCCTCCCCACGCCGAACGGGCGCGTGTCGAACCTCGCGTTCGGCGGGCCGGAGTTCGACACGCTCTTCGCGACGTGCGGCGACAAGGTCTTCAAGCGCAAGCTCAAGGTGAAAGGCGCGAACGCCTTCGCCGCCCCGAGCAAGCCGAAGCCGCCGGGGCTGTGAGCTGAAAACCCGTCATCCTGAGCGCCGCGGAGCGGAGTCGAAGGATGACGGCTTTTTCGTTCGCTCCGCGCGGCGCGGCGCGGCAGCCCAGGGCGAACGTTGTTGCAACGAATGGCGGGCGCCGCGCGTATTTCTGCGCGACCATCCGCGCCATCCCATGCGACTTCCCTGGCTCAAACTCATCGCCGCGCTCGCGCTGGTCTGGCTCGTCGCGGGGAGCGTGATCTTTTTCGCGCGCCGCGCGAAGGTCACGCCGGAGGCGGTGGCGAGCTACGTGGCCGCACATCCGGTCGAAGGAAGGACGCCAGCCGAGCGGGCGAAGATCGTGGAGAAGTTGGCGGGGCAAATGAACCAGCTCGCGTATGAGGACCGTCGCGGAGTCCGCATGGGCCAGGGACTCGACGGATTCTTCCGCGCGCTCACCCCGGAGGAGCAGGCGCGCTTTCTCGACCTCACGCTGCCGACCGGGTTCAAGCAAATGATGGAAGCACTGAACAAGATGACACCGGAGAAGCGGCAGAGCTTTGTCACCAAGGCGCTCGATGACATGAAAAAGCGCGAAGGCGAGCGCCCGCCCGACGAGCAGCTCGACGCGAACGCCCGCAAGATCATGGATCAGGGCTTCAAGACGTTTTACAGCGAGGCCAGCGCGGAGGTGAAAATGGATGTCGCGCCGCTGATCGAGCAGTTGCAGAAGAACCTCCAGGGGAGGCGGTGAAAGGACGAATGACGGAATGACGAATGGGGAGCGGGCGGCGCATGACGGCGACGGGGTTCCGGCTTAGGCATTCATTCGTCATTCGTCATTCACCTTTCCATCGCCCCGGCACGGTTCCCGCGTTCATTGGCGGTCGCATGAAAAAACTCCTCGTCTCGCTCGTCGTGCTGGTCGCCGTGGCCACGGCGGCGTTCGTTGTTTATAAAAAGACCATCGGCGCGCACGTGGCGGCGGCGCTGCTGGTGCCGGGGGAGACGCTGCTTTTCGTGGCTGTGCCGAATGTGCCGCGGACGGCGCTGCGCTGGCCAAAGACGGGGCTGGCGCAGATGCTCGCGGAGCCGGAGATGGAAAAGTTTCTGGAGAAGTCGCGGTCGCAGCCGGGGCTGATGCAGTCGCTGGACGAGAAGCTGGCGCAGTTGGTGCGGCTGGCCCCGCGGGAGGTGTTTGTGGCGGTGACTTCGATCGACGGGCCGACGCCGAAATGGATCGCCGGGTGCGCTTTCCTCGGACGCAAAAAGGAGGCGGTGACGCTGCTGGCGGAGCCGCGGGCGGTGCTGAAGGCGGCCTGGCCGGCGGGGAAGTCGGACCTCGCCACGCACGGGACGACGGAGGTGGAGACGTTCACGTATGGGGATGCGGTGGTCGCGGAGGCGTTTCAGGGCAACTGGTATCTGGTGTCGAATGACGTGGCGCTGCTGCACCAGACGCTCGACGCGGCGGCGCTGCCCAACGGGGCGGCGGATGCGCTCGGGACGCGCGAGGTTTTCAAAAAGGCGACGGCCCCGCTGCCGGCGGACGGCGACACGCTGGTCTTTGCGCAGCTCGGGACGCTGACGGACCGGGTGAAGTCGCTGCTCGTGGCCAGCGGTCAGTCCGTGGACCCGAAGCAGCTCGCGGAGTTGCAGCGGATGCAGGCGGTGGCCTGGGGGACGAAGCTGGAGGGAGCCCAGGTGCGGGACACGATCTATCTGCTCGCGCCCGGCGGCGCGGCGGAGGTGGCGCTGCCGCGCAACGCGCTGGCCTTCAGTGCGGCGGAGACTTTCCTCTACTACGGCATGGCCCTGCCGGCGAAGATCGAGATGCCGGAATCCGCCGGGCTGCTTGGCGGCTACCTGACGATGCTCGCGCCGATGGAAAAGGCGCTGGCCGAGAAGGGGCTGAAGTGGGCGGACTTGAGCGCGGCGTTCGGACCGGAGCTGGGGGTGGTGGCGGATTGGGGCGCGGAGGAACCGGCGCCGTCCGCGCTGCTCACCGTGGATGTGCGCGACGCGGCCAAGGCGCGGGCCTTTGTGGACGTCTTCACCGCCAGCGCGCCGGGCACGCCCGGCTGGGGTCGCTCGGAAAAGGATGGCGCGACCCTTTTCCAAAGTCCCACCGGCGCTGGCCTGCTCCCGGTCTCCCCGTCCCTCGCGCTGACGGGGAAGTTCCTGGTCCTCGGGTTCAGCCCGGTGTCGGTCGGAGCGGCGCTCACCCGGCTGAAAAGCGGGCAGGCCGGGATCGCGCAGACGCCGGCTTATCAGGGGGCGGTGAAAACCGTGGGCGCGCCGACTTCGGGCTTCGGCTACCTGGACATGAAGACGCTCATCGAGCGCTCCTACGCGACGCTGCGCCCGATGCTCGCCCTTTCACTCGCCACCGCCGGGGAGGGCGAGGCGGCGTTCGATGCGGGAAAACTCCCCGCCACCGAGACGATCAGCCGCCATTTCACGCCGTCCGTCTATTCCCAGAGGGTGACCGCCGAGGGCACGCTGGTGGAAAGCAGCGGGACGCTCACCTTTAACCAAGTGCTCCTCGGGGCCATCGGCGGCGGCGTGGCCGCGGCTATGCCTCTGATCGAGAGCACCCTCAGCGCGGGGTTGAAACTCGACGACGACCTCCTCTCACCCCCGCCGGCTAAACCCACCCCCGCCCATCCCTGAGCCGGAAAATTTCGTTCGTGAGAATCCCAAAGTGTGATAGCATCCGGGCTGTATGTTTCACAAGAAAAGCGCATTCGCCCGTCGGCTTCCGGATCTGGTCACAGAGGAACTGGCGGCCGCGCTGATGTCGAAGACCAACTATGAATTCAAGGAACTCTTCGAGGTCATCCACGCCAAACTCAAGGCCCGGAACGCGGCCAGTGCCGGCGAGGAAATGCTCCGGCTCCGCGCCTACGAAAAGCTTCAGAATCTCGTCTCCAGCGGCATGGTGAAAAAGGACGCAAAGAAATACAAAGGCATCCCCAAAGTCCTCGCCACTCTGGAAACCTTCCCGCCGAAAACCCCCGCCCCCGCTTCGGCGGTAGCGACCAAGTAACTCGGCTCCGACCTCCACGGATATGAGCGAGTATTTTCCGATCTTCATCCAGGTAGTCGTGGCCATCGGCTTCGCCGCCTCCGCGCTGATCATCAGCGTCGTGCTCGGCAAGTCCGCCAAGACCAACAAGACCAAGGATTCCGCCTACGAGTGCGGCATGCCCGCCGAAGGGGGCGCGCAGCCCCGGTTCAGCGTGAAATTCTACCTCGTGGCGATGCTCTTCATCCTCTTCGATATCGAGATCGTCTTCATGTATCCGTGGGCCGTCATCTACCGCGACCACATCGCCGCGCACGGGCCGGGCATCTTTTGGAGCATGCTGAGTTTCGTCGGCATCCTCACCGTCGGCTACGTGTACGCCATCATGAAGGGCGCGCTGGATTGGAAAAGCTGACCGCCCCGCATGGTTCATCACATCACTCTCTGCAAGCTCCAGCCCGACGTTTCCCCCGAGAAACTCGAGCAACTCATGATGACCACCCGCATGAGCCTCCTCAAAATCCCGGAAATCCTCAGCGTCCGCTGCGGCAAAAACATCCGGCCGGATGCCGAGTGGCCCTTCTTCGTGGCGCTCGATTTTGAGTCTTTGGAAAAGCTCGCGATGACCGAGGACGACGCCATTTACATGAAGTTCGTCGCCGACGTGCTCCGTCCGCACACCACCGACCGGCTGGTGCTGAACTACGAGATGGAGCCGGGCAAAAACGTCAAATACTCCTGAAGCCGGGCGGCGACGAAGGCAATTTCGTCGTCCGAGATGGAGAACGGCGGGGTGAGGCTGAGGATGTTGGCGGTCGGTGAATCGGCGAGGAGGAGGAGGCCGTCGCGGAGGGCGTGTTTGATGATCGCGAGGGCGAGTTGCGTCGCCGGCTCGGGCGGGAAAGTGGCCGGTTCGAGCAATTC
>CAIQUL010000307.1 GCA_903874975.1 uncultured Chthoniobacter sp. | reverse complement strand
ATTTCACGAACCTGCTCGGTGACGAGATCGTGGCCAAGAGCTTCATGGCACCGATCGCGCAGCCCGGTGTCGTCGAGGCGCAGATCCGCCGGTTGGCGGGCTTCGACATCTTCGAGACCACGATCCTGCCGGAGAACGGCGAAAAGCTCGTTGGCTTCGCCGCGCACCCCAGCGGCCTCGCGGTCGCCATGCGCTACCTGGAGCCGGTCGCCGAATACGACGAGGCGGGCGCGGTCACTGACCCGGAGACCGGCCTCACCTTCGGCTACCTGCGCTACACCGAGACGCAGAGCAACCGCATCTTCGTCACCGTGGAGTGCCTCTACGGCTACAAGCAGGTCATCGCTGACGGCATCAAGCGCATCGTGAAGCCGTAAGCGCGACACGAAACATTTCGGTGGTTGCAAAGCCCCGCTGCTGGAAACGGCAGCGGGGTTCTTCGCTATAGGCTTCATCTGTGCTGCATCAAAAGCGTCTTGCGTGTAACTGTTCACATCGAATGAAACTGATCCAGATGCTGATATGAGCGCATCCGCAGAATCTCCGCTTTACGAGCAGGTCGCCGATAGGATCGAGAGAATGATCCGCTCGGGCACGATGCGTCCGGGCGATCGCATCCCGTCAGTGCGACGCGCCTGCACTCAGCATGGCGTCAGCCTTACTACGGCGGTGCAGGCGTATCTCGCGCTGGAGAATCGCGGACTGGTCGAGGCGCGACCGAAGTCCGGTTTCTTCGTGCGCTCTCAGTTCCGGGATCGAGTGGCGGAGCCAACGCCTTCGCGCCCGAAACACTCGGCTGGACTGGTCGATGTCGGCAGCTTGCAGTCGCGCATCTTCGACGCGGCGCGAATGCCCGATGTCGTGCCCTTCGGCGCCGCGTATCCGGGCGCCGAGAACCTTCCGATCACGAAGTTGAGCCGGATCATGGCTTCCGTGTCCCGCAGCGCTGGCGCGCGCGGGATCAGCTATGATATGCCGCCGGGTTCGGAGCAGTTGCGGCGACAGATCGCCAAGCGTTCGCTGGATCGAGGGCTGAATCTTTCGCCCGATGAGATCATTACCACCTGCGGAGGAACCGAGGCCCTGGCAATTTGTCTGCGCGCGGTCACAAAGCGCGGTGATGTGGTGGTGGTCGAATCGCCGACTTACTTCGGCGTGCTTCAACAGATCGAGGAGCTCGGTTTGAAGGCGCTGGAGATTCCGATGCATCCGCGTGACGGCATGGATCTCGATGCGCTGGAGCGCGCGCTCAAGGGCCGTCACGTCGCCGCATGTCTCGCGGTTCCAAACTTCAACAACCCGCTCGGCTCGCTCATGCCGGAGGGAAACAAGCAGCGGCTCGTGGAAATTCTCGCGCGCCGCGATGTGCCGCTCATCGAGGACGACATCAACGGTGGCCTCCAACATAGCGGCGATCGGCCGCGCGTTGCGCAGTCCTACGACAAGGACGGGCGCGTGATGCTGTGCGGCTCGTTTTCAAAAACGCTCGCGCCCGGCTATCGCGTCGGCTGGGTGGTGCCGGGCCGGTATTACGAGAAAGTGAAGGCGCTCAAGCTCACGAGCACGTTGGCGACCGCCTCGCTGCCGCAGCTCGCGATCGCGGAGTTCATGGCGAACGGCGGCTACGATCATCACCTGCGCTCACTGCGGCGGAATTTCGCCGGGCAAATCCGCCGGATGAGCGAGGCGATCGCGGAGGCGTTTCCCGCGGAGATCAAACTCACGCGGCCGGCCGGCGGATTCGTGCTGTGGGTCGAGCTTCCGAAAAACGTCTCGGCGCTGAAGCTGCACGAGCGTGCGATGGCTGAGAAGATCAGTATCGCCCCGGGGCCGATGTTTTCGGCGACGCAGGGTTTTCAAAACTTCATCCGCATCAATTGCGGCCATCCGTGGTCGAGAAGGTTCGATCGCGCGGTGGAGGTTCTTGGCCGGCTGGTGAAGAGAGCGATGCAGTAACGGGACCGCGGTCTGTATCTGTTCACGAGAGAAAAGCAGCCGTCTGTATCTCGCGGGTGCCGGCGGGAGAAGTAATCTTCCTGCATGCAAAACGAAGTCTTTCTGATCTTCCGAGTCATCGCCGCCGCCGTGTTCATTGCGACACTTTACGCCGGCTACTACATGTTCAAAAACTTCGAGAAGCTTTTCGGGGCTGACCCGAACATTCCGAGTGAAAACGCCAGCGCTCGCGCCTATAGCAAAGTGCAGATCTTCTCGATCTGGGCGCACGCGCTCTTCGCCAGCGGCGCCTTCGCGCTGCTGCTGCACTAAGGCGAATCCATGGAATTGCGCGACTTCGCCGTCCTCGACGAGACGCTCCTCCGGGAAATCGGCCGGTTACGTGTCGCGGCGTGGGAGACGGAAACATCCCGCGCGGCTGAGATGGATATCTGGCTCGACGAGTTTGATCGCTCGGCCCGGCACTGGGTGGTTTTCTGCGAAGGAATGCCGGTCGCCGCAGCGCGCCTGAGCGTCCACGCGAGCCTGGCTGAAGTTCCGGATGCGGAGAGCTACGCGGATGTTTTCACGCAACCGCCTCCAGCTCCGATCGCATCGCTGAACCGGCTTGTCGTTCACCCGTCCGCCCGTGGTGCCGGTCTGAGCAAACGGCTCGATCGAATCCGGTTGGATGCCGCGGAAGCCATGGGTTGCCGCTCAGCGATCCTTTCCACGGCGTCGGGTCCGCGGCGCATCCGACAATTGCTCGGATGGGGATTCGAGCTTGCCGGATACGGGCCACGGTTTGAGAAGCCGCCGCTCTGCTATTTGCCGGCGCCCGCCGTGCTGCTCTGCCGCCTGCCGCGCACCAATGCCAATCGCCGGACTCAATCCAGCCTCGCCCTCAAAGCAGCATGAACTCACAACCCGACTCCACCAAACCGCTCGTGGCCAACGAGGGCCTCAAGCGCGCCTCGAACAACCTGCGCGGGACCATCGCCGCTGATTTCGCCGAAGGACAAATGGGTCGCTGTTAGTGTAGTGTCCAACAAATAACTGGACAGCGCAGGGCGTAGTCAGCTACCTACTGAGCATGCGCGCGATCGAATTGAACACGACAGAAGAGGAAGAAATCAACCGGTGGCTGAACGCGCACGGAACGCCGCAGCAAGTGGCGCTGCGGGGCCGGATCGTGCTGGCCACCGCCCAGGGTCAATCCGACAGTGCGGTCGCGCGGGATTTGGAAATCAACCGCAAGACCGTGGGATTATGGCGGGCACGCTTTGCCCAGGAGGGGATCAACAGCCTGTGGGAAGTGGCACCGGGTCGGGGGCGCAAATCCACCTTTGGAGCGCAGAAGATCAAGGCCATCGTGGATGCGACGCTGCAAACCAAGCCAAAAGGGATGACCCAGTGGAGTTGTCGGTTGATGGCCAAGCAGCAAAAAGTCAGCAAGTCCACGGTGAGCAACATCTGGCGCAGTCACAATCTCAAGCCGCACCGGGTCAAGAGTTTCAAACTGTCGCGGGATGTGCGCTTTCTGGAGAAGTTGACCGATGTCGTCGGACTCTATCTGAATCCGCCGCAGCAAGCCCTGGTGCTCTGCGTGGACGAGAAGAGCCAGATTCAGGCCTTGGACCGGACGCAGCCCGGCCTGCCGCTCAAGAAAGGCCGTTGCGGCACCATGACCCATGACTACAAGCGCAACGGCACGACCACGCTCTTTGCCGCGCTGGAAGTCTTGCAGGGCAAGGTGGTTGGCCAGTGTTATCAAAGGCATCGGCACCAGGAGTTCTTAAAATTCCTCCGCCACCTTGAGCAGGAGTTTCCCGGCGACACCCCGTTGCATCTGGTGCTGGACAACTACGGCACCCACAAGCATCCCAAAGTACAAGCCTGGCTCAAAAGACATCCCCGTTTCATCCCGCACTTTGTGCCGACGAGTTCGAGTTGGTTGAATCTGGTGGAACGGTGGTTTGGGGAACTCACTTCCAAACGAATCCGCCGTGGATCCTTCTGCAGCGTGGCAGACCTGCAAAAAGCCATCGTCGAGTTTCTGGAGGCTTGGAATGAAAACCCAAGACCCTTTGTCTGGACGGCCACTGTCCAATCCATCCAAGAAAAGCTCGCCCGGTGTCGGCAAACTCTTGAGCAAATCCAGCCCGGCTGCACTCAACCGCGCAAAAGAAAATCCAAGGAACCGCTGTCCAGTTAATTCTTGGACACTACACTAGCAGCAGAAAGGGGACAGCCGTCGGGGAGTGAGGGGGTTTGCTCATGATCCAGTGACGTTTAGTTCCTCCTTCTTCAATCATCGCGCTTCCTTGCACGAAGAAATTCATCACCCGATTTCCAAACATCTAATTGTTTGTTGTAAACAAAGGTTTGAATAAGCTTGCCATTATAGAACATCAGTAAATGCTCTTTTTTTTGCTGCCATTTCCGTTCGCCCCATGTGTTAGAGCCTGTAATAGAGCCAT
>CAIQUL010000306.1 GCA_903874975.1 uncultured Chthoniobacter sp. | reverse complement strand
GCCGAATCCGGCACTCGGGTCGAGTGCTCCACCCGGCGTCCGCGGCATTGCGTTATCTCTAATGAACGGTTTCCCCCGAGCGTCTTCTGCATAACGTCCACCGCACCATGAATTCGATCACTCTGCCCGAATCGTTGGTCACGCAGCTTCGCGGCTATGAAACCCGGTTGCGCCGCTTGGAAACGCTCGCCGCGGTCGCGGGCGGGATCGTCGGGTTGTTCGCCACGTTTGTCCTCCTCTTCGTCCTCGACCGCTTCGTGGACACCCCGCGCTGGGCGCGCGCGATCCTGACCCTCAGCGGCGGCGCGCTCGCCGCATGGTTCGCGCAAGGCTGGGCGGCGCATTGGCTGTGGAGCCGGCGCGGCCCGGCGGAACTCGCGAAACTGCTCCAGCGGCATTTCAAATCGCTCGGCGACCGGCTGCAGGGCGTCATCGAGTTGACCGAAACGCGCAACCTCGCGGCGAATGTTTCCCCCGCGCTGATGCGTGCGGCGATCCGCCAGGTCGCGGAAGAATCGGGACGCTTCGACTTTGCCAACGCCGTCCCCGTGCGACCCGCGCGCCGCTGGGCGTTCGCCGCCATCGTGCTCGCCGCGCTCACCGCCGCGCCCTTCGTTTTCGCGCCGCAAGCCGCGCTGAACGCCCTCGCGCGCTGGCTCCAGCCGTGGGCGCCGATCGAGCGCTACACCTTTGCCAGCATCGACGACCTGCCCGCTGAACTCGTGGTCGCGCACGGCGAGGCGTTCGAGATCGCGTGCGGGCTGAAAGAGGATTCCGTCTGGCGTCCGCAGAATGCGAAGGCGCGTCTGAACGCCGCCGAGACCGTGGTGAAACTCGACAAGGACGGGCGCGTGGTTTTCCGCATCGCGGGACAAACGCAGAACGGCCAGCTCGCGCTGCGCATCGGCGACGCCACGCGCGACATCGGCATCCGCCCGCTGCACCGCCCGGAGATGAAGGAACTCGCCGCGCGCGTCGAGATGCCCGGCTACCTCGGCTACCCCGCGACCAAGGTTGCGATCCAGGGCAGTCGCGCGGAATTTCTCGAAGGCAGCAGCGTGCGCTTCGCCGGCAAGACCAGCCGCGCGCTCCAGTCGGCGACGATGAAACATGGCGACACCGACCCCGTCGCGGACCTCGAGGGGGAGACGTTCGTCACGCCCGCGCGGCCGGTCGGCGAGTTGGTCGGCGACGCGATTTTCCGCTGGGCGGACAAGCACGGCCTCACGCCCACGCAGCCCTACACGGTGCAGGTCAGCACCGTGAAAGACGGCGAGCCGCGCGTGGATTTGCAGGGCGTCGAGCAGAGCATCGCGATCCTGCCGAACGAAGTACTGAAGCTGAACTTCACGGCGAGCGACGACTACGGGCTGAAGTCCGCGTGGCTCGGGTGGACGGTGCGCTCGATGGGCGAGAAAAAGGACGACCTCGGCAAAGGCGAGGCCGCGCGCACCGCCGGCGGGCAGACGAAAAAGGAACTCGCGGTGCCGACGGAGTTTTCGCCCGCTTGGCAGAACATCCCCGTGGACAGCGTGGTCGAGCTGGCGGCCTACGCGGTGGATTTTCTCCCGGATCGGAAACCGGTCCAATCCTGGAAGCACACCATCTACGTGCTCAGCCCGGCGAAGCACGCCGAGCACATCCGCGAGCGCATGGACGAAGTCCTCAAGCAGCTCGACGAGCGCATCCGCGACGAGGAGCGGCAGCTTGAGGAAACCAAGGCGCTCGCCGAAGCGAAGCCCGACAAGCCTTCCGAGAAAAGCGGCGAGGAAATCAAAAAGGCCGAGGCCAGCGAGCGCGCGAACCAGGCGGCGCTCGAGAAGATGACCGCGGAAATGTCCGAGG
>CAIQUL010000305.1 GCA_903874975.1 uncultured Chthoniobacter sp. | reverse complement strand
GCCGTCCTTCCACGCGAAGCGGCTCAGGCGGATGAAACGCCCGACCGGCTCGCATGTCGCCGCGTGGCCGTGCCATTGCGCGAATGCTGCCGAGCGCACGATCGTCTGCCCGCACGTCGCGGAAAAGCGGATGAGCTGGGCCCGCCTTTTCACGTCGTAGCCGCCGTCGCTGTAATCCCACACCGGGCAGATGCCCCACGTGCGATTGAAGCCATCCGCGTGCTCCTTCATTGACAAAATGGGATAGCCCGCCGGGAGCTGGAACGAGTGCGCCGGGTTCGCGCCGCCGCCCCAACTGCTCACCAGCCGTCCGTCGTCATCGCGCGCGAGGCCCCACTGGCTGATGCGCCCGCGGTCGTGCCGCATCTCGACGAGCTTCCCATTTTCCCAGCGAAAGCGCCGGTCGTTGGTGCAGATGGTGTTGTCGAGATTCCACAGCAGTCCGCTTTGCTGGTGCTCGATGTTGTCGTTGTCCGTCCCGCCTTTCCACGCCACCTCGCGCCGGTCGGCGACGCCGTCCTTGTTGTCGTCGAAATACGCCCAGATCGTCGTCTCCTGCGTGAAGTGAACGAGCACCCGGTCGTGCAGCGGCAGCACCGAGCGCGGGAGGATCACGTTGTCGATAAAGACGGTGCGTTGATCCATGATCCCGTCGCCATTCGTGTCCACGAGTTTCACCACGCGGCTCACGGGTTGGAGCTGCCCCGTGGCGTGCTCATCCTGCATGTAAGTGCGCCACTCGCACACGTAGAGCGCGCCGTTTCCATCGAACGCCATGGCCGCGGGTTCCTCGACCATCGGCTCGCTCGCGATGCACACGAGTTGGGTGCCCTTCGGCACTTCGATGGTCTTGATCGCTTCCGCAGGCGGGAGCGCGGGAAAAGTGGTGTCGGGATTCCAGCCCTCCTCATTCTGCGCAAACGCGGCGGCGCCTGCGGAGAGAACGAAGATGGCTATGAGGGAGGCGGAGAGTTTCATCGGCGGGAGTTATTTCACGACGACGAGCGGCTTGCCGAGCACAACTGCGCGGGAATCGCTGGCGGAGCCAAAGTCGCCCAGGGCATGGGCGCAGGAGCCGCGGGCGATCAGCCCTTCGCCAGCAGCCGCACGTGCAGGCGGTCGTAGGCGAGGCTGCGCTGGTAGGAGGTTTCCTTTTCGAGCTTCTCCCGAGCCTCGATGATCTCGATGCCGCGCACGCGCTCGCACAGTCCTTTGAGGAGGGTGCGGACCACGAGGCGCGCATGCGCTGCGCCGAGGCACAGGTGCGGACCGAAGCCGAAGGCGACATGGGGGTTGGGTTTGCGGTCGAGGCGGGTTTCTTCCGGGCAGTCGAAGACGTTCGCGTCGTAGTTCGCCGAGGCGAAACAAAGCGCAACGAGATCGCCCGGATGAACGTGTTTGCCCGGCATGCGGATTTCTGTGGTCGCGACCCTGGCCAGATGCGTGACCGGGGAGATCACCCGGAAAAACTCCTCGCTCGCATTGACGATCCGCCGCTGATCTTCCCTGAGCCATGCGAAGTCCGCGGGTGCGACCCCGAGGTGCGCGATGACCCCGGACACCGAGTTGATGACCGTGTCGCGTCCCCCGGCAAACATGATGCTGCAAAACCCCATCATTTCCTCCCTCGTGAGCGGACGCCCCTGAAATGTGGCCCGCGTGAGGGCGCTGAAAAATGAGTCGCTCGGCACCCGCATCCCGTCGTCCAGCAGTTGGTTGATATACGTTTCGAGCGCGGCTCCTTTTGAGGTGCCATCACCTTCGCGGAAAACGTGGGTGCCCCAACCGATCCAGATGCGCGCTTCCGCATCGGGCAGGTTGGTCAGGATGGCCAGGGCGCGTGACTGGAGCGGGATGGCAAATTCGCGGACGATCTCCACCACGTCGCGCGTCAGGGCATCGTCGAGCAACTCCGCGACCAGCGTTTCCATACTGGCGATCACCTCGGGCAGCTTCGCGCGGGCGAAGAACGGTTCGGCAATCTCGCGATAGTCGGATTGCGCCGGAGGATCGACCTCCAGGGGAAGCTGGCGCACGGTGCGGACTTCCTCTTCCGAGGGAATCGGCACGCGCATGGGGGCATCCGAGCTGAGGGTCTGCCAGTCCTTGGCCGCAGCGCGGACTTCGGAGTGTCTCAGCACCATGGGCACCTCGTTGCCTTGGAAATTGTTGACCAGGACGCCGTCGCGCTCGCGGGCTTCTCGGAATGGATCGGGCTGGGTGTGAAACGGGCAGGACATCGGTGCAGGTGAGCGCTCAGGTTTTTCCGGGTGCGCCTGCCGCTGGCAAGCCGATTCACCCGCGCTCCGAACTGCGCCGACGCCGGTTGCGGCCCGTGGCGTTCATTCCAGACCTGGCGACCAGCTCTGCGCGGAGGTGAACTTCATTTTCCGGATCCTCAGCGTCTTTTCCTCAATGTCGTCTTGCTCATCCGACCGCGTTCCGCTGAAACTTCGCCGACTACACACTGACACCCATGCCCACCTGCAAAGCTTTATCCATCCAAGGCCTCGTCGCCGCCACGCACACGCCCTTCCACGCGGACGGCTCGCTCAATCTCACGGTGGTCGAAAAGCAGGCGGCACATCTGCTCGCCGGCGGCGTGAAGTTTGCCTTCATCGGCGGCACGACCGGCGAAAGCGCATCGCTCACGGCGGAGGAACGTCAGGCGCTCGCCCGGCACTGGTGCGAAGTCACGCGCGGCAGCGAGCTCACAGTCATCATCCATGTCGGCGCGAATTGCCTAGCGGATGCACGGGCGCTGGCGGCGCAGGCGCAGTCTTTGGGTGCCGCGGCGATCTCCGCGCTGGCACCGAGCTACTTCAAGCCCGGCAGCGTCGCCGCGCTCGTCGATTGCATGGCGGACATAGCGGCGGCCGCGCCGGAGCTTCCGTTCTATTACTACGAGATTCCGCCGCTGACGGGGGTCAACCTATCGCCCTCCGAATTCCTCGCGCATGCCGCCGGCCGCATTCCAAATCTGGCGGGCATCAAATTCACCAGCAGCAACCTCATGGAGTATCAACTCTGCCGGGCATTTCAGGATGGCACATTCGATCTGCCGTATGGCTTCGATGAGTTCATGCTCGGGGCGCTCGCCCTCGGGGCCACCGGCGCAGTGGGCAGTGGCTTCAATTTCGCCGCACCGATTTACCAGCGTCTGCTGCAGGCCTTCGCCGCCGGTGATTTTGTGGCCGCGCGGCGCGAGCAACTGCGCGGCGTGCAAATCGTGCAGGTGCTGGCCCGGCACGGCTACATGGGCGCGGCCAAAGCCTTGATGAAGATGCTCGGCGTGGACGTCGGCCCCGCGCGGCTGCCTAATGGAACACTCGCCACGGCGCAGGTGGACGAACTCCGTCGGCAGTTGGAGGAGTTGGGGTTTTTCCAGTGGCTCTAGGAGCGCCTCGCGCGCGGCCACGGCGAGGTTCGCGAAGGCGCAGAGCCGCTCCCAGAGATGCTTGTGGCGTTGCATGCAGAGGCGGAAAGTAGCTTGGACTTTAGTCCCCAGTCCCGCCGCCACTTTGGACTAAAGTCCAAGCTACTTTGTCGCCTGCTT
This sequence comes from uncultured Chthoniobacter sp., assembly GCA_903874975.1. Lineage (GTDB taxonomy): Bacteria > Verrucomicrobiota > Verrucomicrobiia > Chthoniobacterales > Chthoniobacteraceae > Chthoniobacter. The sequence continues at coordinate 242 of CAIQUL010000305.1, read as the reverse complement.
CAGCCAGCCGCCGACCATCCGCCCGCACTCCGCCCCCGCGCGGGCGCTGAAGAGGAAAAGGGCTGAGGCGGCGGTGGACGGGACGAGTGGCGGCAGGTGCCTTGAGGGCGAGCCAAGGGCCAAAGATCAAAGGGCGGCGCGGCGGCGTCTCCGTGCTAATGCGAGCAAACCGGCGCTGATCATCAACACCGTGCTGGAGGGTTCAGGGACACTCGCAACACGGAAACCCACAAAGATGGCCG
>CAIQUL010000304.1 GCA_903874975.1 uncultured Chthoniobacter sp. | reverse complement strand
GGCTTTCCTGCGCCGGAGGAAACCTACGGCACCGTGGCCCAGCACGCCTCGGTGCTGCGCGACGCGCTGAAGGTCGATACCGTCGTCATCCACCCCACGCACTTCGCCGCCGCCGCGGATGCCAGTGGCGCCGCGCACGTCGTCGGTCCCTTCACCCCGAAACCGAAAATCACCACCGGCGCGGGCGATCACTTCAACGCCGGCTTCTGCGTGGGCCGACTCCTCGGCCTCGACCTCGCCTCCAGCCTGCAAAGCGGCGTAGCCACCTCCGGCTACTACGTCCGCCACGCCGCCAGCCCGTCGCTCAAGGAACTGGTGAAGTTTCTCCGCACGCTCTGAATGGGAGGAAGGGTGGGGGATGACGAAGTCGGAAACCCCGCACGCCCTCGCGTCTTCATTCCGTCGTTCGTCATTCGTCATTTCCCTCCCGCTCACGGCACCAGATCATCCGGCGTCAGCGGGTAGCCGATGAGCGTTTTCGCGCGGAGGATTTGGCCGAGTTGGCTGATGTCCGCCTCGATCAGCGTCCTGGCCGATCGCTTCGCGCAATGTTAGCCCAACCGTGCACTGCCGGGTGGCCAGCGTTTTCTCCAGCTCCCAAGAGCCATCTCACACGATCCGCTGACGCGCCGCGCCCGGGAGCGCGGTGAGCAGGTGCCCGAGCCGCTGCTGGTCGCTGAAAATGTTCAGCTCCGAGGGCTGCTCGTGCGTGAGCAGCAGCTTCACCACATGCGCGACCGGTACCTCGCGCAGCGCGGCATCGCCCGCGCCCACATGCTGGCGCACGAGCAGCCCGGCCATGACGAGCCAAAATACGCCGATCAGTGCGGCGCAGGGCCGGTAGAGCATCGGCGCGGGCTACCGCTTCTTTTCCACGAGCGCGTAGGCGTTGTGGTTGTGGATGGACTCGAAATTTTCCGCCTCGATCCGGTACCAGGTGATGTCCGCCACGCCGTCCGCGCGGGCGGCGATGTTGCGGACGAGGTCCTCGACGAAGACGGGATTTTCGTAGGCGCGCTCGGTCACGGCTTTTTCGTCAGGGCGCTTGAGCAGGCTGTAGAGCTCGCTCGACGCGCAGTCCTCCACGAGGCGGATCATGTCCTCGATCCACACGGGTCGCGCGAAGCGGATGGAAAAAGTCACGTGCCCGCGCTGGTTGTGCGCGCCGTGCTGGCTGATCGCCTTCGAGCAGGGGCAGAGCGTGGTCACCGGCACGATCACCGTGACGATGAAATCCACGACGCCTTTTTCGAGCGTGGCCGCGAAGCGCGCATTGTAGTCCATCATGCCCACGGCTCCGGTCACCGGCGCGTGTTTTGCGAGGAAAAAGGGGAACTCGAAATCCACGTGCGCGCTCTCCGAAGCCAGGCGCGCCGTGAGCTGATGGAGGATCGTGTGGATGTTATCCACGTGCAGCTCGGGGCCAAACTCATTGAGCACCTCCACGAAGCGGCTCATGTGCGTGCCTTTGAACTGGTGCGGCAAATCCACGGTCAGCGCCGCCGTGGCGATGGTGTGCTGGACCGCCCGCGCCTTGTCGCGGATCTGCATCGGGTAGCGCAGCGCGCGGACGCCCACGCGGTCGATGGCGATGCGGCGGTTGTCGGGTTCGTTCTGCGTGTCTTTCAGCGGCTGGTCCATGGCGGCACAGCACATAGCACAAAACTTCACCCCGCAAACCGTGAATGGCCGCCGCGCGCTTACTCGCGGTCGCGGCTCGTCAGGCGGTGGATGTCGCGGGAGTAGTAAAGGTAGAGCGCGCTCGCCACGGCCAGCATCCCACTTGCGGCGTAGGCCATCAGCAGGTCGCGGTCTTTGGCATCGAGCGTGTTTGGAGCCATGATCAGCGCTCCGATCGCCGCCAGACTGAAGAGGGCGATCAGGAGATAGCGCGCCCAGATTTGGCGCCGCCACAGCGCGATGAGCAGGGCGGTCGTCCACAAGACGCTGCCGAAGATCGCGGGGGTCGTCGGCCCGGTGCGCCCGAGCGGCCAGAGCGCGTTGAGGAAAAAAGCCACCGCCGTGCAGAAGAGGAGGAAGACGACCAGGACGCCCCAGCGGGCCCGGTCGACATTGCCGTGGCTCCGGTACTTGCGTGGCCGTGGCCGCGGGGGTGGCCGGCGCATTTTGGGCGGCGGCGGCCTTGATCCGGGCTTCGGCCTCGGAGCCGCCCCCTGCGGGGCTGCGGCGGGCGGCGGCGGAGCCGGAGTCGGCGCGGAGTCGGCGGGAGTTGGATCGGGTTCTGGACCGGAGGACATGGTGAAGCGGGCGGGAAACTGAAACGATTTCCCCGGTGCGGCCAGCGGAAAAAATGCCTTCCGAGCAAATCCATCCAGCCGCTTGCCTCGCGCTTCCCGCCTCCGGCATGCTCCGGGTTTTCATGCGCGCCTATCACGACCTCCTCCGCCTCGTTTTGGAAAATGGGAAATTCAAACCCGACCGCACCGGCACCGGCACGTATTCCATCTTCGGCGCGCAGGCCCGCTTCGATCTCGGCGCGGGCTTCCCGCTGCTCACCACGAAAAAAGTCCACCTGCGCTCCATCCTCCACGAGCTGCTCTGGTTCCTCGCTGGCGACACGAACGTGCGCTACCTCCGCGAAAACGGCGTGACCATTTGGGACGAGTGGGCCGGCACCGACGGCAGCCTCGGCCGCGTCTATGGCGCGCAGTGGTGCGACTGGCGCACCGCCGACGGACGCTCCATCCACCAGATCGACGACGTCATCGCGCAGATCAAAGCGAACCCCGACTCCCGCCGCCTCATCGTCAGCGCATGGAATCCCGGCGAAATCGCGCAGATGGCCCTGCCGCCCTGCCACGCACTCTTCCAGTTCTTCGTCCTCGACGGCCGCCTGAGCTGCCAGCTCTACCAGCGCAGCGCCGACCTCTTCCTCGGCGTCCCCTTCAACATCGCCAGCTACGCGCTGCTCACCATGATGGTCGCGCAAGTCTGCGACCTTGCCCCGGGCGATTTCGTCCACACCTTTGGCGACCTCCACCTTTACGCCAACCACCTCGACCAGGCCCGCGAGCAGCTCACCCGCGACCTCCGCCCGCTGCCCACGATGACCCTGAACCCCGCCATCCGCGACATCCACGCCTTCCGCTACGAAGACTTCGACCTCACCGGCTACGACCCGCACCCCGCGATCAAAGCGCCCATCGCCGTATGATTGGCAGATTCCTCGCACAAAGGCGCAAAGGCACAAAGGGCTCGGGGGCGTCAGAAATTGGCGGGCTATCCGTCCTTCGTGCCTTTGTGCCTGCGTGCGCGGCCCGCTCCCTCCTCCAGTGAAAGCGATCGCCGCCATGTCGTTGAACCGCGTCATCGGGCGCGGCGGACAGATTCCCTGGCACATTTCGGAGGATTTCCAGTGGTTCAAAAAAGTGACCACCGGCCATGTCGTGCTCATGGGGCGAAAGACATTCGAGTCGCTCGGCAAGCCGCTGCCGAACCGCACCAACGTGGTCCTCACGCGCGGCAGCGACATCCCCGGCGTGACCACGCTGCACGATCTCGCCGACCTCTCGGCGAGCCACTACGCGCCGCGCGAAATTTTCGTCATCGGCGGCGCGGAGATCTATGCGCAACTGCTGCCGCGCTGCCGGGAACTGTATCTCAGCGTGGTGCTCCGCGAGGTGGAAGGGGATGCGTTCTTTCCGCCGTTCGAGGAGGGCTTCGAACTGATCGACGTGCCGCTGCGCCACGCCGAATTCGAGGTCCGGCATTACCGCAATCTGCACGCATGAACCGCCCGCTTTTCGCGCTCGCCGCCGCGCTGCTCGCGCTGTTTTCTCCCCGCGTGTCCGCGACCGAAACCGCCCCGCGCAATCCCGTGCTGCTCATCCACGGGATCAAGGACGACGCGCGCAAGATGGAGCCGCCGGCGCGCTATCTCCGCGCGCAGGGTTGGGACGCGAAGACGATGAGCCTGCGGCCGAGTTGGGGGCAGAAAGGGCTCGACGTGCTGGCGGGGCAGGTCGCGGATTTCATCGCGGAGAACTACGCGCCCGGCGAGAAGATCGACCTCGTGGCCTTCAGCATGGGGGGGCTGGTCACGCGCTACTACCTCCAGCGGCTCGGCGGGCTGGAGCGCGTGCAGCGCTACGTCACCATCTCCGCGCCGCACGGCGGCACGCTGCTCGCGTATCTCATTCCGAACGCCGGTTGCCGCCAGATGCGCTTCGGCAGCGCCTTTCTCCGCGATCTCGCCAGCGACGCCGACCGGCTGGCGCAGCTTGAGTTCACCAGTATCTGGACGCCGCTCGACGCGATCATCGTCCCGCCCCGCAGCTCCGTCATGCCGCAGGCGCGCAACGAGCGGTTGGTCATCGCGCTCCACCCGCTCATGGTCTGGCAGGCGGGCTGCCTGCGCGCGGTCCGCGACGCCCTGCATGGGACTCCGCGAGATTCCCCCGGGGAGCAAGATCCCGGGCAGTGGAAACGCGTCGGCGTCACCCACCCTTGATTCCCCGATCAACCTGACGCGACCAACCCACTCCCGCCTCCTCATCATGCCTTCCCCATCTACGTCATCTGCGGTCGCTCCCTCCGCACCATCCCTGATCCGCCTCGGCGTCATCGGCACGGGCAGCATGGGGAAAAATCACGCGCGCATTTTTGCCGCGCTGCCCGACGCGCAGTTCGCCGCGGTGCTCGATGAGCGCGCCGAGGTCGCCCGCGAGATCGCGGCGCAGCACGGCGCGCGCGCTTTCACGCAGCTCGACACCTTCGCCGAGGCCATCGACGCCGCGACCGTGGCCACGCCGACCACCACGCATTTCGCCATCGCCAAAGCGCTGCTCGAGCGCGGCAAGCATGTGCTCGTCGAGAAGCCATTCACTGAAACCCCCGAGCAGGCGCGCGAGCTGTGCGACCTCGCGCAACAGCGCGGACTCGTGCTCCAGGTCGGCCACATCGAGCGCTTCAACCCCGCGCTCTCCGCGCTCGAAGCCCGGCTCACCCGCCCGCGCTTCATCGAGGCCACCCGCCTTTCGCCCTACCCCGGCCGCAGCCTCGATGTCGGCGTGGTGCTCGACGTGATGATCCACGATCTCGAAATCATCCTCCACCTCGTGCGCTCGCGCGTCGCGCAGGTCGATGCCGTCGGCGTCGCCGTGCTCAGCAAACGCGAGGACATCGCCAACGTGCGGCTGCGCTTTGAAAACGGCTGCGTCGCGAACATCACCGCGAGCCGCATCAGCCAGGAGAAGCTGCGCAAAATCCGCGTCTTCCAGCAGGACGCCTACCTCTCGCTCGATTACCAAAGCCAGAGCGGCTACCTGCTCCGCCTCGCCCGCGAGGATGAAAAGGAAAGCTCCTTCCTCGGCAAAATCCTCGGCGTCGCCACCGACAGCACGCTCGTCACCGAGTTCGCGGGCCAGCGCATTGTCCGCGAGCCCGTGCCGGTGGAAAAAGACGAGCCGCTCAAGCGCGAACTCGCGGACTTTGTGGCCTGCGCGCGCGCCGGTGCGCAGCCGAAAGTCGGCGGCCAGGAGGCGACCGCCGCGCTCGAGTTGGGGCTGGAGATCACCCGGCAGATTGATGCGAGGAAATGACGAATGAGGGGCGGATGGCGGAAGACGGGAGTGCGGTGCGGAGCGAACGAAACTCCGTCATCCTGAGCGGAGCGGAGGGTTTGCACCGCGTGCAGGCGGAGCCTTCCCTTTCGCCCGTTGCTCCGCTACCACTCGGCGCGACATGGCCCTTCCCGCCTCCGCCGTCTCCTCCGCGCAGCTCCCGTGGCTGCTCTGCGGCGCGCTGGGCGGATACCTGCTGCTGCTTTTCACAAACCCTGTGCGCAGCAGCCTGCGCGACGGACTCCGCTGCATCCGGCGCTATCCCGCGCTGTGGGTCACGATCGGAATGGTCGGGTTTTGCGGCGCACTTTTTCAACTCGCACAACGCGTCTATTTTTTCTTCCTACTGCCGTTTGAGGAAAGACCGACGTTTGTCTGGATGCGCGCGGCGTGGCGCGATTCCCAGCTCTGGCTGCACGGCTCCACGGAGTCGTTCTGGTATCTGCCGCCGCATGCCGTCTACGACGCCGTGCGCGAGAGTCCGCTGCCCGCGCTGGAATCCACGGCTGGTCTTTTCAACTGCCTGCTCTCCCCCTTTCCGCTCGCCGCGCTCGCCGCGCTGCTGCTGCTCGTGAATTGGGGCGGACACCACCGCATCGTGTTGCGCGCATTGCGCAAACGTTTCGGCGGCTTCGGCTGGGTGCTCTACGCGGGCGTCGTCGTCTGCGCGCTCGCCGCGTTCGCCAAGCCGCTGCTCTACGCCGCCCCGCAGTTCATCGTGGCCGGCGGCGGCAGCGCGGCAGCCGGAACGCTGTGGATTCAGTGGGCGCCCGTCGTCGAGTGGCTGGGCTTTCTTTTCGAGTATCTCTTTGGCGTCTGTCTCCAGATTTACCTCATCCTGTTCGCGTTCGTCTGGGTGCGCGGTTTCACGTTCACGCACGCTCATTTACTCGATTTCGCGATCCGCCGCTGCGCCTTCGTTTTGAAATGGGCGCTCGTCGTCATGCTCCTCAGCACCGCGCTCATCAACGTCCCACTCATCCTGAAAAACTTCCCCGCGTTTCAATCGTGGTTTCCCGACAACGCGGAGGTGATCGAAGGTCGGCTGCGGCTCGCGCGGGCTGTGCTCACCGGCGTGCTGCTGCTCTGCTCCACCGTCCAGATCACGCTCGTCTTTCACAGCGAATCGCTCCTCCGGGCGCTCCGCGATCACGCGCGCTTTGTCGTTCGGCACGTCTGGCCGTTCGGCTGGTTCGTCATCCTCGCGGCGCTGCACTTTTACCTTTTCCAAGTCGCGCAAGGGCTGGTCTTGCGCGGGTTCGGCGAGGAGACGGCGGCGGGCCTCGTGTGGGGACTCGTCGTCCCGTGGCTGCGCGGCATCCTTGCGGCCTGGCTGCTCGCGGCCTGGGTCTGCCTTTTCAAACGCTGCGACACCGGCCACCCGGCGGCGGAGAATTGGATTCAATTTTAACCCCACTGATCCCGGAACCCTCCATCTCCCTCCGCGCCGTGAGCTGCGCCAGCGGCTTCGGCCTGCCGGTCAGCGCGGACTTCGCGCCCGCTCGTTTTCATCTGCTCTCGGGTGAAAGCGGCGGGCTGCTGCGCGTGCTGGGGTTGCTCGATTTGCCGGAGTCGGGCGAGGTGCTCGTCGGGGGGCGCGCCACCACGGCGCTCGATGAGGAAGCGCGCGCGGAGCTGCGCGCCCAGCGGTTCGGGTTTGTCTTTGCCGCGCCGTTTCTGCTCACGTCTTTTTCCGTGATCGAAAACGTCGCCATGCCCCTTTTCAAAATCTCGCAGGTCGAGCCCGACGAAGCCCGCCGCCGCACCGACCGGCTGCTCGCTTTCGCCGAAATGTCCGAGGCCGCCGAGTCCCCGATCGAAGACCTGACCCTGCGCGCCCAATACCATGTCGCGCTGGCGCGCGGCCTCGCCAATGGCCCCGCGGTCCTCTTCGTCGAGAACCTCGACGGCGCGCTGGCGGGAGACGAACGGGCCGGCTTCGCCGCGCTGCTCCGCCGTGTGCCCGCCGAGTTGGGGACCGCCGTCATCGCCACGGCGTCGTCCGCTTTTCCCGTGGAGAAAGGCGACCGCGTGCTCGAGTTCGCGCGCGGCGTGATCGTGCGCGACTCGCTCCTCCAGCCGGAGCCGGAAGCGTGAGCGCCGCGCCGCCCGACGCCCACGCCATCACGCGGGCCAGCAAGTCCAACCTCGCCCTCGCCTTCATCGCGCTCCCGCGGGTGCGCCGCGACGACATCACGGTTTTCTACGCGTGGTGCCGCGTCATCGACGACATCGCCGACGACCCTGGTCAACCGGTCGCCGCGCGACGGGCTGGGCTCGATTTGTGGAAGCAGGCGCTTGAGCACCCGGTCGCCGATGAGTCCGCGCTGGCTGCGCCCGTCCGCGCGCTCCGTGCCAAATACCGGCTCGGCACCGAGCACTTCCGCGAGATCATCGCCGGCGTGGAGATGGACCTCGCCGCCGTGAGCTACGCCACCTGGGACGACCTCCGCCTTTACTGTTACCGCGTGGCCAGCGCCGTCGGCCTCGTGAGCATCGAGATTTTCGGCTACCACGATCCCGGCTGCAAAACCTACGCCGTCGAACTCGGCCTCGCGCTCCAGCTCACGAACATCCTCCGCGATGTCGGCCAGGACTTTGCCAACGGCGGACGCATCTACCTGCCGGCGGAAGATCTCGCCCGCTTCGGCTACACCGCCACCGACCTTGCCGCCGGTCGCCGCAGCGACGCCTTCCTCGCCCTCATGCGTTTCGAGACCGAGCGCGCCCTGAGTTTCTACCGCAGCGCCGCCGCCGCCCTCCCGCCCGCCGATCGCCGCAGCATGGTCGCTGCTGAGATCATGCGCGCCATCTATGGCCGCCTTCTCGGCCGCATGCAGCGCGACGGTTTCCACGTGCTGACCCGCCGCTACTCGCTCAGCCGTCTGGAAAAAATCGCGCTCATCCTCACGACCACGCTGCGCTGCAGATTCGGCGGATAGCAAAGATCCAACGGCCATGCTGACCGCGGGTTCCGGGCGAATTTTCCGTGAACAACCACCGCTTGCCTCCCGTCGGATTCACGCGATAAATCCCGCAACCTATGAAAAAGCTCATCCCTACCATTTCACTTCTGCTCCTCGTGGCGTTCGCCTTTAGCGGCTGCGAAACCTCCGGCCAAAACGCCCTCCTCGGCGCGGCGACTGGCGCCGCGGTCGGCGGTGCGCTGCATGGACGCGGCGATCAGGCGCTCGCCGGCGCGGCGATCGGCGCGGCGGGCGGCTACCTCATCGGCAAAGCCGTCCAGCATGACCGGCGGCGCGTTTACAGCGAAGGCTACTACGAGGGGCGAGGGGACCGCGGCGAAGGCTACCGCGACGAGCGCGGCAAAGATCGCTCCTACCGCGAGGAATCCCGCTATCCGGTCGGGCGCTCCACGGGCCGCTACGGTTTCGTTTCGAGCCCGTACTATCCCTACAACCGCATCGACGTCCGTGGCATCCCGCGCGGGGCCAAGGTCGTGGATCCGTCCTGCGACAAGATTTTCATCAATCCGTAGTCTCCCGCTCGCCGATCGCCTCGCTCGGCTGGAGCCGCCCGATCCGCCGGATTTCCGGCCATTTCCATGCCGTGGCCAGGACCACGAGGATCGTGCCGATGCCGCCGCCCACCACGGAAATCACCGGCCCGAAAAAAGCCGCCGTGAGCCCGGACTCGAGCGCCCCGAGTTCATTCGAGGTGCCGATGAAAATGTTGTTCACCGCAGAGACGCGCCCGCGCATGGAGTCGGGCGTGAGGACCTGCACGAGGGTGTGGCGGACGACCACGCTGACGTTGTCGAACGCCCCGGTGCAAAACAGCGCGACGAAGGAAATCCAGAACGTCTGCGAGAGGCCGAAAACGATGGTCGCGAGACCGAAGCCGACGACCGCGCCGAGCAGTGCCTTGCCCGCCTGGCGCAGCGGTGGAAGGTGGGCGAGCGCGAGCGCCATGAGCACCGCGCCGATGGACGGCGCGGCCTTCAACCAGCCGAGCCCGACCGCCCCGACGTGCAGGATTTCCTCCGCAAACATGGGCAGCAGCGCGACCGCTCCACCGAGCAGCACGGCGAATAGATCGAGCGTGAGCGTGGCGAGGATGACCTTGGACCGGCGCACGAAATGCAGCCCGGAAAACAGGTCATCCAGGGGACGCGTGAGGCGGGCGGCGGTCTCCTGCGGCGCGTTGATGGGGGCGATGAAGGCGAGGCAGGCCAGCGCGCACGCGGCGTCGATGGCGTAGGCCACCGGCACGCCGTAGCCCGTGATGAGGAGCCCGGCCAGCGGCGGTCCGACGATGCAGGTCAGCTCGAAATTGCTGCTATTCCACATGACCGCATTACTGAGCGCGGCGCGCGGCACGAGGTTCGGAAAGAGCGCGCCGCGCGCCGCCCAGCCGAAGGCGCGGGTCACGCCATTCACCAGGAGCAGGAGATACATGAGCGGCAGCGCGGGATCGAAGCGGACTTTGTCGCCCTCGCCAAACCAACGGGCGCAGGAGTAAAGCCCGCGCACGGCGGCGGCGAGCAGCGGGCTGTCCGCCAGCGCGAGGTGGCCGAGCGCGAGAATCGCGAAGCCGATGGACGCGAGCATCGTCACGAGCTGAGCCGCGAGGATGATGATTTTGCGATTCCAGCGATCCGCCACCAGCCCCGCTGGAATCGAGAGCAAAACGATGGGCAGCGCCCCCATCAAACCGACCAACCCGAGCGCCGTGGCGGAGTGTGTGCGCTGGAAAATCTCGTAGCCGACCGCCATCCCCAGCACCTGCCGGCCAAAGGACGAAATGAGATTGCCGATGGCATACCAGCGATAGTCCCGCGAGCGCAGCGCCGCGTAGGGATCGTGCGTGGGCGGAGGCGTGGCGGGCGTTTCGGCGGACATCGGCGCGCAGCGTCGGCGGCGGTTGAAAAAAGGGAAAGCTACTTTCCCCTTTCCCTTTGCGCGCCCGCTTTCCACAGTTCGCCCCGACCGTCATCCGACTCATGAAATACCGCACCTACCTCATCTTCGGGGCCCCCGGCAGTGGCAAAGGCACGCAGGGAAAAATCCTCGGCGCGATCCCGCGCTTCTTTCACTGCGCGTGCGGCGATGTCTTCCGCCAGCTCGACACCCGGACGCCGGTAGGCAAGGCGTTTGTCGAATACTCCAGCCGCGGCGAACTCGTGCCGGACGAGATCACCGTGAAGCTCTGGATGGCCCGCATCGCCGACATGGTCGGCGGGCACGTTTTCAAGCCGGACATCGACGCGCTCGTGCTCGACGGCATCCCGCGCAGCGTTCACCAGGCGGAAATCATGCGCGAGATGATCGAGGTGAAGCGGGTTTTTCACCTCTCCTGCCCGGATCGCGATGCGCTGGTCGCGCGGTTGAAAAAGCGCGCGGTGAAGGAAAGTCGCTTCGACGATGCCAACGAGGAAACCATCCGCCGCCGCCTCGAGACCTACGAGGAGGAGTCGAAGCCGGTGCTGGAGTTTTACGGGCCGGGACTGGTCAAGGACATCGACGCCACCCAGCCGCCGGTGCGCGTGCTGATGGATATCCTGCGCGCCGTGGATGACGGAGCCTGACGCCGCCGCCCGCCGGATGCGGGTCGTTTTCATGGGGACGGGCGAGATCGGTGTGCCGGCCTTTCGCTGGCTGCTCGCTGCGCCGGAGTGCGAAGTCGTGGCCGCGGTCAGCCAGCCGGACAAACCCGCGGGGCGGAAGCTGGAACTGCGGGCGTCGGCGATCAAACAACTCGCCGTGGAGCGCGGGGTGCCGGTGCTGCAGCCGGTGCGGATGCGCGCGCCGGATGCCGTGGCCGAGATCGTGGCGTTGCGGGCGGACGTGATCGTCGTGATGGCTTACGGTCAGATATTGCCGAAGGCGGTGCTCGAGGCCGCGCGGCTCGCCTGCCTGAATCTGCACGCCTCGCTGCTCCCGCGCTGGCGCGGAGCCGCGCCGATCCAGGCTGCCATTGAGGCGGGCGATCAGGCGAGCGGCGTGACGGTCATGTACATGGCGGAGGGGCTGGACACCGGCGACATCCTGCTGCTCCGCGCGACGCCGATCGGGCGGCGCGAAACGGGCGGCTCGCTTCACGACCGGCTCGGGGTCATCGCCGCGGAGGCGCTCGCCGAGGCGTGGCCACTCCTCGCCGCGGGGTGCGCACCACGTTTTCCGCAGGATGAAACGCAGACCAACTACGCGCCGAAGCTGGCGCGTGAGAACGGGGCGATCGACTGGGCGGCCACGCCGCGCGAAATCGACCGCCGCATCCGCGCGATGAACCCGTGGCCTGCGGCCCACACCTTTCTCCCGACGCCGGAAGGGCCGCGCCAGCTCAAGGTCTTTTCCTGCATCCAGCATCGGCGCGAGAGCGGGCCGGCGGGCGGCGTGCTGCGGGCGGATCGGCGCGGCCTGCTCGTTGGCGCAGGCACGGGCGCGGTGCTGCTGCGCGAGGTGCAGATGGAGGGCAAAAAGCGGATGCCCGCCGGAGAGTTTTTGCGCGGCCATCCGGTGGCCGCCGGCACTTTGCTCGGCGCACGATGAGCCGGCTCCAGCGCTCCCTCGACGACCACGTGGCCCGGCTGCGCGCCTGCACGCTCTGCCCAAAGATGCACCGCCCGGCGGTTTCCGGCGGAGCCGTGGTCAGCCGCGTGATTTCCGTGGGCCAGGCACCGGGCACGAAGGAGCCGGTGCTCGGCCGGCCCTTTGCCTGGACGGCGGGAAAGACGCTCTTCGGCTGGTTCCACCGCGCGTGCGGGATGAGCGAGGCGGAGTTCCGCGCCACGATCTACATGGCGGCGGTCTGCCGCTGCTTCCCCGGTAAGAACACCGCCGGCGGCGACCGCGTGCCGGACGCCGGCGAGATCGCCCAATGCGCGGGCTGGCTCGACGCGGAGATCGCGCTCCTTCGGCCCGCGCTGGTCATTCCGATTGGCAAACTCGCGATCCAGCAGTTCATCGAGTTCGACAAACTGACCGACGTGATCGGCAAAAAGCTGCCGGCGACCGTGGGCGGGCACACTTTCGACATCGTCCCGCTCCCGCATCCCAGCGGCGCGTCGCCCTGGCACCGGATG
>CAIQUL010000303.1 GCA_903874975.1 uncultured Chthoniobacter sp. | reverse complement strand
GTGCAGGACCTCAAAGAGCGCGGCCTGCTCGAAGATACGCTCGTCGTGTGGGGCGGCGAATTCGGGCGCACGCCGTTCGGCCAGGGCAACCCGGCAAAGCCAAACGGTCGCGACCACTTTGGTCGCGCCTACAGCATGTGGTTCGCCGGAGCCGGCGTGAAAGCCGGCACGACCTTTGGCGAGACGGATGACTTTGCCTGGAACATCGTGAAGGACCCCGTCCACATCCACGACGTGCAGGCCACCATCCTGCACCTCTGCGGCATCAACCACGAAGCGCTGACCTTCCGCTACCAAGGCCGCCAATTCCGCCTCACCGACGTGCATGGGCATGTGGTGAAGGGCATCGTGGCCTGAGCGCGCTGGTTTGACCGCCAGCGCCGCCGTCGACATTCCCACGGACGTGCCCGTGCCTTGACGCTCCCGGACTCGCCGGCGACGCATGCACGCCATGGACACGACGCTCGACTATGCCGAGACGCACTTTTCCCAACTGCTGCGACTGGTGGCCAATGGGGAAGAGGTGGTGCTGCGCAACGGCACGGTGCCGGTGGCGCGGATCGTCCCGATCCCGCCCGCTCGCGGGACGCGGCCCAAGGTCGGCGAGATCACCTCGGCACCGGTAGGCTGGTCGGAGAAGTCGTTTGCGGCGCTGGATGAGGAAGGGATCAAGGAACTCGGGCTGCTGTGAATCTGCTGCTGGATTCTTGCACGCTGATCTGGCTGGCGAGTGTGAACCGGGGCGGTTGAGCGCGGCGGCCACAGAGGCCATCAATGACCCGGCCTCGGTGCTGCATGTGAGTCACGCGAGCCTGTGGGAAATCACCCTGAAACATGGCGCAGGAAAGCTGTCTCTGCCCGACCCGACCCGGCACTGGTGGGGAGAGCAGGTGCGGCAATGGGGATTGGTGGAGCTTCACCTTTCCGCGGAGGCCTTGCTTCGGGGCAGTGAGTTACCGCCGCATCACAAGGATCCGTTTGATCGCGTGATCCTCGCGCAGGCTCAGATGGAAGCGATGCCGGTGGTTTCACCGGATGGGGCTTTTCCCGCTTATGGGATTCCGTTGCTTTGGTAGCAGTCGTCTGGGCGGTAGACGCAGAAAACGGTTCAGCTCCTCGGCGTGCGGCACCCTTGTGACCAAGCTCCAGCCAGTAGTGGAGATGATCGGGTGGAGCACGCGACCCGCGTGCTGCCTTCGGCGACTCGCCGAAGGAGCCGGTGTGCGGGTGATTGCCCGAGCCGCCATGCGCACACCGGTGTTTGCGGCGGGTCGCCGCAAACCGCACGCGGGTCGCGTGCTCCACCCGGCGGGGCGGCGCGACGGTTCGCGGACGCGCCTGTGGGCGGGCGAGCGCGCTCCGGCTCCGCCATGCTGACGCCCACTCCGTGGGCTTGGCCACTTGCCCTCCTCAGGGCGTTGCTAGACAGAGTTTGGTAACGGGGCATAAAACCATCCTGCCCTCGTGCCCAAGCTCCAGCGCTGGAGCTTGGGGGCGGGTGGGCACGATGGGGGCGCTGCGCGCGCGGCTTTTAGGCGATGCCCGGCCTCCGCTGAAACCACCACCATTCCACCAGCAGGACGACGAAGCCGGTGCAGGCCAGCACCCACCAGAGCGAGCGGTCCGCTTTCGGCACGGTGGTGCTGGCGGCGACGGTGAGTTGGTCGGCGAATTCGATCTGGGTGACGGCGGCGAGGGAGGTTTCGGCGGGGGAGAGGTGGCGCGGGGGGGGCGGTGCCGTCGGTGATGGTGTAGTCGCCGGCGAGCGGGGCGGGGATGCCGGTGAGCTGGCCGCGGCCGTCGATGCGCTCGACGATGAGGGGGCCGCGCGGGCCTTGGGCGAGGATTTCGTAGCCGAGATTGGCGAAGGCGTTGTCCTCCGCGGTGGCGGCGCTGCGGGGCTGAACGATGAAGACGACATCGCCGAGCTGGACGTGCTGAAGCAGCGGCGATTCGCGGCGCCAGTCGATGGCGGTGGTGTTTTCGCTTTTCACCGCATCGGCTGGTGATTGTCCGGATAAAAGGAATCTCCCGAAGCTTTTCGTTTCCTGTTTTCCGAATCGCTTTCTGGCAAAGCACCGGAACTGGAACCGCCGGACGCGCCGGAACATCGACAAACCAAAGCGGGCCACTAGCTTTGCGGGCCTGCGGCGTGCGAATGACGCCGCAGATCGGCCATTCATGAATTTGCTGCACAACCCTTTGACCAACAAACTGCGCGCGCGCGCGCGGATGCTGCCGGTCGTGTGGCGATTGGAGCGGATGGTGGGGTCTATCGGGCGGAAACTGACGGGAAGGCAGCGGACGGTGACGGAGAGCCCGAACTTGCTGCCGGTGCTGATTCAGGTGCTGGCGGCGTTTTCCAAAGCGGAAGGGCAGGTGCTGGAGGAGGAAATCGATTCGTCGCTCGGCTTTCTGCGCTACGACTACCCGGAAGCGGTGTACTCGGAGTTGCGGAAACTTTTCCGCCAGGCGCTGAATGAGAACCAGGATCTCGCGGCGATGGCGCAGAAGCTGGCGGTGGAGCTGGGGCCGGAGCGCAAGGTGATGCTCGGCGTGCAGCTCTACGACCTGATCTCGAAGGCGGGGATGGAGCAGCAGCAGGTGGTGAATTTCTACTCGTTCATGACGCAGCTCGGGATGGCGGCGCAGGCGATCGACATCGTCTATCAGCTCAATGCCGCGGAGGAGTCGGACAAGACGGTGTATCAGCACGGGCAGTCGCCGCTGGAGGCGCTGACCTTTGGCGCAAACGCCACGGCGGATGTGAAGCTCAAGGGACTGGCGGGGCCGGAGCGGCTGGTGGCGTTCCGGTATCACAATCTCATCCTGCTGAAGAACCAGAGCTCGAAAGGCATCGTGGTGCGCGGCCGTCCGCTGGGGCCGGGAGCGTTCTGCCGCGTCTATACGGGGCAGCGCATCGTGCTCGGCGAGCAGGTGCTCACGTACGAGGACTTGGCGTACTATTTCAACGCGAAGAAGAACGTCTCACTGACGCAAATCTACCTGACGATCGACAGCGCGGACGAGGTGCGGCTCGAAAGGGAAAAGACCCGCGAATCCTGTCTGGAAGTGCGTTTCGGGCTGAAGGTGCAGGTGCGGGCGTTGAAAAGCGTGGATGGCCTGCTCAACGGCACGGCGCTCCGCGCGGGGACCTCGGTGGATGCGACGCTGGATGACAAGATCGTCTTTCACAACGACTCCGAACTGCCGCTCAGCGATCTCCGGCGGCGGGCGCGCGCGCTGGGCGGACGCTTCCAGCTCAAGGCCTACAAGACCGGCTATCTCGTCTCCAACAATCCCACGCTGCTCGACACCGACGACATCCTGCTCTCGCCCGGCACGAGCGGCGAAGTGCTGCTGAAAATTCTCTGCGACTACGAAAATCGCGTGGGCAAACTCGAGGTGTTGCACGCGGATCGGCCGATCCTCGTCGGTGAGTTTCCGGTCAAAGGGAGCGCGCCGCTGGCCGACGGCGACACCATTAGCATCGATACCGGGCAGGTGCTGCGGTGCGACTTTGCCAACCGCATCATCGAGGAGGAGCGGAACATCATTTCGTCGCTCGAAGTGCGCGATGTCTCGCACCGCTTTCGCCGCGCGCAGGTCGCGATGGAGAGCATTTCCTTTGCGGTGAACCGCGGGGAGATGGTCTGCGTGATGGGCGCGAGCGGCTCAGGAAAATCCACGCTGCTGCGCTGCCTCGCCGGCCAGCTCCAGCCCACGCGCGGGGAGGTGCTGCTCAACGGGCAGTCGCTCTACGCGAATGTGGACGGGCTGAAACGCTTCATCAGCTACATCCCGCAGGACGATGCGTTCGACGACCACCTGACGATCGAGGAAAACATGAGCTTCGCCGCGGCGATCCGCTCGCCCCACCTCTCGCAGCGCGACCGCACGCGGCGGATCGAGGGGAAACTCACCGAGCTGGGGCTGAGCGAGCGGCGGGGCAACATCGTCGGCACGGCGGTGAAAAAAACGCTCTCGGGCGGCGAGCGGAAGCGGTTGAACATCGGCCTGGACATGATCTCCAGCGCGGACGTGTTCCTTTTCGACGAACCGACGAGCGGGCTCAGCTCGAAGGACAGCGAGCACGTCATCGAGATCATCCGCTCGATGGCGCACAACAAGATCGTGCTCGTGACGCTGCACCAGCCGACCTCGAAGCTCTTTCAGATGTTTTCCAAAGCCCTGCTGCTCGACAAAGGCGGGCGCATGGTTTTCTACGGCACGCCGGCGGAGATGCTGGCCTATTTCGCCGCGGCGGAGCACCAGCAGCACTTCGGCACGGAGCTGGGCGGCTGCCCGGCGTGCGGCACCACGCGCCCGGAGTTTATCTTCGACGTGCTGGAGACTCCGCTGCGCGATCTCAGCGGCGACATCATCTACGAGGACAATTTCCAGGGGCAACTCGTGCCCGCGCGCCGCTTTTCACCGGATTACTGGCGGGACAAATACGAGAGCTTTCGCCTGATGCAGGACGTGAAACAGGTGAATCTGCGGCAGCAGCCCGCAACGCCGATTCCCACGCCCACGCCCGCCGCCGCCGCCGCCGTGCGCCAGCGCGCGCCGATCCGCTGGCACGACGAGTGGACGCAGTTCCGCACGCTGATGCGCCGCGCTTTCATGTCGAAGGTCCGCAACCGCGGGAACCTTTTCATCACCCTGCTCGTCGCCCCGGCGCTCGCCGCGCTCATCGGGTGGGCGCTCTATTTCACCGACGACACCTCCGGGAAATACGACTTCGCCAGCGCCTTTCACATCCCGACCTACATCTTCATCAGCCTGCTCGTGGCCATGTTTCTCGCGTTGATGAACAGCGTGGACGACATCATCCGCGACCGGGTGATCCTCCACCGCGAGCGCAACCTCGATGTGCGGCTGCCGTATTACATCTTCGCGAAATTCGCCACGCTCGCGCTTTTCTCCGCCGTGCAGTGCGCGCTCTTCGTCCTCGTCGGCAACAGAATTTTGGAAATCCGCGGGATGTTCTCGGAATACTTCCTTTACATGTTCATCACCGCGGCCAGCGGCACCTCGCTCGGGCTCGTCATCTCCTCGCTCGCCGCCGACGGCAAGACCGCGGCCAACGTCGTGCCTCTCGTGCTGATCCCGCAGCTCATTTTCGGCGGCGCGCTGATCAAGTACGAGGACATGAACAAGGACTTCGACATGATTTACTCCTTCCAGCGCTGGCTCTCGCGGCATCCCGACGCGGCGGCCGCCGGCACGCGCGACGATTCGGCGCTGCGGGTGCCGCTGATCAGCCGCTTCGTGGCCACGCACTACAGCTATGAGGCGCTCGTCGTCGCGCAGGCAAAACTGAACCCGCTTTCTTTCCGCCAGGAGCAGATCCAGACGCAGTTGGACGAGCTCGTGAGAAACCGCAAGCGCACCGACGCGCAGAACCAGCGGCTCGACGATTTGAAAGAGATCCTCGCGCTGGTCAGCGGGATGTTCGGGAAAAGCCGCGCCGACATCGAGCGCCGGCTCAAGCTCGTGGATGAGGTAATTTCCGGAAAGCCGCTCGACGCCGCCGCGCTGCGCGGACGCGGCGATCTCACCGCCGAGCGTCTTTACACGAACCAAAAGGTCACCGATCTCGTGACCAACGCGGAGACCGTGCAAAGCGACATTCGCCGCACCGATGCCGAAGGCCGCCCGCAGCCGATCAATCTCTTCTTCAGCCCGGAGAAATCGTGGGCGATTCCGTATCCGAGTTGGAACTCCCGGCGGTTGTCCTGGGAACTCAAGAACACGCGCCTGCGCATCTCCGTTTTCACCTACTCCCAGGGCATCCTCATCGGCACCTCGCTCGCCTTGCTGACTGCGGTTTACGGCATCCTCCGCCGCCAACTCCGCACCCGCGGCCTTTGAACTGAGGCCGCAGGGCCGTCGCCTCAAGGCGCGCGATGGCGAACGTCTCTGTCACCGGGAGAGATTGATGGGCACGATGACGGAGCAGCCTGGCTCCGCGTGGGAAACAGGCGGTCGCGCCACGCGAGGAAGGGCCGCTCGATGAGCCACGCGGCGAAAATGCCGATGCCAATGCTGAGCGCGAGATAGGCCGCGCCGCGGGCGAGCGGCGACGCCTCGCGCGGGAGCCAGGCGAGCCCAAAGAAGCGCACGGGAATGTGCCAGAGGTAGATCGAGTAGGAGTACGCGCCGATGAAGGCCAGCGGACGCCACGCGCCGGGCCAGCGGAGCGCGAACAGCAGGAGCACGCCGCTGGCGAGCGCCAAGCCGGTCAGCCCCACGGTGTGGAGATACCAGCCGCTGCCGATTTCGAGGAAAAACGCGGGCAGCGCGAGCGCCCCGGCCGCGCCCGCGAGCGGCCAGCGGAAGCGCGCCCACACCCGCTCCAGCGCTGCCGGGTGGAACTGCGTGGCCCACGAAAGCAGCACGCCGAAGAGCAGCGCATCGAGCCGCAGATGGGTCGGGAAGAGATGCGTCTTCAGGCGGAAATCGAGCGTCTGCGTGGTGACGATGCGTGCGGCCAGCGCCAGCACCGCGACGGCGACGAAGAGCCACGGCAGGCGCGCAAAGGGCACGTCGCTTTTCCCCCGCACGGCGAGCAGCAGCAGCGGGAGCAGCAGGTAGAAATGCTCCTCCACCGCCAGTGACCAACTGTGGGGAAAAAGCGCCGGTCCGTAGTTTTGCACAAAGAATATCTCCGACAGCACCACCGGCCAGCCAACGAATGGCCGGCCCATCTGCGCGGCGAAGAGCAGCACCGCGCCGAACATGAAATAGAACGCCGGATAGATTTTGCACGCGCGCCGGGCCAGGAAGTGACCGTAGCGGATTTCGCCGAAGCGCCGGTATTCGCGGAAGAGCAGCCCCGACACGAGGAATCCGCTGAGCACAAAAAACAGATCCACGCCGATCCAGCCTCCGCGCAGCCAGAGCTCCATCCAGCCAGGCAGCGTCTCGCCGGGCCGCGCCTCGGGAAAGTGCCGGCCCAGCACGAGCAGCACCGCCACGGCGCGCAAGGCGTCGAGCGGCGCGCTGCGGTTTGCGGGCGGCGTTGTCTTTTCCATCCGCCCTAGCTATCAGCCAGAAGGATGCCCGCCGACTCCGCCCCGACACCCCGCCCGATCCTTTGGGGCGCGGGACTTTTTGCGGTGGCGGTCTTTCTCGTCTCGTGGTGGCAGTGGTGGACGTTCCAGTACGGCACCTTCGACCTCGCGTTTTACGTCCAGGCGCTGTGGCTCGCGCTGCGCGGAAAGTGGATGGTCTCGCTGCTCAATGTGCCGCTGATGGGCAATCACGCGGAGCCCATCGTCTTTCTGCTCGCGCCGGTTTTTGCGATCTTTCCGCACCCAATGACGCTCGTCGCCGTGCAGACGCTGGCCTTCGCGACCATGCCGTTCACCGCGTGGCGCATCGCGCGCCGGCTCGGGGTCGAAAGACCGGCCGCGATCTGTCTCGCGCTGGCGACGATCAGCACGCCGGCGGCGCTGAGCATCGGCATTTACGAATTCCATCCCGAGGCGCTGGCCGCGCCGCTGCTGCTGCTGCTCATCGAGGCGCGGCTCGCCGAGCGCTCCGGGCGGTTCTGGCTGTGGTTCGTGGCGGTGCTGAGCGTGAAGGAAAACATGGCGCTGCTGCTCGTGGCGTTCTGCACGGTGGGAGCGGTGGTGGAGTGGAAACGCGGGCGCGCGTGGACGCTGCGGTGGCACTTTGCCCCGCTGGCCGTCGCCGCCGTGTGGCTGCTCATTTGCGGGAAAGTCATCAGCCCGGCGCTGAACGCCGGCAACGTGGATTACCTCCAGCTTTACGGCCATCTCGGGAAATCCGGCGGCGACATTCTCACGAAGTTTTTTACCGAACCGGGGCGTCTCGGTGCCGCGCTGCACGCCGCGCTCACGGGGGGGAATCTGCTCCCCGCCCTGCTCGGGCCTTTCCTGCTGCTGCCGCTGCTCCGCCCGCGCTGGCTCTTGATCGCCGCGCCGCTGCTCGCGCAGCACCTCCTCTCGTGGCGCTCCACGGAGTGGTCGCTCGGCGCGCATTATCCGGCACCGTTCATCCCGCTTTTCTGGATCGCCGCGGCGGAAGCGGTGACGCGGATGCGGGCGCAGCGGATCGTCTCCGCCGCGCTGCTCGGGGCCTGCGTGGTGGCGCATGTCTGGTGGGGGCCGGCGCTTGCGCTGGTGAGCCAGGTTCCGCTGGTGACGCGACTTCTCGCCGAGCGCGCGTGGAAGGCGCAGATGATCGCCGCCGTGCCGGCGACGGCGAGCGTGACTGCGCCGGTGCCCTACCTTTCCCACCTCGCCACGCGCGAGCAGCTCGTCTCGCTGCACCACATTCTCAAAGGTCTCAAAACGCTCAGCACCGCGACTTACAAGCCGCCGTCCGCGAGCGATGTGGTGATCATCGACGCGGAGGACGAGTTCACCTTCAGCACCGAGGCCGGCTACTACCACCCGCGCATGCGCACCGCCGCGGAGCGCGAGGTCGCGTCCAGCGACCGCCTGCTCCACGAATACCTCCGCCCGCACCCGTGGCGCGCGCATCGGCGCAACGAACTCACCGTTCTCACGCGCGGCGCGTCGGCACCGGCCCCGCCGCCCGGCGTGACGCCGGTGGTCTTCGACGAAACGACCACGCTGACCTCGCTGCAGCTCGTGAGCGCCACGCCCGGCACGATGCAGCTCCGCCTCGGCTGGCAGTTCGCCGGCGAACGCACGCGCTTCCCCTGGATGATGCTCGTGCTCTCGGATGGCGAGCACCTCTACCGCTTCGTGAAAGGCGCGGGGGCGATGGAGTTCGGGGCGGGCGCGGCCGGCGAGGACTGGACCTTTGTCCTCCCGCCGTGGATGCGCCCGCACCACTACGAGGCCTTCGCGATTTTCTACGACGCCAGCGAGGCCGCGTGGAGAGAAAAGCTGCCGCCGGATGACGGGACGTTCGAGCTGCAGCGGGTGGAGCTGGGTGGGCGGGAGTGGCGGGCGGGGGAGTGAAAGCGGGGGCAGTGTTCAGTTCTCGAAAACCATCTCGGGAGTGAAACCTGAGCACTCTCTCCGCCTACGACCCGTCCCGCGCTTCCGCCGCGAGGCTCTGCGCTTTGCGCACCGCGGCCAGCGCCTCGTTTTGACGGCCGAGCTTTTCCAGGATCGTGCCGAGCATGAGGTAGTGCCGGGGCTGGTCCGGCTCGCGGGTCAGCGCGGAGAGTTGCTCGGGGAGCGCCGCGGCGGGCCGGTCGCGGTCAAACTCGATGCGCGCGATGCCGGCGAGCGGTGCGGCGTCGTAGATGTCGAGCCGGCTGGCGGCGCGCCAGGCGGCGATGGCCTCGTCGGGCTGACCGGCCAGTGAGCGGAGCCGGCCGAGCGTGATCCACGCATCGAGGTGCCACCAATGAGCGGCCGCAAACTCCGCCACTGGCGGGAGCGCCGCCGCCGGACCCGCGCTCGCGCCGCGGAGTTCGCTCTCGTATTTCACCAGCTCCCAGGTCGTGGGAAAAAGCGCGCGCGCTTCGGCGAGCACCGTCAGCGCGTCGTCGCGCCGCTGCGCCCGCTGGTGGAGCTGCGCGAGATGGAGCGCGGCGCGCCACGTCCGGGGAAAACGGCGCGCGGCGTCATCGGCGTCGCCCTTCCCCACCCGCAGCAGCGGCTCGGCCTCGGCGGTCCGGCCCTGCTGGGCCAGGCAGATGCCGAGATTGATGCGGGCCGGCGCGTAGTCGGGAAAATGCGCGGTGAGTTTCCGCAGGATCGTCTCCTGGCTCACAAAGTCGCGGCGCTCGCCATAGACCGAGGCGAGCGTCGTGAGGATGCGCGGCGTGGCCCCGCCGTCCTGAATGGTCCGCGCGCAGAAAGTCTCGGCGTTCACCCAGTCGCCCGCCCGCACCGAAGTGCGCCAGCCGAGCGCGCCCGCCGCCAAAAGTGCGACCGCGCCGAGGGTCAGTTGCGCGCGCGGGGGAAATGCCACGACGACGCCCGCGACGAGCAGCAGCGCGCCGATGCTGGCGAGGTAGATCCAGTGCTCGGCGACTTCGGCATTGAGCGGAAAGAGATTTGAGATCGGCAAAAAGGCGGTGAGAAACCAGAGCGCGCCGAAGACGCGCAGCGGGCGGCCCGGCCCGCGCCAGCAGCAGAGCCCGCAGGCCGCGGCACCCGCGAGCAGGCCGCCGAGGGAGAGGAGTTCGTAGCCGGCGTTTTCCCGCCACGCCGCGACGCTGCGGTAGATGCCGGGCTGGGCCAGCGTGCGCTCCATGTAGAGCTGGCCCGGCCAGGCGAGCAGGCGCGTGTAATCGCCGAGCGCGCGGAAGGCGAGCAGCACCCGCTCATCGAGGGGCGCGGGCGGCCCGCCGGCCAGCGGCGTGCGCGACTCCGGCAGCGCGTGGAGCGCGGCATACGCGGCGAGCACCGCCAGCGCTCCGCAGACCGCGCGCACTTTGACCCGCCACGGCCACGCCGTTTCAAAAAGCAGCGTGTGCCAGGCAAAGATTGCGAGCCAGAGCAGAGCGATCTCTTTCGAGCACAGCGCCAGCAGCATCGCCAGCGCGGACCCGCCGCCGAGGGTCGCGGCGGCGAGGGTGGAGCGGGCTTGCGCGGCCCGCCGGATGAGCAGCCAGGCCAGCAGGGCAAAGAGGCTCGCGAGGCTGTCGGCCCGGCCCGAGATGTAGGCGACAGCGGCGTTGTGGACGGGATGCACGGTCCAGATCAGCGCGAGCATCCCGGCGGTCGGGTTGTTCGCCCGCGGCCCCATCCGCGCCGCGCTGCCGAGCAGGCCGGGGAGCAACTGGCGGAGTAACTCGAACAACAGCACGCCGCTGCCGTCGTGGAGCAGGAGATTGGTCAGGTGATAACCCGCTGGGTCTCCGCGCCACAGCCAGTAGTCCAGCATGTAAGACCAGTTTTGGATGGGTCGGTAGTAGGTCGAGAAGGAGTCAAAGAACAGGTAGTGCCGGAAAACTTCCCAACCGAAGACGGGACTGCGAAAGAAGGGGTTCTCCCGGACGAGATAGTAGTCGTCCCAGATGAGGTCGCCGCCGAGGGCCGGCGCGTAGATCAGTCCGCCGGCGAAGAGGCAAAGCAGCCACGAACCCAGGCGCGAGAAGCGCGCACTGAGGCAGGTCTCGAGGATTTTAAGCGGGAGGGAACGGCGCATCCGGACGGACGGAGAGTGGAAAATCGGAGCTGAGGTAGAGCATGGGTCGATTTCTTCCTTAGCTAGTCGGGTGCCGCCGGGGGGGGCGTCAGCGGGAGGCGAAGCGGCACACTCCCCGGTGCTGAAGCCCACTCGCGCGCAGGGCCCAATCTCCCTGCTGGGCGAAATGCAGGCCACCGCGTCGCCGAAGGTTTGCGTGCCTCTGGCGCAGTTGCCGGCCGGCACCCTGGAGTGTGCCGCTCCGTGACGCCTTTGCTCGGTTCCTCCCGCTCCACGAGGCTCGGTCTCATCTTCCTCCCGGAGCACGACCGCGTCATTTTCCAACTGCCACCTGGATCAAAAGCTACCGCCCTCCCGCAGCGCGGGAGGGCGGTAGTAACTAACTTAACTTACGGAAGACCCAGACCCAGAATCAGGGGTAGAAAGGCGACCAGAAGTCGACCGGAGCCACGTCGGAGAGCTTGTTGAACGTGGTCGAAGAGAGCTTCGGAATGGCGTCTACGGAGAAGGTGCCCGCGTTGCCGAAGGCCGTGCCGAGCAGATCGGTTCCGCCGGAGTTATAGATGATGGAGCCTTTCTTCACGTAGGATTGGATGTCCGTCCAGTTGACGGTCGCGCCGCCGGACTTGTTGGCTTCGATCGCATACTGGTCGATCGCCGAGTCAATGATGCGGAGATCTTCGAGGATGCGGGTGGCCTGCGAGCGCTTACGAGCCCGGAGGAAGTTTGGCACAGCGATCGCCGCAAGGAGGGCAATGATGGCCACGACGATCATGATTTCTACGAGGGTAAAGCCCCCGCGATTCTTATTTAGCTTCTGCAACATAGGATGATGGATGATTGCGGTTTGTTTTGTTTGTTGTGATTTGCGAATCGCTTCGCAACTGTTTGCACTTCTTTAAGCAGCGGCGATGCCAGTCGCCGCTTTCTGTTTGTATAATTCCCATAAAACCGTGCCTTTCCCTGTGTCGC
The DNA here is from genome assembly GCA_903874975.1 of uncultured Chthoniobacter sp. Taxonomy (GTDB): domain Bacteria; phylum Verrucomicrobiota; class Verrucomicrobiia; order Chthoniobacterales; family Chthoniobacteraceae; genus Chthoniobacter. The sequence continues at coordinate 7,259 of CAIQUL010000303.1, read as the reverse complement.
CTCTGATCTTCCCTCTCCCGCGGACCGCATGAGCGCGCCGCGCTTTCTTCCCGTCGGGGTCTTCGTTCTCGCATTTGCGATCCGGCTTCTCGTTTTGATTCAGTTCTCGCACTCGCCGCATTTCGTCCCGGACGGCGACGACATGAAATTTTACAGCGACTGGGCACTGCGCATCATGCACGGCCAGTGGACTGATCACAAAGCCTTCTACGGTCTGCCCGGCTACGCCTTCTGTCTGGCGGCCATCTACAAGGTGTCGGGCGGCCTCGATCCCTTCGCCGCCGGGTTGCTCCAGGCGCTGATGGATGCCGGCGTGGCCACGTTGCTGTATCTGATCGCGCGCACTGTTTTTGCCCCGACGGCAGAGGAAAAGGACGACCGGCTCGCGGCGGCGCGTCCGCTTGTGATCGGTTGCGGCGCAGCTTTGGGCTGGATGTGCTTCGCTCCGGCGCAGGCTTTTTCGATGATCCTGATGCCCACGATCTGGGCGGTGCTGGCCTATTACCTCTGCGTGTGGTGGGCGGTGAAAACGCAGCGCTCCTCCTGGTGCCGGCCGTGGTTTGGGCTGGGCGTATTCGCGGGAGTGATCGCCATGCTCGTGGCCACAATACTTTTCGCGGTGCCGCTGCTGCTGACGGCGATTTTTCTCTCCGTGGAGCGCGGCGCGCCGCTGCGCGCGCGGTTGCCGAAGATCGCCGCCGCCGTGCTGGCGCTGGTCGGCGGGCTGTATCTCGGGGCCGCGCCGGCGTGGCTGCACAATTACTTCGTCGCGCGCGAGCCGGTGATGCTCTCGGCGCACAGCGGGATCAATTTCTGGGTCGGCAACAACCCCACGGCCAACGGTTATCCGAAGATGCCGCCGGGCATCCGGTCGTCGCAGGAAGGCATGCTTCGCGACTCGATCACCGTGGCGGAAAAGGAGATGGGCCGGCCGCTCACGCGCGCGGAGGTGTCGCGGTTCTGGTCGGCCAAAGCGAACGCCTACATCCGGGAAAACCGTCCCGCGTGGCTGCGGCTGATGGCGGTGAAATTCGGGAATTTCTGGAACGCGTTTCAGTACGACGACGTCGGCGCGATGAAACGGCTGAGCGACGACGGCGTGCTGCCGCCGGGGCTGCGCTTCGGGCTGATCGCCGCGCTCGGGCTGGCGGGGATGTTCCCGGCGATCTGGCTTTTTCCGCGCGCGCGCTGGATCGCGGCGGCGGTGGTGCTGCACATGGGCGCGCTGCTGCCGGTCTTCGTCACGGAGCGTTACCGGTTGGCGGCGGTGCCGGGGTTGATGGTCCTCGCGGCGTTCGGGCTGTGGCAGCTTTGGGCAAACCTCGTGCGCGGCCGGTGGATCGGGGCGGGCGCTTATCTCGCGATCACCGCCGGCGCGGCGACTTTCGTTTCCATCCCGCGCACCGAGCCGGGGCTGTGGTCGCTGGATTTCTACAACGCCGGCATCCGCTGCCTCGCGTCCGGTAACCTCGCGCTCGCAGAGCGCCACTTCGCCACGGCCTACGCCTACGTGCCCGACAACACGGAAGTCCGCTTTGCGCTCGGCAATCTCTGGCTTGAAAAGAGCAACCGCATCCTCGATCCGAAAGCCCGCGCCATCGCCCGCGCCCGCGCGAAGGACTTCTACAAGCGCACCCTCGAACTCAATCCGCGCCATGCCAGCACGCTGAGCAATCTCGGCGTGCTCGCGCTGGAGGAGGAGCGCTGGGAGCTGGCGGAAAAGTTCTTCGCCAGTTCCAGCGAAGCCGAGCCTGACGACGCGAAAACTTTCTATCTCCTCGCCCGCGCCCGCTTTGAAGCGGGCAAGACCGACGCCGCCAAAAGCGCACTCGGCCAGGCGCTCGAAATGCGCCCGCACCAAAAGGAGTTCCTCGAACTCCGCGACAAACTCGCTAAGCCGCCTGGCGCAGCGGTGCCGCCTCCCGCGGAGCCGACGGCCCCGTAGCCAGCGTGTAGCCCGCCGCCTTCGCGTCGCGGTCAAACATCTTCACGGTCTCGAGCGAAAGGTCGTCGAGATCGCGACCGCACATGGCGATGGCCTTGTGCAAAATGTCGTGGGGCACGGTGACGATGTGCGCGCCGGCCTGGTCGGCTTGAAAGATATTCAGCACCTCGCGCACGCTTGCCCAGAGCACTTCGGCATTGGGCAGGCCGCAGAGGATCGTGTGGCTCGCCTGCACGATCGGCAGCGGGTCGCGCCCCGTGTCGGCGATGCGCCCCGCGAAGATCGACACCACCGCGGGCACTTCCGCCACGAGCGCGCCGGCCACCTGCTCGATCTGCCGCTCGGAAAGAATCGCCGTCACGTTCAGGCGCACGCCGTCCATCGCGAGATCGTGGATCAGCCCCACCGCCGACTCCCCGGCGGGACTCAGCACCGGGATTTTCACGTACACATTTTCCTGCCAGTCGCGCATCCGCAGCGCCTGCCGCCGCATCTCGGCGAAATCGTCGGCAAACACTTCAAAGGAAATCGGCTTCTGTCGCACCGTCCGGAGCACGTCTTTGGCAAAGGCCTCGTAGTCCGTGATGCCCGCCTTTTTCATCAGCGTCGGGTTCGTGGTCATGCCCTGGATGAGCGGGTTGGCGTAAAGGTCGAGCATCCCAGCTTTGTCGGCACCATCCGCGTAGATCTTGGTTTTCAGCGTGCGCAGCGAGGTCATGCGTGAGATTTCAGCTACTCGCATGCCAGCGGGCTGGGGCTTCCTGCGCGGAGTTTGCTCGCGCGCCCGCCTCACCGGAAACGGTCAGAACGGGGAGCGGCGTCGGGCGCGTGGCTTCTGCCAGTGGTCTAGCCGCAGTTTCGCGGATTACGGAACCAATCGGACGACAGCCTCCCTCTTGGAGAATGCTCGGATGGCATTCGCTCCCTCGGTGATTTCCGCAAGACCCATGATGTCGCAACGGGAAAGCCCTTTCCCCATGCTGATAGGTTCTCCGTATGGGCATGGAATCAGCCTGTAAGTCGGGCGTGCTATGCAGGTGCTACGAACGTCAAAAAACGCCCCTTTCTGAAAGCCTCAAATGCCTTCAAATCCCGTGCCAATAAGATTTCAGAGTCGATTCAAAAAACTACCGGTGGCGGGACTCGAACCCGCACGGCGCTTTCGCGCCAACGGATTTTAAGTCCGTTGTGTCTGCCATTTCACCACACCGGCTGAGAGAGTCGGCAGCCCGGCAGGACTGCGCGTTGCGTCGGGCGTTCTGCGGTTGCTCTACTTGCCGGGAGTAGGTCGCCGTTCATTAGCGGAGTTTTAGCTGCGGGAACGGCTGCCGCAACCGGAAAGGCGCGCACGGGAGGGCGAGTGGTCATTTTCTGGAAGCGAAACGGCTCGGAGAACCGGCAGGCTCCGGGCCTGGAGCGGCTGGGCGCGCCGCCGTCGGCGACAGGAACGCCGCCGATCCGCTGTCAGGCCCGGACCGACGAGGTTGCGGAGTCAGGCGTTTCGATTTTGCCAATACTCATCCCTCGCGCCTGGTAGTTTCCCTGCGCCGCCGGATGATTGAGCGAGCACGTATGCACCCACACGCTTGGCGACCGCCCGCGAAAGCCCGCCTCCACCGCCCCGCAGCCACCGCCGCGAAATCGCATTGACACCCCTCGCCCGCGCCGTGAACGGAGGCTCGATGAACACGCGCCTCCGCTCCCGCCGCTCTTTCCTCTAGGAACCTCGCCCTCGGCGTGATGATCGCCATTGGGACCTCTGGCAAGGCGTCTGCGCCGAGCGTCCTTTCATTGGGAAGGAGTGGTATCACCCCGGCAACTGGCGCAAGCGCCTCGACTTTGGCACCGGCACCTTTGGCGACATGGGCTGCCACATTTACGATCCCGTCTTCGCCGCGCTCGCCCTGACCGGGGCGCTCAGCGAGCGCCCCGGCTACACCAAGACCAGTTCGTCCTCGCGGACCTGCTCCAGTTCGTCCTCGTCCGTTTGCAGCGGGGCGAAGCGCTCGGCGTTGAAGCCGCGTTCGATGCCGTGGTCGTTGATGCTGCCGATGATCTCGATGAGATAGACCGCGATCTCGCCCTCGCCGCCCTGCGGCCCGATGCCGGGCACAATGTCACGGATGGTGTATTGCTGGCCTTCCTTGGGCAGGGACGGGAAGTAGCGTTCGATCCCGAGTGGGAAGCGTCCATTGATGCAGGCGACTTTTTGACCGGGCAGAAACATAAGCAGTGGCGTTCGGGCGGAAAGTGACAGCGACCGGTGGAATCTGCCAACGACAAATCCTCGCGCGGGGTTGTTGGGGGAGCGGCAATGCACGCCGCGACAATATTTGCTTGCCTCCCAATCGCCCGATTTTTTAACGAAAAAACCATGATCAAAGTTCGTAATTTGAAGAAGAATTTCGGGCCCAAGGTCGCGGTGAACGGCGTGTCGTTCACCGTCGCAAAGGGCGAGGTGCTGGGCTTTCTCGGGCCGAATGGCGCGGGCAAGTCCACGACCATGCGGATGATCACCGGCTTCATCCCGCCGACCGACGGCGAGATTTCCGTGGGCGGGTTCGACATGCTCAATGATCCGATTCCGGCGAAGCGGCTCATCGGCTACCTGCCGGAAAATGCGCCTTCGTATGGGGACATGACGGTGCAGGGATTTCTCAGCTTCGCCGCGGAACTGCGCGGGTTGGCGGGCGACGCACGGCGCCAGGCGGTCGAGCGCGCGATCGAGATGTGCTTTCTCGAAGCGGTGCGGCACCAAAGCATCGAGACGCTCTCGAAGGGCTTTCGCCACCGGACGTGTTTCGCGCAGTCCATCATTCACGATCCCGAGGTGCTGATCCTCGACGAACCGACGGACGGCCTCGATCCGAATCAGAAGCACGAAGTCCGCACGCTGATCCGGCGGATGGGCGAGAAAAAGGCGATCATCTTCTCCACGCACATCCTCGAGGAAGTGGAGGCGGTGTGCTCGCGGGCGATCATCATTGATCGCGGCGCGATCGTCGCCAATGGCACGCCCGCGGAACTCAAGGCGCGTTCGGAAAACGCGGGCGCGGTGGTGCTGCGGCTGGCGTCGGGCGCGGCGGCGGGAGTGAAGTCGAAAATCGATGGGATCTCCGCGGTGGAGCGGTCGGTGGTGGTGAGCGAGTCGCCGCTGGTGGTGCGGGCTTTTCCGCGAAAAAGCGGGCGCGGGCCGGAGTTCGCGCGGGCGGTCGGCGAGGTGGCGCTGCGCGAGCGCTGGGCGGTGGAGGAACTGCACACCGAGGAGGGCCGGCTCGATGAGGTCTTCCGCGACATCACCCTGCCGGACACCGGCGCGACAAAGGAGGAAGCGCAATGAGCGACAGCATCCGCAACATCCGCACCATCGCGAAGCGCGAGTTCGGGGGCTACTTCGCCTCGCCGGTCGCGTTCGTGTTCATCGTCATCTTTCTCCTGCTCGCGGCCTTCTTCACATTCATGATCGCGGGCTTCTTCGAGCGCGGTGAGGCGAATCTCCAGACGTTCTTCACCTGGCATCCCTGGCTTTACCTTTTCCTCGTCCCGGCTGTGGGTATGCGGCTGTGGTCGGATGAGCGGCGGCTCGGGACCATCGAGTTGTTGCTCACCATGCCGGTCACGGCGTGGCAGGCCATTGTCGGAAAATTTCTCGCTGCTTGGGCGGTGCTCGCGCTGGCTTTGGCGCTCACGTTCCCGGTCGTCATCACGGTGAATTACCTCGGCCATCCCGACAACGGCGTGATTCTCGGCGGCTACATTGGCAGCCTGCTCATGGCGGGCGCGTATCTCTCGATCAGCAGCATGACCTCCGCGCTCACGCGCAATCAGGTCGTGAGCTTCATCCTCGCGGTGGTGCTGGCGCTGTTTCTGATCCTCGCCGGCTACCCGCCGGTAACGGGCCTGCTTGTCCAATGGGCGAGCCCCTGGTTCGTCGATGGCGTCGCCGCGGTCAGCATGATGACCCACTTCGAGAGCATCCAGAAAGGCGTGCTCGATTCGCGCGATGTTCTCTACTTCCTCTCGATCATCGTCTTCTCGCTTTTCACGACTGGCGTCATCGTTCGCGCGCACCGCGCCGGCTGACCTTCCCACTTTTCCCGCACATGAAAAAAGGACTCGAAACCTACATCTATTCCGCGCTCGGCATCGTCGCGATGCTCGGGATTCTGGTGGCGTTCAATTTCATCGCCGCCCGCGGCAAACAGCGTGTCGACCTCACCGAGGAGCGCGCCTACACGCTCTCGCCCGGCACGCGCGCGATCCTCGCGAAACTCGATACCCCGGTGCAGGTGCGCTTTTACTGCACGCGGGAGGAAAACGACATGCCGGTGCAGTTGAAGACGTATGCCCAACGGGTCGAGGATTTGCTCGGCGAATTCCGGCAGGCGTCGAAGGGGCTGGTGGAGATCCAGAAGCTCGATCCGCAGCCGGATTCGGATGCGGAGGATTCGGCCAAGCTCGACGGCATCGAGGGCCAGATGCTGCCGACAGGCGGGAGCATCTACCTCGGCGTGAGCGCGAGCATGCTCGACCAAAAGGAGGCGATCCCCTTCCTCGCGCCGAACCGTGAGCGCCTGCTCGAGTATGATCTCGCCCGCGCGGTCTCGCGGGTGATGAGCGCGTCGAAACCGGTCGTGGGCCTCATGAGCCCGCTGCCCGTGGCTGGCATGCCGATGAACCCGATGATGATGCAGATGGGCCGGCGCGGAGAACCGGCCTGGGCGCTGCACTCGGAGCTGAACCGCGACTTCACGGTGAAGATGGTCGAGATGAGCGCGGACAAAATCCCGGACGACATCAAGGTGCTCGTCGTCATCCATCCGAAAGGCATCACCGACGCCGCGCAGTACGCCCTCGATCAGTTCGTCCTCCGCGGCGGGAAGCTCATCGCCTTTCTCGATCCGCTCTCCGCGCTCGACCGGCAGGCCGGCATGATGGGCGGGATGCCGGGCGGCTCGTCGCTCGACAAGCTGCTCAAGGCTTGGGGACTCACTTTCGATATGACGAAAGTGGTGACCGACACGGATTACATGGGCCGCAGTCCGCAGGGCCGCGCACCCGCGGTGCTGATGCTGACGCAGAAAGCCGTGAACAAGGACGACGTGCTCACCGCCGACATCGACAATCTCGTGTTCGTTTTTACGGGCGCGTTTACCGGCACGCCGGTGGACGGGCTGAAACAGACCGTGCTCATCAAGTCGTCGAAAAACTCCCAGCTCGTGGACCCGATGATGGCGCAGATGGGCGGCGAGGAAATGCTCAAGAGCTTCAAAGCCTCGGACACGGAATATCCGCTGGCGGTTCGCCTGACGGG
>CAIQUL010000302.1 GCA_903874975.1 uncultured Chthoniobacter sp. | reverse complement strand
CGCGACTCATGCACAACCACCCGCTGCACGCTGATGCACGACTGCCCCGCGTAGCCAAACGCACCCGTCGCGATCAGCGGCACCGCCGCCGCCACGTCCGCATCGCTGTGGACGATCACCCCCGCGTTGCCGCCCAGCTCCAGCGTGATGCGCTTCTTGCCGCACAGCTCCTTCAACCGCCAGCCCACTGCCGGGCTGCCGGTGAACGTCACCTTTTTCACCCGTGCATCCGTGACCAGCCGCGCCGCATCCGCGTTCGAGCACGTCACGAAATTCATCTGCCCCGCCGGCACGCCCGCCTCGTGCAGCACCTCCGCGAGGAGCAGCGCGGTGAGCGGCGTTTTCATCGCCGGCTTCACCACCATGGTGTTCCCCGTGGCCAGCGCCGGCGCCACTTTGTGCGCCACGAGATTCAGCGGGAAATTGAACGGCGTGATCGCCGTGATCACGCCCAGCGGAAAGCGCCGCACCAGCCCGAGATGCCCGTCCCCGCTGGGAAAGGCGTCCATCGGCAGCAACTCGCCGTGCGCCCGCCGCGCCTCTTCCGCCGCCGCCGTGAAAGTCATCGCCGCCCGCGCCACCTCGGCCTCCGCCGCGACCACCGGCTTCCCCGCCTCGCTCACGATCGTCGCCACGAAATCCGCCTGCCGCGCCCCGATCCCCGCCGCGATCCGCAGCAGCAGCGCCGCGCGCTCATGCCCCGCCGTCCCGCGCACCCGCGGAAACGCCCGCTCCGCCGCCGCCAGCGCCGCCTCGATCTCTGCCACCCCGCCCAGCGGCACCCGCGCGATTTCCCCGCCCGTGTAGGGATTGAAAACCGGTGCCGACTCCGCCGCGCCGACCCACGCGCCATCGATGAGCAGTAAAGGAGAAGCGTTCATGCGCGGACTCTACTTCACCGACAGCCCAGCGCGCCAGTGCGACTACGGGCCGGTAACTCGCGCGCAGCTCAAAATCCCTTCAACTGCGGCTCGACTTTTTTCCAGAAAAGCTCGGTGTAGGGCTTCATCATCGCGGGGGCCATGTGGTCGTCGGCGCCGTAGAAATTCAGCGCCACGTCGGCATCGCGCGTTTCGTCGATGAGCTGCGCGCCGGCCTTTTCCACGTAGGCGCGGAGGTCGCGGATGTAGGCCGGGGTGGTGGCGCTTTCGGTCGTGGACTCGCCGTCGGCGGGCGGCTTCCGCTTTACCCGGAAAAGGACGAGCTGGATCTGCCGGGCGCGGGCGATTTCGAGGAGATGCGGGAGAAAAGAGCGCCCGACGGCCGCGGTGAAGTCGTGATCGGCCGCATCCAGCCCGCGCTGGCCGCCCTCCTCGCGCTCGAAGTCCAGCCCGCTATCCTGCCGGAGCCGGCGCGGGGCGAAAATGTCGCGCGCATCGTCGCGAATCCGGCCGTATTCGCGGCTGCTCGCCACGAGATCGAGCGCGGTATTGGCCACGCGATCGCGCCAGTGCTCGCGCCGCCATTGCACGGGATAGGCGGCCAGCGAGGCGCGCTCCGGCCACGGCAGCGGGCGCTCGCCGGCGCGGAGCAGCGCGTCGAGCACCGGCTCGTCGTCGCGCATGTAGGTCTCGATGGTTTTGCGATAGCCGCCCGCGGTGCGGTGTGCGGGGAGCGTGAGCTGGCGGTCGCGGAAAAAGAGGATCACCGTGCGCGGCGGCGGCGATTGCACAGCGATGAGGTTTTTCAGCATGAGGAACCACATGGCCGAGCTGCTGCCCGGCTGGGCCAGCACCTCCCAGCGCTCCCCGCTCACGCTCTTCAGCGCCTGCGGATCGATGCGCGTCTCGAGCATGGAATCCCCGAGCAGCACGCCGGTCGGTCGCGCCTTGGCCAGTGTCCGCAGCGGCCGCTCATCGAAAGGCTGGCGCCGCGCCGCGCCCTGATCGAGCAGCGCCGGCACGCCGAGGATCGCGGTCACGATCACGGCCACCGCGAGCCAGCGCGCCGGGTGGGCAGGAGCGGGTGGGAGGGCGGCGGATTCCATGGGAGTGAGAGGGCGGGAAGCTGTCGCGAGAAGGGCGGCGGCAGCAAGCGCGGAGTGGCCTCGCGGAGCCGCCCGCGGACAAAAAAAGAAGCCGCCCGCCGGAGTGGCGGGCGGCTTCCGTGAGGGAGCGGCCGGTGACGCGGGGCTCAGTTCCGGCGGCGGCGCAGGCCGAGCAGCGCAGCCCCGCCGAGGAGCAGCGCGAGCGAGCCGGGTTCGGGCACGACTTGATAGACGCCGATGCCGCCTTCGATGACGGTACTGTTTGCGCCACCTCCATGGCCTTCGTAGCCGACGAGCAGCAGCGAGGTGCCGGTCGGGCTGTCCGCCGCGGAGATGTAGAGCGAGCCTTCCGGCGAGACCAACCGGTCATTGAGATCCGCGCCGACCACGCCGCTGGCGTAGGTGTTGATGTAGTCGAGGTAGAGCGGCGAATCCGGATCGGTGATGTCGTAGAGCAGCACGCCGTTCTGGCGTTCGAGCATCAGGGCCAGCAGCGTCTTGCCATCCACGCTGAAGATCGTGAGACCTTCCGGCTCCACGCCCTTGTCGTCCGAGCGGCTGTCGGTCAGCGAGGTGTTGCCGCTGCTGATGTTGTAAGCCCCGGTATCCAAGGTGTTGAGCAGCGTGTCGAGCGGGCCGGAGTCGTGCGTCCGGACGAGGGTGTTGTCGCCCTGCACTTCCCAGATCGAAAACGAACGGGTGCCGAACGTGGTCAGGTCGTCGATCAAGCCGTCGCCCGCGACGCCGCCGTTCGCGCCGTTGTCGCCGTCGAGCCGCGAGACATTGAGCCGACCGAGAGCGCCGTTGGCGCGGACCCCGGTGGCCGTGACCGGATACACGGACGGATCCAGGAGGCCGTCGTTACCCGCGGGGCCATCCATATCAGCGTTTCCAGTGATCGTACCGAAGCGACTGACGTCGCGATCATCGACCCGCGCATCACCTTCATTCGCCGTCACGAGGTAGGTCTTTCCCCCCACCACGTAGCTGGCGATGGTGTCCGGCATCGGCATGCCTTTGACCGTGCCCGTTGTCACCTTCAATGAGTCGTTGTCCGACCCGTCGATGGTCATCGTGACCGTCCCGAGGTTGTTGATCTTCTCCCACTTGCTCGTGCCGAGATCGAAGACGCCGATCGCGTTGTTGTCCTGCAAAGTCACAAAGGCTTTGCCTTGCGAGATGGTGACGTATTCCGGCTCGATCGCGCCGGCGTCCTGATTGCCGACCAGCGTGAAATTGGGCACCGCAGCGATGAACGCGCCCGTCGTGCCGACGGCGGCGACGTTCGAGTTGCGGATACCGCTGAGGCTGGCCCCGCTACCCAGATTGGCGGGCGAGAAGTCGAAGGTCGAGGCCACCAGGGCCGGCAGCGTGGCGAGATTGCCCGACGTGATGCTGGAAACATCGACGATGCTCAGCGAGCCCGCGGCCTGCGCCGCACCGG
>CAIQUL010000301.1 GCA_903874975.1 uncultured Chthoniobacter sp. | reverse complement strand
GTTTCGCCATCCCGTCCGTGCGCGGCACATTCCCGCCGATGATGTAAAACATCGCGCCCGAGAAGGCCACGATCGAGAGCAAGAGGATCGCCCCCAGCGCATAGCGCGTCCAAGAAATCTGCCGCCACATCCCGATCAGCAGCAGCTTCGAGCACATGGCCGTCAGAATGGCCACGCCCATCAGCGGCGGAAACGGGTTGAACTCGAAGCGGCTGAACATCAGCAGTAGATACTCCGCACCGCTCGTGAGGAGAAAGAGCATGCAAATCCAAATCCGGGAGCGGAGTTTCCAATTCGGTGGGGCAACGATGTCGGACATGGTTTTTCTTGGGCCGACACGTTGCCGAGCCCTAGGCCAATCCGCAATTCCCGAATTCCGCGGACGTTGACAAATTCCGGGGCTCGGGTGTGATGCGGGCGTTCGTCTTCGGACGCGCCCTTCGACACTGATGACCCGCGCACTTTCCATTTGGCTGCTCACTCTCCTGCTCCTCACTGTCCCCGGCCGGCGGGCCTCCGCCGAGGAAGTAAAGCCGCCCTTTAACCTCCGCTGGGGCGAGACCGCCGATCGTCTGGAGCGGCTGCTCAAAGGGGCCAAGGCCACCATCATTGCCCGGCGCACCGTCGAGGGCCGGGAGGCCTGGGATGTCGAGGGCCTCGTGCAAATCGGACTGAAAAGGACCGTCTTCTACTTCTCCGCCGGAGAACTCGTGGAAGTGGAACTCCAGTATCAGAAAGACGATTGGGACGAGGCCAAATATGACGGCTTCATGGGCGATGTCCGTCGGCGCCTGGAGCAGCGCTACGGGCAGGGTCAACTCGTCGCGCGGAAGAAGGAGCCGAACGGCGACGTCATGCAAACTCTCGTCGGCTGGAAGTGGAATCAGAACAACACCGCCATCGAGTTGGTCTATTTCTCCGCCCAGAGCCCGTCACAGGTCTTCCGCACCCTCAGCGTCCACTACAAGACGTTCTGATAGCCTGCTGAAATACCTCTCGCTACCGACTTCTTCCTCTTCCTCCGGCAGGAGGGGGAAATGAGGAAGATTAAGACGAAGAAGGTCTGGAGATGGGAGGTGGGGGCAACCGGCTGCCAAGTCCCGACGAGCCCTCAGGCGAGCAGTGCCTTCACCACGTTTCCATGCACGTCGGTCAGCCGGTAGTCGCGGCCTTCGTGGCGGTAGGTGAGTTTTTTGTGATCCACGCCGAGGAGGTGCAGCAGCGTGGCGTGCAGGTCATGCACATGCACGGGGTCGCGCACGATGTTGTAGCCAAACTCGTCCGTTTCGCCGTGGATGAGCCCGCGCTGGAGGCCGCCGCCGGCCATCCAGATGGTGAAGCAGCGCGGATGGTGGTCGCGCCCGAAATTGTCCTTCTTGATGGCGCCCTGGCTGTAGGCCGTGCGGCCAAATTCGCCGCCCCAGATGACCAGCGTCTCGTCGAGCAGTCCGCGCTGTTTCAGGTCAGTGATGAGCGCCGCGCTGGCTTGGTCGGTCTCTTGGCACTTGGTGCGCAGCCCACTGGGCAAACCGCCGTGGTGATCCCAGTCGCGATGGCACAGCTGGATGAAGCGCACATCGCGCTCGGCGAGGCGGCGGGCGAGCAGGCAGTTGTTGGCGTAGCTGGGTTTGCCAGGGGTCGCGCCGTAGAGGTCGAGCACGTCCTTCGGCTCGGTGGATAGATCGGTCAGCTCCGGCACGCTCGTCTGCATGCGGAAAGCCAGCTCGTAGTTTTCGATCTGCGCGGCGATGGCCGGGTCGCCGAGGGTGCCGAGTGCCATCCGGTTGAGTTCGTTTGTGGAGTCGATGAGCCCGCGCCGCGTCTCGCCGCTCACGCCGGGTGGGTTCGAGACGAAAAGCACGGCGTCGCCCGCGTTGCGGAACTGCACGCCGCCGTATTGCGCCGGCAGAAAGCCGCTGCCCCAGTAGCGCGTCTGCAGCGTCTGCCCGCCGCCGCCGCTGGTCAGCACGACGAAGGACGGCAGATCGCGGTTGTCACTCCCGAGGCCGTAGGCCAGCCACGCGCCCATCGTCGGGCGGCCCGGCTGCTGGTTGCCGGTGGCGAAAAAGGTCACGGCAGGATCGTGATTGATCGGGTCCGTGACCACCGAGCGGACGAACGTGCAGTCGTCCACGACGCGCGTGAGATTCGGCAGCAGCTCCGAGAGGTCCATGCCGATGCGGCCATACTTCTCGAACTTAAACGGCGAGCCGACGCAGAAAAGGTTCTTCTGCCCGCTGGTCATGCCCGTGATCCGCTGTCCCTTGCGCACGCTCTCGGGCAGGTCTTTGCCGGTCATCTCGGTGAGCTTCGGCTTCGGGTCGAAAAGATCGAGGTGCGACGGCGCGCCGGACATGAACAGGTAGATGATCCGCTTCGCCTTGGGCGCGAAATGGAGCGGACCCATCGCGCCCGGCGCCGCCGCGGAGAAAGCATCGGGCCGCAGCAGCGAACCCAGCGCGAGCGCGCCTAGGCCGGTGGTGCTCTTTTGCAAAAACGCGCGCCGCGTGAGCGCGGACTGGAGATGGCTGGTCAGGTTCATCGAGGTGGATGTTTGCCGGGTATGACTCGCCGGGAAATTTTTCCTTAGCAACGCTTTGCGCTCCGGCCGCGCCCCGCTTTGCTAGCCCACCAGTCGTGCGAGGGTCGCGCGGAGAATTTTCACCGCCTCATCGACCTCCGCGCGCGCCACATTGAGCGGCGGCAGCCAGCGGATAGCGTGCGTGCCGCTCGGCACGGTGAGCAGGCCGGCCGCGTGCAGCGTCTCCACGAGGAAAAGCGCGGGCGCTTTGCCCGGCGGGAGCGTCGGAACGCGCGCGGCGAAATCCGGCGCGAGTTCCACCGCGAGCATCAGCCCGACGCCGCGGGCATCCACGACCAGCGGCGAGCCGAGCGCCCGCAGCGCCGCGAGAGCGTGCGCACCGAGGGTGCGCGCATTGGCCAGCATCCCCTCCTCCTCGATCACCGCGAGGACTTCATTCGCGCCCGCGCTGACCAGCGGCGTGCCACCGAAAGTCGTGCCGTGCGAACCCGGTCCGAGCAGATCGCACAGCGGAATCGTCCCGCCGGTCTTGAGCGTCACCGGCCGATCGCTCGCCCACATCGCGCCGAGGGGGAACCCCCCCGCGATCCCTTTCGCCCAGCTCACCGCATCCGGCATCACGCTGGCGTCGCCGAGCAGCGTCTTCCAGCCGCACCAATCGCCGGTGCGCCCGAGCCCGCACTGCACTTCGTCGAACATCAGCAGCAGCCCGTGGAGATCGCAGAGTTCGCGCGCCATTTTCAAAAACGCCGCGCTCGCCGGATGCACGCCGCCCTCGCCCTGGATCGGCTCCATCAGCACCGCCACCACGCCCGGAGCCTGCACCGCCGCGAGCAGCGCGGGGCCGTCATTGAAAGGGACATGCTGAAAGCCCGGCACCGCCGGCTCGAAACCCTTTTTCACCTTCT
>CAIQUL010000300.1 GCA_903874975.1 uncultured Chthoniobacter sp. | reverse complement strand
GGCCTCGTCGTAGCGTTTCTGTTCCACGACCGCGGTCGCGGCACCGCTCTTTTCGTTCTTGGTCTTGTTCATCGTCGTTCATTTCACCCTCTGCCCCTCAGGGTGTCCATCAAACCGGGGCAAGCTCAGGTCCTCGTCCCGGTCTATGTGCAGGCGGAACTGCCAGTGCGTCCAAAGCCCCCGCTCTTTGCCCATAAGTCGGACGACGAATTGCTCGGCTACGGCGTGCCATCCGAATGGCTGGACGATGTTCGCGCCGCCACAGAGGACACGCTGCTCGCCCTTGCCGACCATCTGCCAGCCGAGGCGGCGGAGGCGCTGCTGGAACTCGCGACGGGCGGCAAACCCCGCGTGCCGGAGCCGGTGCTCGCGACCACCAGCCCCTTCGAGCATCCCGACGCGCAGCGCCGGTTCCGCGTGATGACCAACGTGGAGGAACTGCAACGCGCCCTCGATTTCCCGTGGGAGAAATGGACGGTCTTCCTGCATCCCGAACAGCGCCAGTGGGTGGAGCGCGATTACACCGGGCCAGCCCGCATCTCCGGCTCGGCGGGCACCGGCAAGACCATCGTCGCCTTGCACCGCGCCGTGCATCTGGCCCGCATGCATCCCGAAGCGCGGGTCTTGCTCACGACGTTCTCCGACACGCTGGCGAACGCGCTTCACACCAAGCTCAAGCGGTTGCTCGGCAGCGAACCGCGCCTCGCCGAGCGCCTCGACGTTCACTCCCTCGATGCCATCGGCCTCCGCCTTTACAAGGCCCACTGCGGCCCGGCCCGACTCGCCAGTCGCGACGCGATCCTGGAGCTTTTGCGAGCAGCGGCGGGCGCGGTTCCCGGACACAAATTCAGCCTGCATTTCCTCTTCACCGAATGGGATCAAGTCGTGGATGCTTGGCAGTTGGAGAATTGGGAGGCCTATCGCGGTGTCGCCCGCCTTGGCCGCAAGACGCGGCTCCCGGAGGCGCAGCGCACGGTGTTGTGGTCGATCTTTGAGCGGGCGCGGGACGGGTTGCGGGAAAAGAAGATGGTGACGCACGCCGGCATGTTCACGGCACTGGCGGTGGCGGTGGCGAAGAGCAAGCAGCCGCCCTTCGATTTCGCCGTGGTGGACGAGGCTCAGGACATCAGCGTGGCCCACTTGCGTTTCTTCGCGGCCATCGGAGCAAGTCGGGCCAATGCCCTCTTCTTCGCGGGCGATCTCGGCCAGCGCATTTTCCAGCAACCGTTCTCGTGGAAATCCCTCGGCGTGGACATTCGCGGGCGCTCCCGCACCCTGCGCGTGAACTACCGCACGTCCCACCAAATCCGCCAGCAAGCCGACCGCCTGCTCGGCCCGGAAGTCGCCGATGTGGACGGCAATACCGAGAACCGGAGCGACACCATCTCCGTCTTCAACGGCCCGCCTCCCATCATCCGCGTGCTCAAGAGCGAGAGCGAAGAGACGAAATCCGTGGGTGCATGGCTGGGCGAGTAATCAAAAGCCGGAGTGCTCCCGCACGAGTTTGGAGTCTTCGTGCGTTCGCCCGCGCAGGTGGACCGCGCGAAAGCTGCCGTGCAGGAAGCGAAGATGCCTTTCAAGCTCCTCGATGAACACGTCGAGACCGCCAGCGGCCACGTCTCGATCAGCACCATGCACCTGGCCAAAGGACTGGAGTTCCGCGCCGTCGTCGTCATGGCGTGCGACGACGAAGTCATCCCGTTGCAGGAACGCATCGAGACGGTCGGCGACGACGCCGATTTGCAGGAGGTCTATGACACCGAGTGCCACCTGCTCTACGTCGCCTGCACCCGCGCGCGTGATCATCTATTGGTCACGAGCGTCGAGCCGGCCTCGGAGTTTCTGGACGATTTGCGGAGCTGAAGCGGTCCCGTTGCCAACTTCCGCCTCCGACCGCACGCACCGCGCCCGCGCAGCGTGCCGCCCATGAACCACCGGCACCCAGCGTCGTCACGCTACCTGCTCACCGGCCGCACGCCTGCCCGTCGCCGCCCGAGCTGACTCCGGTAAGCGCCGTTTCCCCACCCGCCCGCGTCAGCGCTAGAAATCGTTTTGATTCGGCGGGAGGGGCCAGGACAGGGGAGCGGAATTTGCACCCGGAGGTGCTCGAAACCCGACCTCGGGAGGAGCTCCGCTGCGCTTGGCCGCTGGCGCGGAAGTGACCGCGGAAAAACCGAATCAGCACACGCCGCCGGAATTCGGCGGAATCCGATGAACTTCGGTGGAAATGGTCTTAGCTAGGGTCTAAGCACCAACATTCCTTTGTCGTAACTCCCTGATTATCAAGGAAGTGGAGGCGAGGGGAGTTGAACCCCTGTCCTGATGGCTCTCGCCACAAGCATCTACATGTTTAGCTTCGTCCTCAGTTTAAGGGGTGTGCGATAGACGGGCATATTGCCCACCCCCGATCGTCCACGAAACGATCTTACCCGCGGGCGCGGTCGCTCCGCCCTCGGGCCAGCCTGCTGGTCGTCGTCCCCGCCGCTAGCAGGCGTCGCGTCGGGTACGTCGCGGTTATTTAGGCCGCGAGAGCGAGATCTTCGTGATCTGCATTTATTTGTTTTGCCCGGGATTTTAACGAGGCCAACCAGGCTTCCTCGACATGCCGCCTGTGCCTCGAACTAACAGTCGAAACCAGTACGCCCCCTTTTTAGGAGGGCGCATAATAGCGCACGTCCGCGCCTTTGCAACGGATGGCGAGGAAAGATGTGGCTTTAGGTCTGAGGGACTGCGCGGAGGACCGCCTGCGCGTTGTGGTCCCAGGTGTGGTGCTCGCGGATGGTGGCGCGGGCGGCGGCACCGAGGGTGGCGCGCAGTGCGGGGTCGGCGATGAGGCGCTGGAGGGCGGGGCGGAGGGATCCGGGCGCATGCGGGTCGAAAAGGAGGCCGTTGACGCCGTCGGTGATGATCTGCGCGATGGGCTCGGTGCGCGGGGCGACGGTGGCGCGGGCGCGGGCCATGGATTCGAAAAGTTTGATCGGCGAGCGGTATTCGTTGCTGTGCGGGACGACGCTGATGTCCATGGCGGCGAAGTGCGCGGGGATCTCGGCGTGGGGCAGGGGACCGGTGAAGATGACGCGGTCGGCGATGCCGAGCGTGGCAGCTTGCGCGGAAAGGGCGGCGCGCAGGGTGCCGTCGCCGACGAGCAGGAGGCGGAGGCGCGGTTCGTCGCGGGCGAGGGGAGCGAACGCGTCGAGGAGTTGATCGAGCCGATGCCAGGCGACGAACCAGCCGACGAAGCCGATGACGATGGCCTCGGTGCAGTGGTGGCGGGCGCGGACGGGTGCGCCATCGGCGGGCGTGTCGAGCGACTCGGTGCTGACGGCGTTCGGGAGGACGAGGATTTTCTCCGGCGCGATACCGAGCGCGGCGATGCGGCGGCGGAGGTGAGGGGAGACGACGACGATCAGGCTGGCGCGTTGAAACGTGAGGCGGTCGGCGAGGCGCGCGAGCGGGAGCAGCCAGGGATCGGCGCGGACGCGCTCGTCGCCGGCGAGTTCATTGACCTCGACCACGAGCGGGAGGCGGCGGCGCTGGGCGAGAAAGGCGGTGGCGCAGAGAAAGAAGGCGTGGCGCTCGTAGATGACCGTGCAATTTTCGCGTGCGAGGAGCGCGCGGTTGCGGGCCGCGGCGACGAAGTTGTAGGCGATCTCCAGCAGCTCGAAAACGAGCGCAGGCGCGTGCGCCGCGAGGCGGGCGAGGAGGCTGCGGCGTTGCTTTTCGGCAAAGGGATTCGCACCCGCGGTGGTGCGCGGATCGACGCCGGTGGGGCTGGAGAAAATGACGCGATGGCCGAGACGCTCGAAGGCCGTGGCGATGCCGGAGATATGGACGCCCTCCGCGCCGGTGCCCTGGGTGCGGAAGTGGTAGAGGATGTTCATGCCCCCGCCGCAGACGAGAGCAGGGCGTGATATTGCGCCGCGGTGTCCTCCCACGTGAACAGCGCGCCGTGCTCGGCGATCGGCGCGGAGGGCGGCGGTTCGCGGAGCACGGCGCGGAGGGCGGCGGCGACGGGCGCGAGGCGCGGTTCCACGAGGCGCCCGCACGTTTCGCCCGGATGCACCTCCGGGATGCCGCCGACCCGGCTGGCGACGACGGGCAGCCCGCAGGCGAAAGCTTCGAGGATGACGTTGGGCACGCCTTCATTGACGCTCGGGAGGCAGAGCACGTCGGCGGCCTGCATGTAGAGCGCGATCTCGGCGGCGGTCTTGCGTCCGGCGAGGACGACGTTGGCGGCAAAGTGGAGCCGGTCGCCGAGTGCGCGGGCGCTGCCGAGGAGCGGGCCGTCGCCGATCATGATGAGTTTGGTGTGCGAGAGGGTGTTGTCATCGCAGACTTGGGAGTGCGCCTCGATGACGAGGAGCGGGTTTTTGATCGGATAGAAATTACCGACGAAAAGAATGATTTGCTTGTCGGCTTGCAGCCCGAGCGCCTGGCGGGCGGCGGCCCGCGCCGCGGGGCGAAAGATGGCATGATCGACGCCGTTGTAGATGGTGTGGATGCGCTCACCATCGAGGCCGGCTTCGCCGAGCAGGCGCGCGAGTTCGGCGCTGCGCGTGATGACGGTGGAGGCGGCGGGCAGGGCTTGCGTGATGATTTTCCGCCGGACCGGATGCCGCAGATACTGATGCACGTCGGAGCCCTGCGCGATGGAGACGAAGTGGAAACCGAGTTCCAGAGCGAGCTGCGCCACGGCGCACGAATCGGGGAAAATCCACGAGCTGAGGACGGCATCGAACGGGAAGCGTTCGCGCAGTTCCCGCAGTGGCCCACGCAACGCGCGGGCCATGAGGCGGTGGTTCCAGCGGCTGCCGATTTTTGGCAGGTAGGGCACGGCGAGAAAGTGCGGTTGAAAGCGCTTGTCTTCCTTCCGCGCGGTCCACGAGCTGGAGCGAAAGGGCAGCGTGGGCCGGAGCGCCAGCGCGCGGATTTCCCACTGCGCCGCGAGGTGGTGCAGCACCGTCGCGTTGTCGAGGCCGCGGTAGGGCTCGCGGGTGTCGGGGAAAAGATTGGAAATGAAAAGCAGCCGCATCACGGCGAGTCTGCCGCGCCGCTTTTCCGATAGCAATGATCGCGGAAAATTCCCGGTTCGCCGGAGTGTCCGTCCTCGGCGGCGTGGAGGATGTTCACCATTTCGCGCGCGGTTACGTAGTGAAAGCGGATGCTCGGATCGGACGCGGCGATTTTCCCGAGGGAACGGTGGAACGCGCGCATCGGCTCGCCGAGGAGCATGCGCGTGTTCGCGGGCACCGCGCCGTGGGTGTGGAGTTTCACGAAGAGCCAGTTCGGACGCCCGACCACCGAAATGCGGCCGTCGAGCCAGAGCTGCAGCCGCTCGGCGGTCGGCGGGTTCGCCGCGGTCAGGTCGCTGTTTTCGATGCGGGGAAGCACGCCGAACTTCGGTCGCTGCCAGTGCAGACCGAGCGGCCCCTGCACGATGAGCAACTCGCCATCCTGCGCCGGTTGGCGATCCCGCCCGGCGGCGACGCGCCGGCCGCTATCGTGAGATTTGGGCCGGTCCGTCCCGCGCGCGTAGTAGAGCGAGTTGATGATGCGGGTCTGCGTCCGATTGGGTGCGGAAGGCAGCGTGAAATCCGCGTAGCAACCCGCCTCGCGGAGCACGCGCAATTCATTGCGCACCCCGCAGTGCCGGCCTTCGGGATGCGAGTTGTCCAGCGCCCAGTTTCCATGCACGAAGCCGAAACGCAGCGCGCCGGTTTTGTCGCGCGCGAGCTGCCCGAACTCTGCGAGTCGCTCGACGCCCTGCGCCAGCGTGCGGCGGAGATTCTCCGCGGTGTCGTCGTGGTGATGGAGATGCACCTCCGTCTCACTGCCGGTGGCGTGGCACAGGTCCGCCAGCGCGCCCACCACGTCGGCATCGTATTGCTCGATCGGGTAGAAAAAAGTGTGCTTTGGCGACTGCCCGTCCGCGTCCCGAAACTCACTCGCGAGCGGTGCGAAATCCCGCCGCCAGGTCGCCACCCGCCCGAGCGCCTCGCTTTTCCCCACACCATGAAACGGCTCGAAGTGATCGCACACCGCGATCATCACATGGCGCACGCCGAGGATGTGCTCGTGGAGGGGATGACGCCGCCACCACGCGGGCAGCCAAAGGTCGAGGGCCTTGAGCAGGGAACGCGACTCAGTTGAACTTGTTCTTCCGATACGCGCCCATCGCGGGCGCGTCCGGGTTCACTTCAGGGCCGAAATAACGGAGGCAAACAAGGGGCTCGGTTTCGCTGGTGTTGGCGAAGGTCACGCCGGCTTTTGCGCCCGCTTCGGTGCAGAAGTATTCGTCCTCGGTCAGCTCGTGGAAGCGGATGAGCTTCGGCGAGTTTAGTGCCTGACCATTGATCGCGCCGCGGCCTTGCACGCAGATGAGACCGTAGGCGCCTTTGTCCTTGATGGTGCAGACGGCGCCGGGCTCGACGGTCAGTTCCTTGGCGGTGAAAAGCTGCTCGCCATCAACCTTGCCATAGACGATCCAGCGATCCACGTAACCCTCGCTGCGCGTGTCCGCCACGGGCACGGGTTCGAGGTAGTGGTTGTCCTTGAAATTCGGGTCCACGTTCTTCTCCCAGTCGAGCTGGTCCACGATGAAATCGAGATCCTTGTGCTTGGACTTCGGCATGTCTTTCACGAGCAGCGACCATGGCACTTCGCGGCCCTCGACGAGCGACTGATACATGCCGAAAACGTCCGAGCCCCACTGCGGCTCATAGGTGCAGAGCGAGCCGGGCGCGTGCAGGACGCACGGGTCGATGAGCCAGCCGGTGCCGACTTTCAGGCGGTAGGCTTTGGAAAGATCGAGGATGCCGTTGTCGCCCTTGTTCCAATCTTCGAGCGTCTTGCGGACCTGCGCTTTCGTGGTGCCGGGCTCGAAGCCCATGAAAGTGTAGGGAAAGTTGTTGCCCACGTTGTTGTGCTGCGGCGGGAAGTAGTAGGACTCCGGTTTGCCCTCCTGCCCGACGAGGGCGGCCTGCTTTTTCGACTGGTGCATGTGGTGCGGGATCGGCCCCATGTTGTCGAAGAACTTCGAGTAAACGGGCCAGCGCTGGTATTTCTTCCAGATCTTCTCGCCGATGATCGTGGCCCCGCACTCCGCCACCGCCTGCGCGAGCGTGAAGCGCGTCTTCCCCGCCACGACATAGCTGTAACCCTCGTCCGGCACGCGGCCTTCGTTTGCCGCCGGGGTGGTCGAGGCAAACCAGCGCTCGTCGATGCCGCCGCGGTTCAGGCCGTAGGCGTAAAGGTCGTCCGGGTGCAGCTTCAGCCGCTTGCCCGGCTGGAGGAAACTCCGCGGCACCCACGCGGGCGCGAGGCGAAGCAGGCCGCCGGTCGCATCGAGTTCGGCATCGACGATTTTTCCGACGTTCTTTTTGAGGGTTTTGAGGGCGTGGACGGTGTTCATGAGTGAGCGGTGGTTGGGGGGCTGAAAATGGTGGCGGTCTTTATTTCAGCGGGCTGGGGGAGCGTCAAAAAGATTCTGGCGGGCGGCGGGTGACGGAAGCTGAGGGAGGTCCCGCCGCTCGAAACAACCCGTCATCCTGAGCGGAGCGAAGGACCTCTCACTCCAGGCGGGGGCGGAGGCGGAGGCAGGCGGGCAGAAGAGAACGCTGCCGCTGGCGCACGGCCTTCCACCCCCGCCTCCGCCCGCACGGAACTCAGCTCAGGATGACGGTGGGGGTGCCGCGCCGCTTGCCGAGCGCGGGGTGGGGGACTATGAAGGGCGCTCTTTTTCCATGCCCGACGCTCCCGCTCTCAGTGCCCCGCTTGTTGCTTCCGCCGCACCGCTTCTGCCGATCCGCGTGCGGGCGAAGTTCTTTTTCGAGGGCGCGCGGAAGTGGTTCATCAAGGGCGTGACCTATGGGCCGTTCGCGCCGGATGCGGCGGGGGATTTTGTGGGCGATCCGGAAAAGGCGCGGCGCGATTTCACGCTGATGGCGGAGATGGGGATCAATCTCCTGCGCATTTATCACGTGCCGCCGCGGTGGTTCCTCGATCTCGCGCGGGAGTTCCGGCTGCGGGTGCTTATTTCGATCCCGTGGGCGGAGCACATCGAGTTTCTGAACAACGGAAAAATCCGCCGGCAGATCGAGGAGACGATCCGCGCGGGCGTGGCGAAGAACGCGGGGCACGAGGCGATCTTCGGTTACTACGTGGGGAACGAGATCCCCTTTGCCATCGTACGCTGGCTCGGGGCGCAGCACGTCATCGAGTTTGTCGAGAAACTCATCCGCATCGCCCGCGCGGCCGATCCGCGGGCGCTCTTCAGTTTCGCCAGTTATCCGCCGACGGAATTTCTGCTTCCGAGCAATGTCGATTTCGTCTCCTACAACGTCTATCTCGAGCGGCAGCGCGATTTTGAAAAGTACCTCGCCCGGCTGCAAAACCTCGCGGAGGACAAGCCGCTGGTCTTCGGGGAATTCGGCATGGACACGATTCGCAAAGGCGAGGACGAGCAGGCCAGCGTCCTCACGTGGCATCTGGAAAGTGTGGTGCGCGGCGGCGCGGCGGGGACGATCTTTTTTGCGTGGACGGATGAGTGGTTCACGGGCGGGCACGACATCACGGACTGGGCCTTCGGCCTGGTCACGCGCGAGCGGCAGCCGAAGAAAGCCTTTCACGCGCTGAAGGCGTATCTGCGCGGTGAAAATTCCATGGCGGAGCGCGTGGCGCTGCCCCGCTATCCGAAAGTCAGCGTCATCGTGTGCAGCTACAATGGCGGCCAGACGCTCCGGCATTGCCTCGAATCGCTCGATGAGGTGACGTATCCCGATTTTGAGATCGTGCTGGTGGATGACGGATCGAAGGACAACACCCCGCAGATTGTCGCGGACTTTGTGGAGGCACGCACGGCGCGTGGCGCGGACGCCCCGTCCGCGGAATGTCCGACGGGCGCCCCGCAGGCGCTTCCCGGTTTCATCCACATCGTGCAGCCGAACATGGGCCTGAGCTACGCGCGCAATGCCGGCGCGAGGGCCGCGACCGGCGAGATTTTTGCCTACACGGACAGCGACTGCATGGCCGATCCGGACTGGCTCTACTTCATAGTCGGCACGCTGCTCAGCGGCGATTTTGTCGGCGTGGGCGGGCCGAATATTTCTCCGCCCGCGGTGAACTGGGTGCAAGCCGCCGTCTCCGCCGCCCCGGGCGGGCCAAGTCACGTGCTGCTCACCGATGTGGTGGCCGAGCACATCCCCGGCTGCAACATGGCGTTTCACCGCGCGGCGTTTGAAAGCGTGGGCGGCTTTGACACGGAGTACCGCAAGGCGGGCGACGATGTGGACTTTTGCTGGCGGCTGCAAACGAACGGCGGCGTCATCGCCTTTTCGCCGAGCGCCATCGTGTGGCATTACCGCCGCTTCACGCTCAATGCCTTTCGCAAACAGCAGGAGGGCTACGGTGAGGCGGAGTCGATGCTGCGCTTCAAGCACCTCATCTTTTTCGGTCCGACCGGGACGGCGAAGTGGAAGGGCCAAATCTACGGTGCGCCGCGCTTCACGTGGCTCTTCAACAAGCCGGTCATCTATCACGGCGTCTTTGGGCAGGGGCTGTTTCAGTCCATCTATCCCACGCCGCAGAGCGAGCTGGCGGCTTACCTGAGCAGCGTGGAGTGGGTCGTGCTCACGGCGTTCATCGCGGTGCTGGGCTGGCCGTTGGAGAATATCCGCATGGTGCCGCTGCTGATGTTTCTCGGCACCTTCCTCGTGGCGCTCAGCTACATGATTCATGCGCGGATCGAGCCGAAGTACGACACCATCGGCGCGCGTTTGCTCGTGGCGTTTCTCGCCTTCATGCAGCCGCTCGGCCGCGGGTGGGCGCGCTATTTTACCTGGATGAAATACAAGCAGACGCCGCGCGCGGTCATCGCCACGCCCGAGCCGGGCGTCCCCGCGGCGAGCCATCGGGGAGGGAGCGCGAAGATCGACCTGTGGAACGAAACCGGCCACGGCCGCGAGCGCTTGCTGGCGGGAATTTTCCAGCTCCTCGAAGACGAGGGCTGGCGCTACTCCGCGGATACCGGATGGAAGGATTGGGACGTGCAAATTTACGGCAACCAGTGGTGGAGCATCCAGGTCGCGACCGTGACCGAATATCACGGCGGGCCGAAGTGTCTGACGCGCGTGCGGCTGCGCTACCAAGCGGTCGCGCTGACGGTGCTGGTGAATGCGGTGCTGCTTTCCATCCTGCTCTACCGCGCGGCCTTCACGCCGTACCACGACGGCTTTTGGTGGGCTTGCTATGGGCTGCTGCTGGTGTGGCTTTACTTCCGCGCGCGGCGGTTGAAACGACGCGTCGCCGATCTGGTGATCGCCGCCGCGCAGGGCTGCGGACTCACGCGCGTCTTCGGCGCGTCGAGCAAGCCCGCGCCGGAGGCGTGATGCGTGAGCGCGCCCGCTGAGCCTCCGCCCGCCCGCCGCGGGCAGACCGCGCTGCTGCTCGTGCTGCTCGTGCTGCTCGGCGAGTTGGCGTGCCTGCTGGTCGCGGTGCGGTTCGGCGATCTCGGTGTAGCCGGCCATCCGGCGCGACTGGTCGGCGCGCTGTTGGCGGCGGGCGTTTGCTTTCTCGTGGCCGTGCGCCTTTTTGCCAAAGCGCCCGCGGCTGGCCGGGCGGTGCTGTTTTGGCTGGTCGCGATCGTCCTCCGCGTCGCGGTGCTGCCGATGGAGCCGGGTGACGATTTCTGGCGCTACCTGTGGGAGGGCCGGATCCAGCAGCACGGGTTCAATCCTTACGTGGAATCCCCCGACTCTCCGCGACTGGTCGCGCTCCGCGATGAGGGTTGGGGCAAAATCAATCACCCGCAATCCGCCGCGATTTATCCGCCCGCGACGGAGTTGGTCTTCGCCGCGCTCGCCCGCGTCGTCCCCGCCACCGCGCAGTCGCCGGGGTCGGTGCTCCTATTCAAAATCGTCTTCGTCCTCGCCGATCTCGCGACCGTGGTGCTCCTGCTCCGCCTCATCGGCGGCGCGGACCGGCACCGCTTGGCCGCGTGGTATGCGTGGAATCCCGCGGTCGTCTTCGCCGGCGCGGGAGCGGCGCATTTCGACAGCCTGATGCTGGCCACGCTGACGGCCGCCGTGTTTGCCCTGCACCGCGCGACCGGCGTGGACGCGGCGCGGCCGGCGTGGTCGTGGGCGCTGGCCAGCGCCGCGTGTCTCGGGCTGGCGATCGCTTGCAAACTCATCCCGGTTTTCCTCCTCCCCGTCTGGCTCCTCGCGCTGCGCCGCCGCGCCGCCGTCTTGCTGCTGAGCGTGGGCATCCCGGCGGTGCTGACGCTGCCGTATGGCGGTCCTGGCGTGGTGCTGAGACCGTTGCTCGCCTTCACGCGGATCACGCGTTTCAACGACCTTGTGTGGGGCTGGATCGAAGCGGTCGCCGTCCGCAATCCGTACGGCCGCAACTGGCCGTTCACCCTCGCGCTCGTGGTCGCGGTCAGCGTCATCGTCTGGAAATTTCGCGCCGACTGGCGGCGCAGCGCGCTGTGGGTGCTCGGCGCGGCGCTGCTGCTCAGCCCGGTGGTGCATCCGTGGTATCTCACGTGGATTTTGCCGCTCGCCGTCTGGCGTGGGCAGATCGCGTGGACGGTCCTCTCGCTCAGCGGCATCACGGCGCTCCTGCTTTGGGAAACGACGTCGCTTTGGACCGCATGGCAGCCGAATTTTCTCACGCGCTCCCTGGTCGTCCTCCCGCCGCTCGTCGGGTGGTTCCTCCAATTGAAAACCCAAAATCGAGAATCGAAAATCGCATGAGCCTCCGCACCGCCGACTACGACTACCCGCTGCCGGACGAACTCATCGCCCGCCACCCGCTCGCCCGCCGCGAGGACTCGCGCATGCTGGTCCTCCACCGCGCCGACCAGCGCCTCGAGCATCGCCAGTTTCGCGACTTTCCCAGCTTCCTCCGCCCCGGCGATCTCGTGGTGCTCAACGACACCCGCGTCATTCCCGCGCGCGTCTTCTCCGACGACGGACGCATTGAGTTTCTCTTCCTCGAAAACCTCCGCGAGCACGTCTGGAAATGCCTCGTCAAACCCGGACGCAAGATGCGTCTGGGCGCGACCGTCACGGTCCGCGGCACCACCGGCGTCGTCATGGGCATCGAGCCGGAAGGCGAACGCATCATCGAATTCTCCGGCCCCATCGACCTCGACGCCGCGGGCGAGTTGCCCATCCCGCCCTACTTCAACCGCGCCGTCGAACCCGCCGACGCCGAGCGCTACCAGACCGTCTTCGCGCGCGAACGCGGCGCCGTCGCCGCGCCCACCGCCGGGCTGCACTTCACGCCCGAATTGCTCGCGCGGATTCCGCACGCCTTCGTCACCCTGCACGTCGGCGTGGGCACCTTTCGCTCCGTGCTCACCGACGACCTCAGCGCCCACCGCATGCACGCCGAGCGCTTCCGCCTCTCCGAGGAAACGGCCCGCGCCGTCAACGCCGCGCAGCGCGTCGTCGCCATCGGCACGACCAGCGCCCGCGTTCTCGAAACCTGCGGCCTTCCCGCCGCCGCCCGCGCCGGCAGCACCGACATCTTCATCCACCCGCCTTACCAACCGCGCGTTGTGGGCGCACTGCTCACGAATTTTCACCTCCCGCAAAGCACGCTGCTCATGCTCATCAGCGCGCTCGCCGGCCGCGAATTCGTCCTCCGCGCCTACGCCGAGGCCATCGCCCAGCGCTACCGCTTTTACAGCTACGGCGACTGCATGCTCATCGTGTGAAACACGGCGCTAGCCGACTGGCGGCAGCGTGAGGTGGAGATACCACCGCACCAGCTCGGGTCCGGCGAAGAGCCACAGCAAAGCGCCGAGCGCGAGGTACGGACCGAACGGAATCTTCGTGGACCACTCGCGCCGGCCGATGGCAATCGTCGCCACCCCGATCACCGCGCCAAACATCGACGCGCTCATGATCGTGAAGACCACGGCCTTCCACCCGAGAAACGCCCCGATGCACGCGATGAATTTCACGTCGCCAAAACCCATCGCCTCGCGCGGCAGCGTGACCTCGCGCACCTCACCTCGGATCGCATCGACCTTCACCAGTTCCCATTTGCGCGAGCCGAGATGCAGCCATTCGCATGCGCAACGCACCGGGGTATTCTCAAAACGCTCGCCGTCGATTTCGATCCAGATGCATTGCATGAAGATCTGCTCGTTGCCGCGGAAAAAGAAGTCGCTCCACAGCATCGCGTCCGCGCCGACCACGAAGTCCGCTTCCTGATCGCGCCGCGTCCAGGTGAAAGCCGCGGGTTGATCGTAAGTCAGCCGCTTTTTCCCAAACGCCATCTTTCCCAAATGCACGACCAGCCATAGCGCGCCGTAGCCCGCGCCCGCGCCGACCAGCGCCCAGAGCCCGCCGGCGAGGTTTGCCGTCTGTCCGTGGAGCGTCGGGATCGCGAAGCTCAGCAGCACCCCCGCCACGGTGCCACCGATGGTGATTTCGTCCGGGATGATGAAGTGCTCGAAGTCAATGAACGTGGCGACGATGAAGAGCGCCGCCATGATCCAATACGGCAGCGCGAGGACCCACGCCTGGGCCGGCCAGCCCGGCGCGCCCCACGCCCACACTTTCCACCACACGGCGAGAAAGAGCAGCCCGGTGAGCAACTCCACGCCGAAGTAGCGAAACGAAATCCGCGTGCCGCAGTTCGCGCACTTTCCCCGCAGAATCAGCCAGGTGAGTAGCGGCACATTGTGGTGCAGGGGGATCTGGTATTTGCAGCCTGGGCAGAATGACCGCTTCGGCTCATTGACGGACAGGCCCAGCGGCATGCGGTAGATGCAGACGTTGAGGAAGGAGCCGATGCACGCCCCGAGGACGAACGCGAACGTGGCAAAAAGGATTTCGTAGTTTGGCGGGAGCACCGGGGGGATGGAAAGCAGCGGGTCCGCGCTGAGTCAATGCGCGAAGGCGCGGGGGTTCGGGCGGAAGCGGGCAGGAGAGTGGGGGGAGGCGGGCCCCGGGGCAGGGGAGGGTTGGGGCGGACGAGGCTGGCGGAGCCTCGCAGTTTTGCGTCTCCGCTCCGCAAAATTGCGGCTTCGGCGTGGTCGCCACGGCCATGAGCTGGGTGGTTTCCAGTGTAGGACGGCGGTTCGGGGAGTTTTTCGTGGAGCCCGCCGATCCGTGGCATGCCACCCGCTTGAGGATGATGGAAATTATAACAAACGTTATGAATCCAGCAAACTCTCTCCTCTCACTTGCGGCTCTCCTCCTCATTCCGGTCAGTGCGTCGGCGGCCGTGGTCGATCTCGGTTCGTTGGTTTCCCGCACGCCGTATGAGGCTTACATGAGCCCGGTGAAGCAGGTTTTCAGCTCCATCAACGGTCAAGCCCCGGCGATGGATCGCGTGGCTGCGTTGATGCGCCAGGGTCGTGGTTTCCGCTACTCGCACACCGATTCCTACAACCCCGCGCTGCCCCGCGAAACCGCCGCGCACCGCGTGGGCGATTGCAAGGACAAGGCGCTCTGGCTGTGCGACCAGCTTAAGGACCCGACCGCCCGTTTCGTCATCGGCAAAATAAAGCGCAGCAGCCGCATCAACCACGCCTGGGTGCTCTGGCAGGGCGAGGGCCGCTGGTGGATTCTGGACTGCACGATGAACGCCGCCGCCGTCCCGCTCGACACGATGAGCCCCGACGCCTACGTGCCGCTCTATTCTTACAGTAAGAACGCCGCTTTCCGCCACACCGGCAGCACCGGTACGGGGGCCAGCGGGGCCGGCCGCACGCAGAGCCCCGCCCCGCCGAAAGTGCCGGTGGCGGCGCGGCGCGAACGCCTCGCCGCGAACTAAGCGGTCACGATTTTTCATGGGCTACGGGGCGCTCGGGTCGCAGGACTCGGGCGCTCCGTATTTTTTGCCGGGAAAGAGGGATCGCGTTTACGCGAGGTCGAAGCGGTCCAAGTTCATCACCTTGGTCCAGGCGGCGACGAAGTCTTGGACAAACTGAGCCTGCGAGTCTGCACAGCCATAGACCTCCGCCAAGGCGCGGAGTTGGGAGTTTGAACCGAAAACGAGATCGACACGGGTGCCGGCCCACTTGACTTCGCCCGTCTTGCGGTCGCGGCCTTCAAAGACGTCCGCGCCTTGCGAGACCGGCTTCCACTCCGTGCCCATGTCGAGCAGGTTCACGAAGAAGTCGTTGGTCAACGCCTCCGGACGCTGGGTAAATACGCCGTGCTGGGCGCCGCCGAGGTTGGTCTTCAGGACGCGCATGCCGCCCACGAGCACCGTCAATTCCGGTGCGGTGAGGGTCAGTAGTTGCGCCTTGTCGATCAGGAGCGCCTCGGCTGGGACGGTGTATTTGCCCTTGAGGTAATTGCGGAAACCGTCCGCGATGGG
Source organism: uncultured Chthoniobacter sp. (assembly GCA_903874975.1). Classification (GTDB taxonomy): domain Bacteria; phylum Verrucomicrobiota; class Verrucomicrobiia; order Chthoniobacterales; family Chthoniobacteraceae; genus Chthoniobacter. The sequence goes on along the minus strand of CAIQUL010000300.1, from coordinate 16,246 downwards.
TTCGAGCACCCCAAAGGAGGCCACATCGGTTTGCTCCTGCGAGGCGTCCATGCGTCCCGGGGTGAAAGGAACCGTGACCTCGTGACCGGCATTATTCGCCGCTTTCTCGACGCCAGCGCCGCCGGCGAGAACGATCAGATCAGCGAGCGAGACCTTCTTGCCGCCGGAGGCCGCGCCATTGAACGCACTCTGAATTCCTTCGAGCGCGTCGAGCACCTTGCCGAGTTGGGCGGGCTGATTGACGGCCCAGAATTTCTGCGGGGCGAGACGAATCCGGGCACCATTCGCGCCGCCGCGCTTGTCGGAGCCGCGGAAAGTGGACGCCGATGCCCAAGCGGTGGAAACCAGTTCCGAGACGGACAGTCCGGAAGCCAGGATTTTGCTCTTCAAAGACGCGATGTCCTGCGCATCGATCAGGGGGTGATTCGCTGTGGGAATCGGGTCCTGCCAGATGAGTTCTTCCGCGGGAACGTCCGGCCCGAGGTAGCGTCCGCGCGGCCCCATGTCGCGGTGCGTGAGCTTGAACCACGCCCGGGCAAAAGCGTCGGCGAACTGATCGGGATTCTCCAGGAAGCGCCGCGAGATCTTCTCGTAAGCCGGGTCGAATCGCAGCGCGAGGTCGGTGGTCAGCATGGAGGGCGCGATCCGCTTGGACGGGTCGTGCGCATGCGGCACCGTGCCGGCACCGGCACCATTCTTCGGGGTCCACTGCTGCGCACCGGCGGGGCTCTTTGTGAGTTCCCATTCGAAGCTGAACAGGTTCCAGAAAAAGTTGTTGCTCCACTTGGTCGGCGTCGAGGACCACGTGACTTCCAGTCCGCTGGTAATGGCGTCGCCGCCCTTGCCTGTGCCGAAGCTGCTCGTCCAGCCCAGCCCCTGCTCATCGAGGCCGGCCGCCTCCGGATCAGGCCCCACATGGGACGCCGGGCCGGCACCGTGGGTCTTGCCAAAGGTGTGGCCGCCAGCGATCAGCGCCACCGTCTCCTCGTCGTCCATCGCCATGCGGGCGAAAGTTTCACGGATGTCGCGCGCCGCAGCGATCGGATCGGGGTTGCCGTCCGGTCCCTCGGGGTTGACGTAGATCAGGCCCATTTGCACCGCGGCCAGCGGATTTTCCAGGTTGCGCCCGTGCATTTTTCCATCCGCCGTGTCGTCCGACACGAGCACCGCGCCCGCCTTCTCGACGCCCTCGGAACCCTGAGCGTAGCGCTTGTCGCCTCCCAGCCACGTGGTTTCCCTGCCCCAATAGACATCGTGATCCGGCTCCCAGGTATCCACGCGACCGCCTCCGAAACCGAACGTCTTGAACCCCATCGTCTCGAGCGCGACGTTCCCCGTGAGAATCATCAGATCGGCCCAGGAAATCTTCCGGCCATACTTCTGCTTGATCGGCCAAAGGAGCCGCCGCGCCTTGTCGAGGCTCACATTGTCCGGCCAGCTATTGAGCGGCGCAAACCGCTGCTGACCGCGCCCGCCGCCGCCGCGTCCATCGCCCGTGCGGTAGGTGCCGGCGCTGTGCCACGCCATGCGGATGAAAAGGGGGCCGTAGTGCCCGAAGTCCGCCGGCCACCAGTCCTGCGAATCGGTCATCAGCGCCGCGAGATCCTTTTTCACCGCCGCCAAATCCAGGCTCTTAAACTCCTGCGCGTAATCGAAGTCCCCGCCCATGGGATCGGACTTTGCGGAGTGTTGATGCAGGAGTTCGACCTTCAACTGATTCGGCCACCAGTCACGGTTGGTTGTTCCACTTCCGGCACCGTGGTTGAAGGGACATTTTGCTTCGGTTGACATGGGAGTTTTCTGTTTGGTTGGTTGAATTGAATTCTGAATGCGGGTGGTGATTGTTCGGCACGATTGCGCTGGTGGTCAACTGCTGAGCCGCCCGCAAAATCGTCGCCCTCTGGCCCAGCAACGCCGGCCGGGCGGCGGGCGGCGGGCGGGTTGCTGAAGTTGGTTCGCTCGATCGGGAAAATCCCGGGCTGGAAATCGAGCGCGGCGGAATCAGGCGGCCGCTTCTTCGTCGCTGGAAACGAAGCGGTAAATAACCGCTCCGAGGACTGCCCCGATGATCGGCGCAACCCAGAACAGCCACAACTGCGAGGTCGCCCATCCGCCGGCGAACAGCGCGACGCCGGTGCTGCGCGCGGGATTCACGGAGGTGTTCGTGACCGGGATGCTGATCAGGTGGATCAAGGTTAGCCCGAGACCAATCGCCAGCGGAGCGAATCCCTGCGGCGCACGTTTGTCCGTGGCGCCGAGGATGATGAAGAGGAACATCATCGTCATCACGATCTCGGTCACGAGCGCCGCGACCATCGAGTATTTGCCCGGCGAATGATCGCCGTAGCCATTCGAGGCAAAGCCCCCGGCCAGATCAAAGCCCGCTTGGCCGCTGGCGATGAGATAAAGCACGCCCGCCCCGGCGATGCCGCCGAGCACTTGCGCGATGATGTAGGGCGCGAGCTTGCCCGCGGGAAAGCGTCCGCCGACCCAGAGCCCGATCGAGACGGCCGGATTGAGATGGCAGCCCGAGATGTGGCCGAGGCCGTAAGCCATCGTGAGAACGGTCAGGCCAAAGGCCAGCGACACGCCGACGAAGCCGATGCCGAGTTCCGGAAAGCCCGCCGCGAGGACCGCGCTGCCGCAGCCTCCGAGAACGAGCCAAAAAGTGCCGATGAATTCTGCGAGGTACTTTTTCATGGTGATGGGTGTTGGTTGCCTTGCTCCATTGCGCTGCGAAGGGGTGCATGTCGAGCTTGAACTGCCCCGGCCCTGCGGCATCGTGCGCGCGTGCCGCGCCTCCCATTTCTCATCCTCCTCGCCGCCTCCGCTCTTGCCGCCCGCGCCGACGACTGGCCGGAATTCATGGGGCCGAACCGCGATCAAGTCTCCGCCGAGCGTGGGCTGATTGACACGCTCACGCTCTCCGGCCCGCGGCTGGTTTGGGAAAAAGCCGTCGGCAAAGGCTACAGCGCGCCGAGCGTGCGGGGCGGAAAGCTCGTGGTCCATCACCGCGTCGGGCGCGAGGAGATCGTCGAGGCGTGCGACCCGAAGTCCGGCCAGACCTATTGGAAATACGCGTATCCCTCCGACTACCGCGACCCCTTTGGCTACAACAACGGCCCGCGCTGCACCCCGCTCCTCACCGCCGACCACTGCTACACCTTTGGCGCGGAAGGCGTGCTGCTGTGCCTCGACCTGGTCACTGGAAAAAAGGTCTGGCAGCGCGACACGGCCAAGGATTTCGAAGTGCCCGAGGCCTTCTTCGGCGCGGGTAGCTCGCCCCTTCTCGAAGACGGCCTGCTCATCGTGCAAGTCGGCGCGCAGCTCAACTCGGGGGTCGTCGCCTTCGACGCCGCGACGGGCAAAACCGTGTGGCAAAACGTCGGCGAGAAAACCTGGAACGGCGTGCCCATGACCGCGTGGCCCGGCAGCCGCACGGTGACGTGGAATCGCTCCGACCCGCGCTTTGAAAAGCAGGCCAGCTACTGCACGCCCGTTGCGGCGACCATCCACGGGCAGCGGCACATCCTCGTCTGCACCCGGCAGGGGCTCGTCTCGCTCGACCCGAAAACCGGCGACGCCAATTTCTCTTTTTGGTTCCGCGCCCGGCAGGATTCCACCGTCACCGCCATGACACCCGTCGTGCAGGGCGACCTCATCCTGCTCTCGAACTGCTACTACAAAACCGGTGCCGTCTGCCTGCGCGTGCAGCGTGGCGGGAAAGCGGTCGAGGAAGTCTGGCGCGGACTCCAGCTCGAAGTCCACTGGACCCGCCCCGTCCTGCTCGACGGGCTGCTCTACGCCTTCACCGGCCGCAACGAACCCGACGCCCGCTTCCGCTGCGTGGACCTCGCGACCGGCGACGTGAAATGGGACCGCGACGAAGCCTGGCCCAACGGCGGCCACGCCAAACTCGAAGCCGGCGAAAAACCGCCCAACGTCTTCGGCCGCGGCTCCGCCATCCTCGCCGATGGAAAACTCATCGTGCTCGGGGAGGCCGGCCTGCTCGGACTCTTCAAACCGAACCCCGCCCGAGTCGAGGAACTCGGCCGCTGGCAAGTCCCGCAACTCCGCTACCCCTGCTGGGCTGCCCCGATCCTCGCGAACAAACTCCTCTATCTCCGCGACGAAGATCACCTCCTCTGCTACGACCTCGCGAAGTAAGCGGGCGGGGGAGAATGGAGCTTGGGCTTCAGTCCAAAGAACGGGACTTAGGGCTGAAGCCCAAGCTGCTTGGCCAAGGCGTTAGCCTCCTTTCCAAAACCGCCTAATCCCATGAACTCCAGCGCTTGGCTTCATTACTATCAACAGAACCGCCTCAACCGGCCCGAGCCGCACTGGGAACTTCCGCCGCCGCCAGACACCGCGGCGCTGCGCGAACTGGCCCGCTCCCTCTCCCACTTCCAGCTCGGCGAGAGCGGCGAGGGGACGTATCTCCTGCGGCAGGCGCAGCGGACGCACGCCGATGATGTGCGGCGCTCGCGCTCTTCATTCAGGAGGAGCAGGAGCACGCACGGCTGTTGCAAAAACTCGTCGAGTGCTGCCGCGGACGGCTCGTGTCCAGGCACTGGACGCACTCGCTTTTTCGCAGCGTCCGTCACGCGCTCGGTGTCGGGTTTGAAATCCAGGTGCTCGTCATAGTGGAACTCATCGGCACGGCCTACTACCGGCTCGTCGGGCGCTTCACGCCCGATCCCGTGCTGAAGGAAGTCTGCGAGATCGTGCTCCGCAACGAAGCGCAACACGTCGCGCTTCATGCCGAGCGTTTTGAGGCGGACCAGGGCGCGCGGCTCCCAATCGAGCAGGCACTGTGGGTGGCCCAGTTTCAGATGCTCTTCCTGGCTGCTTTGCGGGTGGCGTGGATGGACCATAGCGCCGCGCTTTGCGCTCTGGGTGCGCAGCGACGCGAATTTTTTCGCGAGGCCCGGGGCGAGTGCATCCGCTTCCTCGCGAGCTGCCTCGCGCCGCCTCGCGGCACGGGCGAGCCTTCCATTCACGCCGTTTTCAAAACCAAGTCATCCGCATGATGAATGACGCGCGCCGCGTTCCCCGTTACGGCTTGGCCGGGTGCGCGGCCTTGTAGTGCTCGCCGAGGAGGTCGGCACCGAAGTCGCGGTCGAAGTCGCGCCAGAGGCTGTGGACGTGGTTGGCTTCGTTTTGGGTGTTGTCGTATTCGAGGACGAACGCCCCGCCCTGCACGCGGTAGTAGTGCGGCTGGCCGCGCTCGAGGCCGCCGGCCCACGCGAAGTGCAGTTTCTCCAGTCCGGCCTTTTCGATTTTTGCCCACTCCTCCGCGGCGACGTCGGGGCGGTGGCGGAAGAGGTATTCCCGGATCAGCTTCACGAGCAGCGCGGTTTGCTCGGCCGTCAGTTTGCCCTGCGCGAGTCCTTCCGGTTTGGTGGCGTTGCGGCCCGGCACGTTGAGGATGTCCTTGGGCGCTGCGGCGAGAATCACCGCCGTCTGGCGCTGCTCCTCGGTCAGCGACTTGACCAGCGTGCGGCCCAGTTCCTCCTCGGCGGCGAGCACGCGCGTGCCGGTGCGTGGGCCGGTGCGGATCTCGCCGGGGTTCGTGCCGAAAAAGGACGGCGTCAGTGCAGGCGCGGCGTCACCGGCGGTGGTGAAATTCAGCGAGAGATGATGCCCCTCCACGCGCCAGCCCCACGGTTCTTTGCCGCCGGGCGTGCCGAAGACGGACACGAAATACAGCTCCGGGTCGCGCACCGCCCCGCCGGCCCGCCCTTTCTCCAACTCCGCGAGCACCGCCTCCAGACTCATGATCGAAACCGCCTTGGCGTAGCCGCGATGGCTCAGCCCGGTGGCCAGCAGCGCGTGCGCGAGCAGGCGCTGCTCGTGCGTCATTTCCTTGATCACCAGTCCCTTTCTTTCCCGCGGGATGAAATGCCAGTTCGTGCGCTCCGCCCCGGCGAAAGGAAAGGTCGCCTTCGCCTTTTGTTCCGCGGTCAGTGCGCCGAGGAAGTTCTTCGCGGCGTCGGCCATCTCGGCGGTGGCGTCGTGCGCGTGCAGCGGCGCGAGGAGGAGCGAAAGGGCGAGCGCAAAAGCGAATGGAGTTTTCATGGCAGGCCACGAAAGACACGAAATGCCGCGAAAGGAAAAGGACTTTGGCGGTGGATGGACGCGCTCCACCGACGGGAAGACTACGGGTCGGTCACTTTCACCGGCTCCACATGCCAGTCGAAAAAGAGCGTCATCCGCACCTCCCCGTGCGCCGGAGTCTTCGGCAGGCTGCCCAGCCAGGCAGGTGTCGCATTGGTGACCCGCGCCACGTTCTTTTGATCGAGATCCACCATGGCCCAGATCCGCGGGCTGTCCCAAAGCGAGCCGTCGCTCTGCTTTTGCCTCATCCCCGCGACGGCCACCGTGCGCATCGACCCCCACGGCTGAAGCTCGCCCCCGTCGGCGTCCTGCAGGCTCACGTGGATGGCGTAGGCGGGCGCGTCGGGCTTCAGGCGGGCGCGCTCGTAGGCCGGGTTGCTGAGCAGTTTGGCTTGCTGGACCGCGCTCGTCGGCTCGGGAGCGTCGAGGTATTTCCAAAGAAAAAAGCCCAGGGAATCGGCGGGCGTCTGGGCATAGTCGGGGCCTTGTCCGAGGGTCAGTGGGCCGGGCAATTCGCCGTCGTGCTCGCCGGCGTAGGACAGGATGGCCGCGGCCACCTGCTTAAGATTCGAGGTCGTGACCGTGCGGTAGGAGTTCAGCCGGGCCTTATGGAAAACGGGCATGAGCAGACCCGCGAGGACGGCGATGATGGCGATGACGACGAGGAGTTCGATGAGCGTGAACGCCCGGCGAGCGAGGGTGGCGGGAGGCATGCGCGTATCTGGCACAGCCCGCATGGTTCGTCACGGGAGAAGAACTCCTCGGCAAAAGAAAAAGGGCGATCCGCGCGCGGATCGCCCCTTTCGGACGATTGGCTGATTTCAGTCCGTCACTTTCCGAGCACCGGCCCGGAGCCGACATCTTCCGGGGACGGCATTTTCATTTCCCGAATCCAGATGTTGCGGAAGCGGATGGGATTGCCGTGATCCTGCAGGCGGATCGGCCCCTTTTCTCCGTGCGCCTGATAGGTGCCCACCGCCTTGTGCGGTGTGCCGCCGATGAGGACGGTGCGATTTTGCGTGACGATGCCGTTGTGCAGCACGGTCACCACCGCGGGTTTCTCCAGCTTGCCTTCCTTGAAGCGCGGGGCTTCGAACAGGATGTCGTAGGTCTGCCACTCGCCGGGCTTGCGCGACGCATTCACCTGAGGCGGCATGTATCCGTAGATCGCGGTGGCCTGACCGTCGGGGTAAGTCTGGTTTTCGAAGTTGTCGAGGATTTGGATTTCGTAACGACCGAAAAGAAACACGCCGCTATTGCCGCGGCCCTGGCCCTTGCCCTTGGCCGGAACCGGTGCGGTCCATTCGAGGTGGAGTTGAAAATCCGGGCCGAACTCATCCTTCGTCTGGAGGTCGCCGCCGCCGCTCACCACCATTTCCCCGTTCTCGATTTTCCACTTGGCCTCGGCATTGCCAGATTTCCATTTGGACAAATCCGCGCCGCCGAAAAGCGCAACTGCATCACTCGGGGCCGTGCCCACTTTTTCCTGCGTGGAGGGGGCGCCGGGGGTGATGACTGTGGGCTGCGGACGGCCGCTGTCGTGAACGTGCCATTTCGTGCCGGGGATGATCGGCGTGTCGGTGTAGCCGAGATCGTTGGCGCAGGCGATGGAGGCGAGGAGGGCGGTGAGGAGGAGGGTGGTTTTCATAGACGGAGTGAGGATGAAAGTTTGAAGGAGGGGGATTGCACAGCGACGCGGCGTGGCCGCCGCCGCTAGCCGAGCCGGTAAACGATGCGCGCCTTGTTCAGGTCGTAGGACGACATCTCGATCTTCACCCGGTCGCCGAGGGTGAGCCGGATGAAACGCTTGCGCATTTTGCCGGAAATATGGGCGAGCACCTCGTGCTTGTTCGCGAGGGCGACGCGAAACATCGTGCCGGCGAGCACGGCGGTGATGGTCCTTCGGTTTCGATGATTTCTTCAACTGCCATAAGTCAATGGGGACGACGGTCTGCTCCGGGCGACCGGAACTGCGGGTTGGTGGAACTGTCCGGGGTTCACCCGGACGGGTTGGTGATGCTTTCGGAGAAGCGCTCCGCGCGGCCAAGTTTGCCGGGCGGAGGGACGCGGAGTTTCGGCGGTTTCCGTAGCGATGCAAGGAAGATTCCGGCCTGCGATGGCTCAGGTTCAGGAGCCTCCACTCCATTGTCACTTTCCCGCCAAACGGTCGCGCCGGCTGAATCCGGAGGGAGGGATTGCGTCTTGCCGGGGATCGGGTGTTCTCCGCAAATAGAGTCATGGATCCATTTTTCACCGAACTCGGGCAAAAGGTTTTGGCGCGGTGGAAAGAAGTGAACTTCTCGCAGGGCCTCTTTCCCGACATCGCGCGAGAGGTGCTCGAAGATCGGCCGCCCGCAACGCATGTGCATGTCCCCACCCTCATCCGGGATTTTTTGCTCGAAGACCGGCAGCCTTTTCAGACCCAGTCCGGCTTCGGTGAGCCCGAACTCGTGGTCTATGACGACCCGCGGTTCTACATCCAGATCCTTTTCTGGTTGGACGGCACCACGGATATTCATCAGCACAAATTCTCCGGGGCTTTCCACGTCCTCGCGGGATCGAGCATCCACTCGCGCTTCGAGTTTGCGCAACCGGAGCCGATCTCGGCCCATCTTCGGGTCGGCCAGTTGCAGATGACGGAGACCCAGCTTCTGGCGACTGGAAGCACCGTGCCGATCATCTCGGGGAGCAGCCAGATTCACGCGCTGTTTCATCTGGATACCCCTTCCATCAGCGTCGTCGTCCGCACCCATTCCGACCCCGGCACCGGCCCGCAATTCACCTATCTCCCGCCGCACTTCGCCGTGGACCCTTTCGCCAACGACGCTTTGACCACCCGGCGCAAACAGCTCCTCGACGTGCTCGAGAAAACCGACGATCCGACTTATCCGACCCTGGTCGCTGAGATGCTCCGCGAGCTGGATTTCGAGCGCGGTTTTTTCATTTTGCAAAACGGCGTGGGGTATCTCCGGAGCATCGGAGCTTGGGAGGAGAGTCTGCAAATCTTCCAGCAGAAGCATGGCCGCCTCGCGGAGTTCGTCGCCCCAACCCTGGAGGAAATCATCCGCCGGGACGGACTGGCGGAGTTACGGCGATCCATCACCGACGCCGAGCACCGGTTCTTCCTCGCGCTCCTGCTCAATGTGCCCACCCGTCCCGCGATCCTGAGTCTGGTCGCCCAACGTTTCCCCGGTGCTCCGGTGGATACCATCATGCGTTGGATCGAAGAACTCACGGAAACCTCCGACTTTGGAACGAGTATCCTTGATGTGGAGTTACCCGCGGCGCAGCCGCCGGAAGTCATTTTCGCGGCTCTCCGCTCCTTCATCGACGCAACAGAAGCAGTCGCTCCGGCAGGCTCTTCTCCGCTGTCTCCCACCGACCGGCAAGGTCTGCGCGAGGCGTTTCGACATTCGAGTTTGCGCGCCTTGATCTCGTAAAGGCCGCCCAAGAGGGGCGCTGTTAGCTAATCGCGCCACCACTGCTCGCCGGCGGATTCACCCTCTTCATCGTCGAGTTGCTGGAAGAGGGCTTTCGAGTTGGCGATCATTCTGCGGCGCTCGTCCAGCCAGCGACCTCCAGCATCTCCCGGGTGGGCAACCTTCCAGTCGACGGTTTTTCTCCGGGAGAAAATGGCGGACCCCAGCGCCAGCACGCGGCACGCAATTCGGCGGTCTGCACGATCCGAGAGCGAGATTCAAGAACCGACCCCCTCCGCCCTCCAACCAAGCGGGGCGAAGGATGCGCCGCGGTTCCCGAAGTTCATCGGCTTCCGGGAGGCGTGGGATTTTTAGGAGCGGTGTGCGGAGCAGCAATCCGCTTTCAGGGGCTCTCCACCGTCGCTTCGAAGTTCCCCATGATGTCACCGATGACCACCGTGTAGGTGAGATTTCCCTGCGCGAGGTCCACGTCCGGCAGGAAATGATCGTCGAGAGAACTAAGCAGGCCGGACACGTCCTCCTGCTTCCACCCCGCCTCGCGCAGAAGGATCGCCGTGCCGGAGACGTGGCCGTTGGTCAGATAGTGAATGTCCACCGCAGCGACATCCTTGCCGTCTCGCTGCGCGAGAAAGCGTTCGGAGGACGAAGTGCGGAGCGTGCGTTTCCAGATGATGTTCATGAAGAGAGAAAGTGGGTGACCCAGAGCACGGCAGGAGCGAGAACGAGCGGCGCGAGTAAAAGCAGCAGGCAGCCTTTGCTTCCAGTGGTGCGATAGCCAACGCCGGTGCCTGGCAGGCTGAAAGTGCTGTAGCGCCGGCCAGAGCCTGAAACGCCGGTGCGAAAGCCAGAGCCGCCGACGGAGTAGCCCACGCCGCTTTTGCTCAGGTTCACGCGGAACGGGCCGAGCCTGACGGATTTGCGGTAGTAGAAGCCCATGCGAGGGAGATTGTTTAGCAGGATGTTCGCGCAGCGCCAGCAGGAAGCTGGCTTCACTCGCGGCCCCAGTCGTCCGCGGGGGCGTGAATGGGGTCGTTGCTAGAATCTCGCTCGTTGTCATCGACCGGTTTCCAGTGTTTTCTCGTTCCAAGTCAGCGTGGCACAGTCGGGATTGGGTCGTGGGTTTTCCACACTTGGAGGCGCGGCGGTCGTGCGGTTTCACGCGAGCAGTCGCGGATCAAAGGCAAACGGTTCCGGCTTGCCGATGGAGATTTTTTTGAAGTCAGGATGCGCCGGGTTGAGTAGGTAGTTGGGTTCGCCCGAAATGAGGACGCTCGGCAACGCGAGCACCGCCGAGCGCGCTGCCCGAACCCAGCCGTCGCCCACCGCCTTGCTGGACGGCGGCGGCGGTTCCGCCCGCCAGTCCGCGGGAAGGTTCCTGGCCGGCATGATTTCGAGGAGCGCGTCGTCGAACTCGATACGAATGGCGACGTATTTGAAAAGGACCGGCGGGTTCAGGGGAACCAGGCTTTCCAGTGCGGCCAGGGATTTGGTGCTGCTCGTGTAAATGACTGCCACTCCCCGCGAGTTCCATCGGCCCCCGGTCTTGGCCGCGCCTTCACCGGAAAACGCCGTGGCGGCATGCTTCTCCTTGATGATCCGCCACGCTTCCAGCATCAGGAATAAACCCCGTATTCTATGCGACCGAGCAAGTCCTCGACTTCGCGCGCGCCCACTTCGGTCTTGGCGAACGCCAGGGGCACTGCACCGCCCAAGCCGACTTGCGGCGAAGTCAGCCAGCGGCGGGCGTTTTCCTCGGACTCCATGACTTCGACGGCCTTGCCCATGAGCCGGGCGAAGCGCACGACGCGATCCGACTCACCCGCATCCAGCTTGCCGCTCGCTTTCCGGCGATGATGAGTGGTCTTGGAGATGCCGAGCATGGGGAAGAGCTGCTCCATCGGCACGTCGAGACTGGCCTGCAAGTCATACAGCTCCTGAACCGGCAGCCCGTCATGGATGATCTGGACCAGATTAAACGGAGCAAACTTCGGGGAAACACCTTTGCCCGCGACCGAGCCGGTCTTGCCGTGAACGCAAAACGCGACTACCCCGGTTTGATCTTTGTTCCCCGCCAAGGGGCCGCTTTTGGCTTGGACGATTTTCATCCCGGAGAACTGCCTGGCGTGAGGTTTTGTCGCGATCTTTTTCATTTGAAACTATGGATAGTGTCATTTGGGACGACCGTCAACTTGGAGCGATTCGCCGCGTCTGTCGGCTGCGTGGTGTGAATGGAGGGGTTTCTCCTCGTTCCTAAGCTCCTGCTTAGTAACGCGCTTGTCTTGGAAGCTCCGCTTCCTTGCGTCGGCGCTAGAAAGGAGCCTCCGAAGTCGCTCCGCGCCGGCGAGGGCGAGGAGGTCTTCGTGGTGGCCGCGCTCGACGATGGGCAGCCGCGTTTTTCCAAACTCGACGAAGAAGATGCCCCACGGCTGGGCCTGATGGAGCGGGCGCAACTGGTGGATGGTCTTCACCTTCACGGCCTCCTCGTCCTTCAAGCCGATTTCGCCGGTTTCGGTGGTGGCGAGATTCGGGTCGGGGCGCGGGATGCGGAAGCAGCAGAAGAGGCCTTCGCGCCGGCGGGGGGTGCGCTTTGCCGGTGAAGAATTTGAGCGGCAGCTTGTCGAGCGTGGCGGCGAGGTCGGGGTGATCGCGGACGAGGCGGAGGTATTCGCGCCGGAGTTTTTCGGTGGCGGGCTGAGGGCCGACGAGCCAACGACCGCGGAGCGCGCGTGGGTGATGTCAGCCTTCGCGTGGAACTTGTCCGGGCGATAGACACGGCACTCGATCTTGCCCGCGCGAATCGCGGCGACGCTGGCGGGCACCCCGGCGAGGAAAGCGTCCTTCGCTTTCTCCGCTTCGAGATTTCCATCGAGCCGCGGCGCGATTTTTTTCAAGCCCTCGGCGAACGCGCGCTTCGTTCGCATCGAAACTTCATCGCCCATCAAAATGCGGAAGTGATCGACGGCTTGCCACTTTTCATCCAGCGCAAGCAGCGAGCCGATCTCGAAATAGCCCGTGGCGATGTCGATGGCCTTGGAGAGTTCACACCATTCCCGAAGGTAGGAGCGCACCTTCCAATCCGAGTCGCTGTTATCGACGATGAACAGGCCGGCGGAACGATCTTTCGTCTGCGTCGTCTTACTGGCCATGTCCGCTTCCTGCCGATCCGAGCACGTTTCGGCAAAACTGGAGAAAACGGTTGCGAGGGAGTCCGCTGATTATTCGGGCGGGAAAATTCCTCGATGGTTCTTCCTACACTTCTGCGCACTCATCGTCGGATCGCTCTGCGGCGAGCCAGGGGTGAAGAAGCTGCTCCGCGAAGTCGGCGCGCCTGGAAGGTGAACTCTTTCCCCGCTACGGCATGATCGCCTTCGAGTCCGACGTGCGGGTGATGCGGTCGGGGAAGTTCTGCGGCTTGGGGGAGAACATCGCCGGGCTGGGGTGGACTCGGTCAGAGGGTGCTTGAGGTGCCCATGAGGTCGTTCTTGGTGAGTTCCCGGCCGTTGCCGTCTTTGAGCTGTTTCCCGCAGACTTGGGAGCCGCCGAGGTGGAAGTTCCAGACGGCTTCGGGCACGCCGTTGAACGTGTTCATGCGGACCTCGGGACTCCGGCCACTGATGAACTCGGGATGTGCCCGGGAAGTGGGGACCCTGCAGATATGCAGAGGAAAATCCTCCGCCCCAATTCAGCCCAGCAACTCCAATTGCGGTAGGTGCGCCGGGTGCCAGGGATTGAGAGCGTAGTCGGCGGATATGATCTCCGCGGCGAGCCTCTCGCAGCGGAGGCGGAGCGCGGCGACATCGAGGTGCTGGTGACGCGGGGCGAAAGCCGCGAGGTTTTCCGCGCCGAGGCGGAAAAGTCGCACCGCCGGGCGCAGACGGCGGCCGTGCTTTGGGTGGTGCGGGTGGAGATGTTGCTTTTGCAGGTGGACAAACGCGCCGGCGATCTGGATCAGCCCCTTGTAAAAGAGCGCGTTGCCGTCGCGGCACTCGAGCCAGAGGTGTTCGAGGACATCGTGCGCCTCGTAGTAGCGGCCCGCGTTGAAGCACGCGAAGTAGCCCGTGTAGTGCGGGTCGAACGCGTCGCCGGCGGGGAGCTGGCCGACGAGGGCGGAGATGCGGTCGCTTTTTTTCATCGCGCGGCGGGAAGGTGGAAAACTATTCTGCCCGGCATGGAGCGTGACAAGAAGCGATTGGTTTTTGAGGTGCCCGCCGCGGGCACGCCGTAAATGCCTGCCGGCGCGTTCCCCCTCATGGTCGGCATCCTCGTCGCGCTGGCGGTTTGCTCGGCGGTGTTTTCGGCCATCGAGACGGCGCTGTTTTCGCTCCAGCCCTACCACATCGAGCGGCTGAAGACGCGCCGCTCGGACTTCGCGGCGGCCCTCGCGCGGCTCATGGAAAATCCCCGCCGGCTGCTCAGCGTCATCCTCCTCGCCGACGCGCTGGTCAACCTGCCGCTGATCGTGCTCAGCCTCTATTTACTACGCGTTCTGGAAGGGCCGGACGTGCCCTTCTGGGCGGAGGCGCTGCCCATTTTCGCGTTCATCGTTTTCGTCTGCGACCTCGTGCCGAAACTCGCCGCGCTCGCCGACCCCTACCGCTTCGCGCGCCTCGGCGTGCGCGTGCTGCGGGTGCTCACGCCGGTCTTCGATCCGCTCGCCCGCGTGCTCCAGCGGGTGAGTGAAAAGATCGCCGATGTGGTCACGCCGGCCTCGCTAAAAACCGGACACTTTCTCAGCGAAGACGAACTCGAAACGCTGGTCGAACTCAGCGCCGAGGAGGGCGCGCTGCACGAGACGGAGAGCGAAATGATCCAGGAGATCATCAAGCTCGGAGACAAGACCGCGAAGGATTGCATGATCCCGCGCGTGGACGCCTTCGCCGTGCCGGACGACCTCACGCACGACGAGCTGATCCCGCGCCTGCGCGCCAAGCGCTACCGCCGCGTGCCCGTCTATGGCGAGACGCCCGACGACATCGAAGGCGTGCTCGACGTGCGCGCGTTCCTGCTCAACTCCGACACGCCCTACACCGAGCAACTCATCGCGCCGTCCTTCGTGCCGGAGACGATGAAGGCGATCGATCTGCTGCGCAGCTTTCTCAAGCATCCGCAAGGGCTCGCCATCGTGGTGGACGAGCACGGCGGCACCGAGGGCATCGTCACGCTGGCGGACCTCATCGAGGAAATCATCAGCGACGCCGTGCCGCTCGCGGAGCACGGGCTCTACATCGAGAGCGTGGCCGGCGGGCTGATCGTGAACGGCAGCGCGCGGCTCGACGACCTCAACGAACTGCTCAGCGTGCAACTCGTGGAGGAAGGCATCGACACCGTCGGTGGGCTGATTTTCAACCGGCTCGGCGGTCTGCCGAAACCGGGCGCGGAGGTGAAAATCGACGGGCTCACCATGACCGTGCGGCGCACCTCGCGGAAGCGCGTGGAGGAAGTGTTCGTCGTGCAATCGGAGGCTCCGCTGCTCGGGGAGGAGGAGGAACCATGACGTGGCTCGCCGTCGCGCTCTGCCTGCTGGTTTCGTTCATTTTCTCCGGCATTGAGGCGGGGATTTTGTCGGTCAACCGCGTGCGGCTGAAGCACCGCGTGAAGCTGCGCGACCGCGCCGCGCTGCGGCTGAACCGCCTGCTCGAGCAACCCGAGCGGCTGCTTGTGACCGTGCTGATGGTCACAAATCTGATGAACATTTTCGCGATCACGCTGACCACGCAGGAGTTCGTCGCGCGCTTCGGCGGACGCGGCTATCCGCTGGTGCTGGTGGCGTTTCTGCCGGTCTATCTGCTCGGGCTGGAGCTGCTGCCGAAGTCGCTCTTCCGCCGCTTCCCCTACCGCGCGCTCGCCGCGCTCACCGGCCCGCTGCGCCTCGCCGATCTGCTGCTCTCGCCGCTCCATACCGTGGGCTCCGCGGTGTCGGGATTGCTTTTCAAAAAGCGCCCGGCTCCCGAGCGGAAGCTCTTCGTCGCGCGCGAGGATTTCAAATACCTGACCATCGAGAGCGAGCGCACCGGCGCGCTCGGCAAAGAGGAGCGGCAGATGATTCACAACGTCGTGGATTTTCGCGCCGTGAGGGCCAAAGACGTGATGCTGCCGCTGGCCGAGGTCCGCACCATCGCCGCGGATGCCGACCTCGCCGACCTGCTCGACGCCAGCCGCGCGACCGGCCTGGAACGCTGGCCGGTGGTCGCCGCCAGCGGCGAAATCACCGGGCTGGTGCAGGTCTTCGACGTGGCGATGGACGGGCGGAAACGCGGAGGTCTCGAGTCCTTCCAGCGCCGCATCGTGAAAGTCGCCGAGAACGAACCCGCCTACAGCGTCCTCCGCAAACTCCGCGCCGCCCGCATCACTGTCGCCGTGGTGAGCAATGCGCAAGGCCAGCAACTCGGCGTGGTGACGTGGGAGGATTTGGTCCGGCGGCTGGTGACGATGGCGGCGGTGTAGGGATCGAAAATCCGAAATCCGAAACAAGATCGAAGGAATTGAAGGTCAGAAAACGGCAGGCGGCGCACCCTCCTCCTCTTTACCGCCTTCACGCTTTTCAGATTTGTTTCGGATTTCGATATTCGGATTTCGAATTTCCCCCGCGATTCGTTGCCGCGGCGCGAATTTTCCGGTGAACTCCGGCACCTTCATGTCCTTGGCCGTTCTCAATCCCGGTGGTCGCGACCCCGAGCAACACTTTCCCG
>CAIQUL010000299.1 GCA_903874975.1 uncultured Chthoniobacter sp. | reverse complement strand
GAAATCTTCGGCGGCCTCGGCGTCCCGCTGCACGCCGTGCCGGGCAACCACGACTACCTCGCCCACGAGGATCGCTCCGCCTACGACGCCGCCTTTCCCGGTAAACTGAACTACACCTTTCAGCACCGCGGCTGGCAGTTCATCGGGCTCGACAGCACGCAGGGCACGGACTTCGACGGCACGAAAATCTCCGACGCCACCCTCGCCTGGCTCGACACCGCGCTGCCGAAACTCGACGCCGCCTTGCCGACCGTCGCCTTCACGCACTTTCCGCTCGGTGCCGGCGTCGCCATGCGCCCGCTCAATGCCGACGACCTGCTCGCCCGGCTGCGCAAACTGAACCTCCGCGCCACCTTCAGCGGCCACTGGCATGGCCTGAACGAACAGCGCCTCGACCGCGCCGAACTCATCGTCAACCGCTGCTGCGCCCGCATCCGCGGCAACCGCGACGGCTCGCCGCTCAAAGGCTGGTGGGTTTGCCAGGCCGCGCCCGACGGCGCGCTCCAGCGGCGTTTCGTGTCGCTGACCGCGGAGGAAAGCGGAGCGCGCTGAAACCGAAACGAGGCCGGTCCTTCACCGCGGACATCCGGAAGTTGGGTGTTTGGAGGGAAAAGGCAGCGGCCATGGGAATTGCTTCCCCGGGCCGCTGCCGTGTTGATTTTGTCTCGCGATCTCATCTCCCATTTCCCATGAAGCCACCTGCTTGCCTCCACCTGCTCGCTTTCGCCGTGTCATTCGCTGCCGCCGCCCGCGCCGATGTGCCGTGGCTCCCGTCAGCCGTCCCGCCCAAGCCGGCCACCGGCCCCGCTCTCACGCAGGGCAACTTCCTGAAGCCCGAGGTGGGCCAGGCCACGCTCGACGCCGCGCTGAAACAATTCCCCGACCGCGCGTCGTGGGACACCTACGCCGCGCATCTGCGCACGCGCATCCAGGAGGGCGCAAACCTCGCGCCGTGGCCCAGGCGCACGCCGCTCAACGCCGTCATCCGCCAGCGCCGCGCCTACGCCGGCTACTCCGTCGAGAACGTCGCCTTCGAGTCCGTGCCCGGATATTTCGTCACAGGTAATCTCTACCGCCCGCTCGACACGCCGCCGCCGCACGCGGTGGTGCTCTCGACCCACGGGCATTACGGGCGCATCAACAAGCCCGAGGACTACGACAACCACGGGCGCTTCTCGCCGATCATGCAGAACCGCTGCGCCAGCCTCGCGCGCATGGGCGCGGTGGTCCTGTCCATCGACATGTTTGCCGCGGGCGAATCCATGGCGATCCTCGGCCAGGACGCACACAAGAACCCGCTCGCCGTGACGGTGCACACGTGGAACGCGATGCGCGCGCTCGATTTTCTCCTCGGCCTTGAGGGCGTGGACCCGGCGCGCGTGGGCGTGAGCGGCGAGTCCGGCGGCGGCACCCAGACCTTTCTCCTCACCGCGCTCGACCCGCGCGTGACCGTGAGCGCGCCGGTCGTGATGGTGTCGTCGTATTTCTTCGGCGGCTGCGCGTGCGAGAGCGGCCTGCCCATCCACCGCAGCGCCGATCACTTCGCCAACAACGCCATGATCGCCGCGCTCGCCGCGCCGCGCCCGCTGCTCCTCGTCTCCAACGGCAAGGACTGGACCAAGCACAACCCCGAGATCGAGTTCCCCTTCCTCCAGAAAATCTACGCCTACCACGGCGCGACCGCGCAGGTCGCCAACGTCCACCTGCCCGACGAGGGCCACGACTACGGCCCGTCGAAACGCGCCGCGGTTTACCGCTTCTTCGCCGACAAGCTCCGCCTCAATCTCGCCGCCGTGCAAACCGCCGACGGCAAGATCGACGAGTCGCGTGTCACGCTGGAAAAGTCCGCGCAACTCCGCGTCTTCACGGCCGACCATCCGATTCCCGCGAACGCCCTGCACGACGCCACCGCGATCGCGCAGGCGCTGAAGAAGCTGCAGCAGTAGGCTCGCAGGAGGCGAGAAATTGCGGCGGAATTTGCCGGACGAGGCGATTGACATGATGCACCAACGGAAATCCCGAACCCACATGAACTCACCCTTCAAACTGGCCCTGCTCTCGCTCCTCGCCGTCCTGACCTGCGCGGTTGCCTCCGACAGACAGCGCGTCCTGGTGCTCACCGACATTTCCAACGAACCGGACGACGAGGAATCCATGGTCCGGTTTCTCGTCTATGCCAACGAGTATGAGGTGGAAGGATTGGTGGCCACCACCTCCACCTGGCTGCGCAACCAGACGCGCGAAGATTTGATCCGCCGCCAGGTGGATGCCTACGGCCAGGTGCGCGGGAATCTGCTGCAACACGCGCCCGCCTTTCCCACAAAGGAGGCGCTGCTGGCTGTGACCTGCACCGGCCAGACGAGTTACGGCATGGCTGCTGTCGGCGAGGGCAAAACCACGGCCGGCTCGACGCAGGTGCTCGCCGCCGCCGACCGGGAGGATGCGCGGCCCTTGTGGGTCAGTGTCTGGGGCGGCGCGAACACGCTGGCGCAGGCGCTCTGGGACGCGCGAAAGGAACGCTCGCCCGATGATCTCCGGAAGTTGGTCGCGAAGCTGCGCGTTTACACCATCTCCGACCAGGACGACGCGGGCCCTTGGCTCCGGCGCGAGTTTCCCGATCTGTTTTACATCGTTTCCCCCAGCACTCCCGACTGGAAGGAATACTGGCGCGCGACTTGGACTGGCATCAGCGGCGACCGGCACTACCGCAACGGGCCGCGCCACCACTTCGCGCTGGTGGAGAATCCGTGGCTGGAGGCAAACGTCATCAAGGACCACGGACCGCTGGGTGCGTTGTATCCGAAAGTGGCTTACATCATGGAAGGCGACACGCCCGCTTTCCTCGGCCTGATCGGGAATGGTCTCGGCTGGTCGGTCCGTCCGGCTTTTGGCGGCTGGGGTGGACGTTATGCGCTCTACCGTCCGCATGGCGAGACGCGCCCGATCTGGACCAACAACCAGGAGAGCCGCGACACCGTCACCGCCGACAACGGCCAGACCGAATGCACCGACATGGCCACCGTCTGGCGCTGGCGCGAGCATTTCCAACACGACTTCGCCGCGCGCATGGACTGGTGCGTGGCGGATGATTTCAAAAAGGCGAATCACAATCCCGTCGCCGTGCTCAACGGTGACAAGACCAGGAACGTCGTCGAGATCACCGCGCAGGCCGGTGAAACCGTGACGCTCTCCGCCGAAGGCACGGGCGACCCTGACGGCCACGCGGTCGAGACCCGCTGGTGGATTTACGAAGAAGCCGGTTCGCTGGTGGACCCCAGGACGCGCCGCCTGCCCGCCAGCGTGAAACTCTCCGCCGACCAGGGCGCGACGACGTCACTTGTCGTCCCAACACTGCCTAAGCCCGCGACCGTGCATGTCATTCTCGAAGCGCGCGACAACGGCACGCCGAACCTCTGGGCCTACCGCCGCGCCGTGGTGAAAATCGAGCCGGGAGCGGCAAACAAACCAAACTGACAGGCGGACATCTTCCTTCCGCTACAATCGGAAAAACAACCGGCTTGGGGGGCGGACGCTGCCGTGTGGTCCGTCCGTCGTGGGGTGATGGTGAAGCGTGATTGGTGATCGGTGACGAGATGACGAATGGGGAATGACGGGGCAGCGGTGCAGAGCGAACGAAACGCCGTCATCCTGAGCGGAGCGGAGGCTTTGCGGAGCGCAGTCGAAGGACCTCTAACTCCCGGTGGGGGCGGAGGCGGTGGTTGGAGGGAGGGAGAAAATGACGAATGACGAATGACGAATGTGGAATGACGAAGGAATGACAAAGCGCGAATGACGAAGGACGCGGCGCGCGGTGGCGAATTCGTCATTCGTCATTTCATTCTCCCGCCCGCGAAAAGTTAGAGGTCCTTCGACTCCGTTCCCGCCCGCCTGCGCCCGCCGGGAACTCCGCTCAGGATGACGGT
>CAIQUL010000298.1 GCA_903874975.1 uncultured Chthoniobacter sp. | reverse complement strand
GGCGGTGTGGGAGCAGTTTTTCGCGCCGCGCTGATGCCATCTGTCTGGGCTACAGCGGCGGGCAGACGGAGAACATCCTGTGGAATCTGGCGAAACGCGCCGACGGGAAGAGCGTTTTTTTCTCGATGTGAACCACGTTTTTCTCCGGCCCAACGGGACGCTCGATCCGAAGCTGATGCCGGATAAGCTTCATCCGTCGCCCGAGGGTGCGCTGGCCTGGGCTTGGGCGATGGAGCCGGTGCTGAGCGAGCTTTTCGGCGACCAGCCGCGCACGGTGGCGCGGCCAGCGGGGCCGTGAACGGGTGAGTTGGCGCGCATTTTCCCCTCGCCCGGTCAGTGCGGCGCGCCTAGTTTCGCGGCCCTTTTTCCTATGAACGATACCGCCAAACCCGTGCTTCGCGTCGGCCTGCCCACGGGCAGCCTGCAGGAGCCGACCTTCGCTCTTTTCGCCAAAGCCGGATTCAATATTTCCGGGGCGAGCCGCTCGTATAAGCCGTCGGTGGATGACCCGGAGCTGGTGATTCGGCTGCTGCGGGCGCAGGAAATTTCGCGCTATGTGGAGCACGGGTTTCTCGATTGCGGGCTGACGGGGAAGGATTGGATCGAGAACAACGGTTCGGATGTGGCGCGGTTGTGCGAGATGACTTTTTCCAAGACGAGCAGCGTGCCGACGCGGTGGGTGATTGCGGTGCCGGAGGATTCGCCGATCCGGTCGGTGCGGGATCTGGAGGGGAAGGTGATCGCGACCGAGGCGGTGGAAATGACGCGGCGCTTTCTCGAGCAGCATGGCGTGGCGGCGAAGATCGAGTTTTCGTGGGGCGCGACGGAGGTGAAAGTGCCGGACCTCGTGGACGCGATCGTGGACGTGACCGAGACGGGATCGTCGCTGCGGGCGAACAAGCTGCGCATCCTGGAGACGATCATGGAGTCGTCGCCGCAACTCATTGCGAACCACGCGGCGCTGGGGGACGCATGGAAAAAGGCGAAGATCGACACGCTGGTCATGCTGCTGCTGGGAGCGTTCAACGCGCGGGACAAGGTGGGTTTGAAAATGAACCTGCCGGAGATGTTGCTGCCGGCCTTGCTCGAGGCGCTGCCCGCGCTGCGCAATCCGACGATCGGGCAACTCGCGACCGAAGGGTGGCTCGCTGTGGAAACGATCATCGACGAAAAGATCGTCCGGGAGATCATCCCGAAGCTCAAGGAACTCGGTGCCGAGGGGATCATCGAGTATCCGCTGAACAAGGTGGTGTACTGAGCCGCGTTAGCGATCCGGACCGGGTCGCCGTGGTGGTCGTGAGCGGGCGGGGCTTCGGCACCGGATGTCCCCGGTTTTTGGGAAAGTGCATCACATTCCAAAATTACGGTTGCGGAGGACGGGTAAGCGTGATTTTCTCGCCGCCCCTCAACGAAAAGACATATCACCAAATGGGTTCACTCAAAAAGCGCCGGAAGGCAAAAATCGCCAAGCACAAACGCAGGAAGCGGATGAAGGAAAACCGCCACAAGAAGCGTTTGCGCTACAAGTCGTAGGTCATAGAGTGCGCGGCATGAATTCATGCCGATTCGTCAGGGTCGCCCGGGGGGCGTGGGTGCTTGCCGTGGGGTGTGCGCTGCTCGGTGCGTCGGTGCAGGCGCAGTCGGCGCGCAAGCCGGCACCCGGAGCGAAGGCGTCCGGAAAACCCGCGAAAAAGGCCGCGCCGCTCCGCCCTGCGGTGGTGGTAGCGCCGCCCGTGGCTGCGCCGGTTCCGGCAGGTCCGCCGGAAGTGGCGGATGCCTTGCCTTCGCCGATCCGACCCGCCGCGATGGACCTCGCGCTGCGGCCGGAGGATGAAAAGAAAGCGGACGCGTTTGCGGCCTTTGCGCTGGGGGTGGTGGCGGAGGAAAACGCCGATCAGGACAAGATGCTGGAGAGCTATCGCAAGGCGCTCGAGCTTGATCCCGGCAATCCCGAACTCGCCGTCAAGGTCGCCTACGAACTGGCCCGGCGGAACGACCCGTCCTCTGCGATCCAGGTGCTCAAGGACGCCATCAAAGCATCGCCGAAATCGGCCTTGCCATGCATCTACCTCTCGCAGCTTTACGCGAAAAACCTCAACAAGCCGGAGCTGGCGATCAAGTATGCCGAGCAGGCGCTGGCGCTGGATCCGGACAGTTTCTCCGCGCTCCAGGCGGCGCACGAGCTTTACTCCTCCAACGGGCAGGAAAAGAAGGCGGCGGAACTCCTCGACAAGGCGACGAAGGCGTCCAGCACGTCGGGAAAATATTGGATCCAGCTCGCCGAGATGGAGCAGACCCTGTGGCTGAAAGACGACAATACCGCCGATGCGGCCCAGATGGAGAAGTTGAACGCGGCGTTCCGCAAAGCAGTTGAGTTTGGCAAGAACGACATCGCGGTTCTGGTGAGGGCTGCCGAGTATTTTCGGGCGACGAAGCAGCACAAAGCGGCCATTCCGCTGTATCTCGATGTCCTGCGGCTCGACCCCGAAGCGAATGGCATTCCGAAGAACAACGTGCGCGACAAGCTCTCGGAGTGCTACCTCCTCACGGAGCAGCGCGACGAGGCCATCAAGCAGCTCGAAGCCGTGGTCAAAGAGAGTCCGCTGCGGCTGGAGACCTACGAGCTGCTGGGTCAGCTCTATTTGGAAAAGGAAGACTTCGAGAAGGCGTTGACCCATTTCGAGAGCGGCTTGCGCCTGGATGGCGGCGCTCCGGCCAATTACCATCGCCTCGGCTTCCTCCTCCTCCGCACGAAGCGCTACGACCGCGCCGTGGACATCCTCCGGGCGGCGCAGAAAAAATACGCGGACCAGCCCATGTTCAGCTACATGCTGGGCATCGCGTTCAGCCAGACGAAGCGGCACGATGAAGCGCTCACCGCCTTCACCGACGCGCAGACGCTCGCCGAAGTGAAATCTCAGGAGATGCTGGATGCCGATTTCTATTTCAGCTATGGCGCGGCGGCCGAGCAGGCGGGGCAGGTGGACAAAGCGGTGAACCTGCTCAAGCGCAGCATCGAACTCGAGCCGAACAACGCCCAGGCTTCCAACTACCTCGGCTACATGTGGACCGACCGGAACGAGCGGCTCGAGGAGGCCGGCGAACTCATCAATAAAGCGCTGGCGATCGAACCGGAGAACAGCGCCTACCTCGACAGCCTCGGCTGGTATTATTTCCGCAAAGGGGACTTTGAGCGGGCGCTCAAGGAAATCCTCAAAGCCCAGGCCATCATGCTGCGCGAGGAGCAGAAGGACGACGCCACCGTGCTGGATCACCTCGGGGAGACTTACCTGCAGCTCGGCAAAATCGCGGAAGCGGTCACGGCGTGGCAGAAATCGCTGGCCATCGAGAAGAGCAAGAAGATCGAGGACAAGATCGAGGCAGCGAAGCAGAAGCTGACCAAAGGGAGCGCCGCCCCCGCGCCGGTGAAGGCCGCGCCCGCTCCCGCGCCGGAGCCATAAGCGCCGGCGTGCGCCGCGAACTGGTTCCCAACGCGGGCGGGCTGTGTTTTAATCTCCGCCGCTCCGCCTTATGAAAATCCACCAGCGCAATCTGCCCCGAGTTGTCATCATTGGCGGAGGTTTTGGCGGGTTGGAGGCGGCCAAAGCGCTGGGCAAGGTGGACGTGCGGGTGACACTTCTGGACCGGAACAATCATCACCTTTTCCAGCCGCTGCTCTACCAGGTGGCGACGGCCGCGCTCTCCCCGGCGGATATCGCCGAGCCGCTGCGCCACATTTTGCGGAAGCAGGAAAACGCGGAGGTCATCCTCGGCGAGGCGGAGCGGATCGACGTGCATCGCAAGAAGGTCGTCCTCACGGACGGCGAGCTGGACTACGACTTCCTGATTGTGGCCGCCGGGGCGCGGCACTCGTATTTCGGCCATGAGGAGTGGGAGAAATTCGCGCCCGGTCTCAAAAGCCTCGACGACGCGCTGGAAATCCGTCGGCGCATGCTCCTGGCGTTTGAAATCGCGGAGCGCACCGAGGACGACGAGGAGCGGCGCGCGGCGATGACCTTTGTGGTCGTGGGCGCGGGGCCGACCGGTGTGGAAATGGCGGGCGCGATCGCCGAGATCGCGCGGGTCACGCTGGTGAAGGACTTCCGCCACATCGACCCCGCGCAGGCGCGCGTCGTCCTGCTCGATTTCGCGCCGCGCGTTTTGCAGATGCTCGACCCCGAACTGTCGGAAAGCGCGCGGCGACAACTCTTCGACATCGGCGTGGAAGTGCGTCCGCTGACGCTCGTGGAAAAGGTGTGCGCCGAGGGCGTGCAGATCAAAGGCGGGGAGAAAATCGCCGCGCGAACCATCGTGTGGGCGGCGGGTAATGCCGCCTCGCCACTCGGAGAAAGTCTCGGGGTGCCGCTCGACAAACAAGGCCGCGTCATTGTCCGCGAGGATCTATCGATTCCGGGGCACCGCGAGGTCTTCGTCATCGGCGACCAGGCGCACTTCGCACCCGGCGGCGGGACGCCACTCCCCGGTCTCTCCCCCGTGGCCATGCAGCAGGGCCGCCACGCTGCGCGCAATATCCGCGCGTTGCTCGCGGGCGGTTGGTCGGACAAATTCGAGTACTTCGACAAAGGCACCATGGCCACCATCGGGCGGAACCGCGCCGTGGCGGACGCCGGGTTCATGCGCTTTTCCGGGCTTCTGGCGTGGCTCGCCTGGCTCTTCGTCCACATCATTTTCCTCGTCGGCTTCCGCAACAAACTGCTCGTCCTCATCAACTGGACGATCGCCTACGTCACCTACGGCCGCGGTGCCCGCCTCATCACCGGACGGCAGTGGGGAACCAAAGGCGGCGAGTCGTAAGGTTCGGCGGAAAAGCGAAAAGGACGACCGTTGCCGGTCGTCCCTTCCGAAAAGAGCGTGGGAGATTGGCGACGCTCAGCCGAGCTGCGCGAGCGCGGCTTTGATGGCGTTGAAATCGGGCAGGTCTTTCGGCGTCGCGGTCTGCTCGCTGTAGCGGATGACGCCCGCTTTATCGATGACGAACGCGGCCCGCGCCGAGGTGTCGCCCACGCCGGCGAGCATCGGGAAAACGACGTCGTATTGCTGGGTCACCGTCTTGTTGAGGTCGCTGGCGAGGGTCAGCGTGATGTTCTCCTTTTTCGCCCACGCCTCCTGCGCAAACGGGCTGTCCACGCTCACGGCGATGATGTCGGCATTCAGGTCGGCATAGGCGCTGAGGCCGCTGGAGATGTTGCACAGCTCCTGGGTGCAGACGCCGGTAAAGGCGAGAGGGAAGAAGAGCAGCACGGTGTTCTTCTGGCCGAAGTTGGCGCTGAGAACGACGTCCTTGAGGCCGTCAGCGGTTTTGGATTTGAGGGTGAAGTCGGGAGCTTGGGAACCGGTGGCGAGAGGCATGGAATTTAGGATTTAAGATTGAGGATTTAGGAAGTGAGAGGGTGCTCTTACGTTCTGGCCGCCGAGCGGTTCAAATACGAAATGGGAAATCTTTCACGCGCGCAGGGCGGCGAGCGCGGCGTCGAGGCTGGCGCAGTCGGCGATGGACAGGCAGGGCGTGCCTTTGCGGATGCGGTTGACCAGGCCGGCGAGGACGCCGCCGGGCCCGAGTTCGAGGAAGATTTCGCAGCCGGCCTGATCGATCAGGTACTCGATGGACTGCGTCCAGTTGACCGTGCCGGTGACCTGATCCTGAAGCGACTCGCGGATTTCCTCCGGGGTGCGGACGGGGATGGCATCGACGTTGCAGATGACGGGGAAACGCGGGGTGTTGAAGGCGGTTTTTTCCAGCTCCTCGCCGAGCTTGAGGTAGGCCGAATCCATCAGCCGCGAGTGGTAGGCGCCGGCGACGTTGAGCGTTTTCGCTAGGCGGATGCCGTGCTCTTTGGCCCGCGAGACGGCGAGGGCGATCTTCGAACTTTCGCCGGAGATGACGATCTGGCCGGGGCTGTTGAGATTGGCGACATCCACGTCGGTCTCGGCGGCGAGGGCGCGCACGGCGCTTTCGTCCCCGCCGATCATCGCCGCCATGCCGCCGATGGTTTCTTCGCAGGCGTCCTGCATGAAAAGGCCGCGCTGGGCGACGAGACGCAGGCCGGTCTCGAAGTCGAAAGTTCCCGCTGCGGCGTGCGCGGTGAATTCGCCGAGCGAGAGCCCCGCGGCGGCCTGGATCGGGAACTCGCCCAGCTCGGTGCGGAGCGCGGCGAGGCAGGCGAGTCCGTGGACGTAGAGGGCTGGCTGGCAGTTTTTCGTCCGGGTCAGTTCCTCCTCCGGGCCGTGGAATGCGAGGGCGCTGAGCGGTCGGCCGAGGATTTCATCGGCGCGGGAGAAGCACTGCGCGGCGGCGGGATATTTGGCGGCGAGATCCTGGCCCATGCCGACGGCTTGGGCGCCCTGGCCGGCGAAGAGGATGGCGATGCGTTGGTCATTCATAATTTGGTTCCAATGGAAATGAGCTGCGCCGCGCGGGTCGCCGCGCGGGAGAGAAATTCTGCGGCGCGGGTCATGGCGATGTCCAGCGTCACGGGCTCGTCCACGAGCCCGCAGGCGGCGTCAAAGAGCGCCTGCACGGCGGCGTGGTCCGCGACGGAACCGGCCAGCGCGAGCACCGGTTTGCCGTGCAGGCGCGCCAGCGCAGCGACACCCGCCGGGCCTTTGCCCTCCAGCGTCTGGCCATCAATGCGCCCCTCGCCGGTGACCACGAGATCGCTGGCGGCGATGCGCTCTTCGAGGCGCAAAGTCTCCGCGACGAGATCGAACCCGGAGCAGACTTTCGCTCCGCAAAAACTCAGCAGCCCAAAGGCGATTCCACCGGCCGCGCCCGCGCCGGGCGTGTCGCGGAAATCGCAACCGAGGTCGGTGGTCACGCATTCGGCGAGCGCGCTCAGACCGCTCTCCAGCGCCACGACATCGCTGGCCGTCGCGCCTTTCTGCGGGCTGAAAACTTGCGCCGTCCCGCGTGGGCCGAGCAGGGGATTTTGCACGTCGCAAGCGGCGACGATCTCCGGCAGTTCCAGCGCGCCCGCCGCCTGGATGCGGGTGAGCGCGATGAGGTGGCCGGGAAACAGCGCCAACTCCTCGCCGTCGCTCGTGAGAAACTCGTAGCCCAGGGCCGCGGCCAT
>CAIQUL010000297.1 GCA_903874975.1 uncultured Chthoniobacter sp. | reverse complement strand
GTGGCGGCGGGTTCCGGGTGGAGCACTCGACCCGAGTGCCGTCTGCGGCGACCCGCCGCAGACCCCGGTGAGCGTGCGGCCCTGCGGGAAGGCAGCCACAGAGGATCGTTGGCGCGGTTTTGAACACCGGGCGCACCGTCGCTGCCCCCGGCGGGTCGCCGGGGGCGGCACTCGGGTCGAGTGCTCCACCCGGCCCCTGGCGCGACGCGCGAGACTCTCACGCGCATGAAAGCGCTCACGCTCATCCTGCGCGGGGCGCGGTTTTATTGGCGGACGCATCTCGGCGTGGTGCTGGGCGCGGCGCTGGCGACGATGGTGCTGACCGGTTCGCTGCTCACGGGCGATGCGGTGAAGGCGACGCTGCGGCGGCAGGCGCTCGCGCGGGTGGGCAACTTCGATAGCGCGTTCTGGGGAGGGGACCGCTTTTTCCGTGCAGCGTTAGCCGAGGAAATCAATTCAGCGCCAGTGATCGCGCTCCGGGGCAGCGTCACGCGCGTGGATGGCACCAGCCGGATCAATCAAACGCAAGTGCTCGGGGTCGATGAGGCCTTCTGGCAATTCGCGCCAAGACCAGCAGAGCCGTTGGCGACCGACGGCTTCGCGTTAAACGAACGCGCGGCGGCGCAACTCGCGGTGCGCGTCGGTGACACGCTGATCGTGCGCGTCGAAAAACCGGGACGGTTCTCGCGCGATGCGCCACTTTCCGGCGAAGAGAACGCGATCGTATCGATCCGCAGAAAGGTCGAGCACATCGTAAGCGATAAGCATTTCAGCCGGTTCAGTCTGCAGGCCAGTCAAGTGCCGCCTTTCACGGTGTTTGTCCCGCGTCGAATGCTGGACGAGCAACTGACGCTCGGCGATCAAGCCAATCTGCTGCTGGTCCCGCGTCGCTTTGCCAGCTTGGAATCGGCCTCTCGACGCGACGCGCCAACAACTGCCGACATCGCAGGGACTGATGCGCGACTCCGCAAGGAATGGACACTTGCAGACATGGCTTTGGAACTGCGCAAGACATTCGACGGCGGAATGGAACTCCGCACGCCGCGCGTCTTCTTCGATCCGCCGGTGGTCGTGGCGGCGCCGCGGGGGAAGGACGACCGGCGGGTGGATGCGCTGACGTATTTCGTCAACGCGCTCGAAGCGAGTCCACCCATCACCATTCCCCCATCACCAATCACGCCGCCCCGCTCCACGCCCTACTCCATGGTCACGGCGGTGGAGACGGCGTCGTCGGGGTTTTTGCCGGCGGAGCTGGCGGACGGTGAGATCGTGATTTCGCAATGGCTGGCGGCAGATCTGGGCATCGGCGTGGGTGGGGAGGTGACGGTGAAATACTTTGTCATGGGCGCGCGGCGGGAGCTGGTGGAACAGGCGCGGAAGTTCACGGTGCGGGCGGTGCTGCCGATGAATGAGCCGCAGCTCAACACGTCGTGGATGCCGGATTTTCCGGGGCTGTCGGACAAGGCGAACTGTCGCGACTGGAAGCCGGGGTTCGATTTCGACGCGACGCGGATGCGGGACAAGGATCAGGCCTACTGGGAGAAGTATCGCGGCACGCCGAAGGCGTTTGTGAATCTGAAGGCGGGGCAGGAGATGTGGGGGAATCGCTGGGGCAATGTGACGTCGATGCGCTGGCCGGCAGGCACGGAGCGCGCCGAGATCGAGCGGGAACTGCGGGCGAAGCTGTCGCCGGAGCAGCTTGGTTTCCAGTTCCTCCCGCTGCGCGCGCAGGCGCTGGCGGCGACGGATGCGCCGGTGGATTTCGGCCAACTGTTCGTCTATTTCTCGTTCTTCCTCATCGCGGCGGCGGCCGCGCTGACGGGCATGCTCTTCACGTTTTCACTCGAACAGCGCAATGCCGAGGCCGGGCTGCTGCTGGCGCTCGGGCTGCAGGCGAAGCAAGTGCGCAGGCTGTTTCTCGCGGAAGGCGCGGTCCTGGCCATCGCCGGGAGCGTGCTCGGAGTTTGCGGCGCGGTGCTTTATACAAAGCTGGTGCTGCGGGCGCTGGCGACGGTCTGGCGCGGGGCGGTGGGGACGACGGATTTTGTGTTCACGTTGAAGGCGGGGACGCTGGTGATCGGGGTGGTGTCGGGCGTGGTGATCGCGGTGCTGGCGATGTGGTGGGCAAGCCGGCGGCAGGCGCGGCGGACTGCGCGGGAGTTGCTGACGGGGGAAGCGGGGGAATCCGGGTGGAGCACTCGACCAGAGTGCGCTGCACGGCGACCCGCCGAGGAGTTGAGTGAACGTGTCATTTCTGCTGGCGACACCGCTTCCGCGTCTTCGGCGGGTCGCCGAAGACAGCACTCGGGTCGAGTGCTCCACCCGGCATTTGCGCTTGGATGTTTGCTCGCCGCAGGCGCGCTGCTGCACTTTGGCGGGAGATCAGCCGGGATCTTTTTTGGCGCGGGGGCGTTGCTGCTGATCGCGGGGTTGCTGCTGTGCGTGGCGGCGCTGCGGCGGGCGGCGGTGGGGACGGATTTGGAATCGCTGGCGCAGCTCGGGGTGCGGAATGCGGCACGACGGCGGGGGCGGAGCGTGGGGATCGTGGGGGTGCTGGCGAGCGGAGTTTTCATGGTCGTGGCGGTGGATGCGTTCCGGCAGCGGCCAGCGGCGGAGACGGCGCGGCGGGATACGGGGACGGGTGGGTTTGCGCTGGTCGGCGAATCGGCGCTACCGATCTACGACGACTTGAACACGGCGAAAGGACGCGAGGCTTTCGCGCTCGACGAGAAGATCATGGAAGGTGTGCGCGTGGTGCCGCTGCGGGTGCGCGATGGGGACGACGCGAGCTGTTTGAATCTAAACAAGGCGCTGCAGCCGCGGGTGCTCGGGGTGAAGCCGGAGGATCTCGCTGGGGCGTTTCGCTTCGCTGGCGTGCTCAATGAAAGTGACCCCGTTTCAGTCGGTTGGGGCATGCTCGACGGTGCCGGAGTGGAAGGTCCAAACGACGGCGCGGTGGCCGGCATCGTGGATGCGAACACGCTCCAGTGGGCGCTGAAGTCGGGGCTCGGTAAGACGCTCGATTATCGTGACGAGCGTGGAGGATCATTCAAGGTGCGCTTCGTCGGCACCGTGAGCGGCTCGATCCTGCAAGGCAGCCTGGTGATTTCTGAAAAGCACTTTGTCGAAAAGTTTCCGGGCAATGGCGGGTATCGCTTTTTCCTCATCGACGCGCCGCGGGAGAAGGTTGCGGCGGTGCGGGAGCATCTCTCGCGGCAGCTCGCGGATCGTGGGCTGGAGCTGACGCCGGCGGGGCGGCGGCTGGCGGAGTTTCAGGCGGTGGAAAATACCTACCTCTCGATTTTCCAAGCACTCGGCGGGCTGGGGCTGCTGCTCGGCAGTGCGGGCCTGGCGATCGTGGTCGCGCGCAATGTGCTGGAGCGGCGGCGGGAGTTTGGGCTGCTCGCGGCGGTGGGCTTTCGGCAGGGACAGTTGCGGGCGCTGGTCTTTGCGGAGCACCGGTGGCTGATCGTTTGCGGTCTGGCCGTCGGCACGGCGAGCGCGATCGTGGCGGTGTGGCCAGGACTCCGCGAGCGGGCGGGCGGTTTCCCATACGTGGAGATGGCGCTGCTGCTCGGTGGGCTCACGCTCGGCTGTGTTTTCTGGGCGTGGGTGGCCACGCGGGTGGCGCTGCGTGGGAGCGGGGTGGCGGCGCTGCGGTCGGAGTGACCCCGGCGGAAACAATTTCCGGCTAAGTTTGAGTAAAATCGGCGGTCTTTGCGTCCATGCACGGCGCGGCGCGGAACAACAATCCCGTTGGCAAGCGTCGCCAGAATCCGCTAACTCCAATCCACAACCAATCCATCCAATGAAAATCAAACTCCTCTCCACCCTCCTCCTGACCCTCGCGCTCGGCTGCTTCGCCGCCTTTGCCGAAAACGAGCCCACGCCGCTCGAGAAAGAGATGAAGGCCATGAACAAGAGCCTCCGCACGCTGAAGAAGCAGGCCGAGGACGCGGCAAAAAAGGACGAGAACCTCGCCCTAATCGCCACGATCAAGAAGAGCGTGGAAGCCTCCGCAAAACTGGAGCCCGCGGAGACGAAAAAAGTGCCCGCAGCCGAGAAGGCGGCCTATCTCGACAAGTACAAGGCGCAGATGACCGATCTCGCCAAGACGTATGACGAACTCGAAGCCGCGATCAAAGACGGCAAGGCCGAGGACGTGAAGAAGGCGCTCGTGAAACTCAGCGACCAGAAGGAAAAGGGGCACAAGGACTTCGCGCCCGACGAGAAGTAACCTGGCTTCCGCACGACCGATTTAACGAACAGCCCCGGAGCGATTCTCCGGGGCTGTTTTGTCCGCGGCGGTTGCGCCGCTCCGCCACCGACCTACTTTTTTCCATGACCCGCCAGCAGATCCTCGATCTCTACTTCATGGATGCGCGCTCGAAGCTCATCGACATCGCCGCGTTTCTCGACCGCGTGGACCGCGGTGAAGGGGAACCCGACTTCCGGCTCGACGCGTTTCGCAAGGCGCTCGCCGAGCTGCATCGGGGAGAGCCGGTGCGGGCGAAAAGCGTGCTCATGTCGCTCAGCGACCCGACCGTGGAGCCGATCGCGAAAGCTCCGGGCAAGGGTGCGGTGGGAGCTTGGGAAATGACGAAGTCCGAATGAATGACGAAGTTCCAATGATGAAGAAGGTGGCGGCGCGCATGGCACATTCGGGCTTGGGCATGGGCCATTCTTTCGTCATTCACCATTCGTCATTCGCCATTTAATCGCATGCGCTACATCGAACCCCACGGCCACATGGTCAGCCGCGTCACCGACGACTATGAGGCCATGGTCCTCGCAGGCTGCCGCGCAGTGTGCGAGCCGGCATTTTGGGCAGGCTACGACCGCAGCGGGCCGGAGGGCTTTTACGATTACTTCTGCCAGCTCACGGACTATGAGCCCAAGCGGGCGGCGAAGTTCGGGCTGCCCCATTTCACCTGGCTGTGCATCAACCCAAAGGAGTCCGAGGACACGAAGCTCGCCGAGGAAGTCATTGCGCTCATCCCGCAGTTTCTCGACCGGCCCAACGTGCTCGGCATCGGTGAAATCGGGCTGAACAAAAACACCCGCAACGAGCTGCAAATCCTGGAGCGCCACATCGACCTCGCGGCGCGTCACGACCAGCTCATCCTCGTCCACACGCCACACCTCGAGGACAAGCACAAGGGCACGCGGCTGATCCTCGACGCGATCAAAGCTGACTCCCGCATCCAGCCGGGGCGCGTGATCATTGACCACGTCGAGGAGCACACCATCGCGATGGTCCTGGACGCCGGCTTCTGGGCGGGCATCACGCTTTACCCCGAGTCGAAAACGACACCCGCCCGCGCGATCGACATGTATGAAGTGTACGGTGGTCAGCGTGTCTGGCTGAACAGCGCGTGCGATTGGGGCCGCAGCGATCCACTCGCCGTACCGAAGACCGCCGTTGAGATGCGCCGGCGCGGCCACGCCGACGAGACCGTGGATCAGCTCGTCTTTCAAAATCCCATTCGCTTCCTCGCGCAGAATCCGCGTTTCACGGTGCGGTAGGCGGAGCGCGGCGTCCGGGCCGGTGGTCCGTGATGGCCGGTTGATTGGTCTCGTCACTGCGGAAAACATCGGCGAACTCTTGATGCTGCGCACCGCCCGCGCGCAGCGTGGTGGCGAAGCGCCGCCTGCTCACAGCATTCACCGCTCAACACCAACACCACCAACAACTCAATGACTGACAACCCCTGGCTCTGGATCGGCTTCAACGTCTTCGTCCTCTGCATGCTCGCGCTCGACCTCGGCGTCTTCCACCGGAAGGCGCACGTCGTTTCGTTTCGCGAAGCCTGCGGCTGGACGGTCGCGTGGGTCTCCCTCGCCATGCTCTTCAACATCGGCCTTTGGTATTTCGCCGGGGCGCAGACGGCTCTGGAGTTCACCACCGGCTACGTCATCGAATACTCGCTGAGCGTGGATAACATCTTCGTTTTTGCGATGCTGTTCTCCTACTTCGCCGTGCCTCCGTCCTATCAGCACCGCGTGCTCTTTTGGGGCATCCTCGGTGCGCTCATCCTCCGGGCCGCCATGATCGTCGCCGGGACGGTGCTCATCACGAAGTTTGAGTGGATCATTTATGTCTTCGGCGCGTTCCTGATCGTGACCGGCATCAAGATGATCGTGAAGCAGGAGGAGGAGTTGCATCCCGAGCGCAACCCGGTGGTGCGCTGGTTCAAGAAGCTCATGCCGGTCACGAGCGACTATCGCGGCGACAAGTTCTTCGTCCGCGAAAACGGCATCCGGATGGCGACGCCGCTCTTCGTCGTGCTCCTGCTCATCGAAGTCTCCGACGTGATTTTTGCGGTGGACTCCATCCCGGCGATCTTCGCCGTCACGAAAGATCCCTTCATCGTTTATACGTCGAACATCTTCGCCATCCTCGGTCTGCGGTCGCTGTATTTTGCGCTCGCCGGGGTGTTGGAAAAATTCCACCTCCTGAAGATCGGTCTCGGTGTCGTGCTGACCTTTGTCGGCGTGAAAATGCTGCTCGGCCACACGGCGTATAAGATCGACACGCTCGTCTCGCTCGGCGTCATCGTTGGCGTGCTCGCCACCTCGATCGTCCTGTCGCTCCTGCGTCCGAAAAAGGCCGAAGTGCATCTTGGCCACGCTTCGGACGGACCTCCCCCGCAACCCTGACGGGCATCGTTGTGTTTTCGCCCGGCTTTTTCTCCGTCGTCGGAGCCGCCCCCACGGCACTGCCAGCCACAGACGCATGACCCTCCTCGCCAAACACCTCGTCGATTCGCGGCCGTTCCACGCCATCATCGTCGCGGTCATCCTCCTCGCAGGCGTGCTCGCTGGCGTGGAAACCAGCGCCGCCATGCTCGCGCAACACGGTGCCCTGCTGCACGCGCTGGATGGCACGGTGCTCGCCATCTTCATCGTCGAGATCGTGCTGAAGCTCGCTTCGCACGGACGCCGCCCGCTCGATTATTTCCGCGACGGCTGGAATGTCTTCGACTTCACCATCGTCGTGTTCTGTGTGCTGCCCGTTGGCGGACCTTTCGCCGCGGTGCTGCGACTCGTGCGGACGCTGCGACTGCTGCGGCTCGTCACCGCGCTGCCGAAGCTGCAAGTCCTCGTCGGCGCGCTCATCAAAAGCCTGAGTTCCATGGGCTACGTCGGACTGCTCCTCGGCCTGATTTTCTACATCTACGCGGTCACCGGGGTGCACATGTTCGGGCAGGCTTCCCCGGAGAATTTTGGGAATCTTCGAGCTGCGCTGCTCGCGCTTTTCCAGATGATCACGCTCGATGACTGGAGGACCATGTATGACCGCGCGCAAGCCGCCGCGCCCTACGCCGCCACGCCCTACTTCGTCAGCTTCATTCTGCTCGGGACGATGATCATGCTGAACCTCTTCATCGGCATCGTCATGAACAGCATGGCCGAGATGCACACCGAACTCGCTGAGCTGAAGCAAGCCGCCCGGTCCACTGGGGAAAAGGGCAGCGTCCTCGCCGACGTGACCGCGCTCGAGCAGCAGATCGCGGCCTTGCGCCCGCAACTCGATGCGCTTCGCGCCCGGCTTTCGCAACCTCCTGGGTGAGCACCTCGGCGAGCCACCAATGAGAAATTTTCCCGACCAATCGACCCCGCGCTAACGTAAAGCAGAGACTCCTCGCCACCCGAGAACTCGCCCGCAGCCATGGCCACCACCGATCCGAAACCCATCCTCTGCGGCACTGATTTTTCCGAGAACGCCAGACGCGCGGCGAATGTCGCCGCCGCCCTCGCCAAACGGCTCGGCGTGCCGCTGCGGCTCGTCCATGCCTCGGTGATCCCGGGTATGCTGCGCACTGACGAGGACTTGCGCACCGAGGCGCAGCGGCTGCACGGCGCGGGCGCGGACCTGACTGCGGAGGTGATCGAAGGCGACGCGGACCAGGTGCTCGCGCAAGCCGCGCAGCAGTATGCGGCCCGCCTCGTCGTGGTCTCCTCGCTCGGGCGCAGCGCTCCCGCGCGCTGGCTGCTCGGCAGTGTGGCGGAGCGCACGGCGGAGTCTTCGCCGGTGCCGACGCTGGTCGTGCGCGATGCCACGCCTCTCGAGGCGTGGGCGCGCGGGGAGCGGGCGCTGAAGGTTTTTGTCGGCGCGGATTTCACCGCCAGCTCCGATGCGGCGCTGCGCTGGATCGCGGAATTGCGGGAGATCGGGCCGTGCGAGGTGGTCGTGGGCTTTGTGGGTTGGCCGCCCGAGGAGGCGGCCCGGCTGGGCGTCTCCGGGGCGATCGGGTTGAGCGGGAATGTGCCGGCGATCCAGCGGGTGCTGGAGCGCGACGTGCGGGAGAAAGTCGCGCGCGTGCTCGGCGGGGAAAACGTCGAGGTGCGCGTGGTCGGAAACTGGGGCCGCACGGATGCGCCGCTCGTGGAGATGGCGGTCGAGGCGCAGGCGGATCTCGTCGTCGTCGGCACGCATCGCTGGCACGGCCTCGAGCGGCTGCGGCACGGCTCCGTCTCGCGGGGCCTCTTGCACCACGCGCCGATGAGCGTGGCCTGCGTGCCGGTGCCCGCCGCCGCGCCGATGGCCGGGCCGCGCATGCGCGAGTGCCGCCGCGTGCTCGTGGCGGTCGATCTCAACGAGCCCCACGGCTTCGCCGCGCCCCATGGGTATTCGATCGTCCAGCCCGGCGGCACGGTCCGGCTGGTGCATGTCGCCGCGCCTTTCCACCTGCCGAGTCCGCAGAGCGGCGGCGCGGTTTCCACGCAAAGGGAACACGCGCAGTTCGTCGCGGAGTGCGAGGCGAAATTGCGCGCGCTCGCGCCGAATGATGCGGAGGCGCGCGGCATCACCACCGAAGTCGAATGCGCCGAAAGCCGGGAGACCGCCGAGGCGATCTGCGCGGCGGCGGAGCGTTTCGGCGCGGATGTCATCTGCGTCGGGAGCCACACGCGCCCCGGCTTCACGGCGAAGGTGCTCGGCTCCGTCTCGCTCGGCGTGCTGCAAGGCGGCCGGCGTCCGGTCCTCGTCGTGTGGCCGCCTGCGGAGTAGCAGCCCGATGGCGGAAACTCCCGGCGTCGGAAGTGGCGAGACCCTCCTCGCCGCTCGTGCGCGTATCGAGTTGGAAAAATGGGTGCGCCGCAAGGTTGCCCACGTCCCTTGAAGCATGCTCACGACGGCAGCCTTCGACACCAAGCCCGACGACCGCGCATACCGCGCGCAGGCTCCCGGCGCGGAGCGCGTCGGGTGGCGCTTCCATGAATTCCGGCTCAGCGCGGAGACCGCCCCGGTGGCCAAAGGCACGCAGCAAAGTCCCTCACGGACGGTCGTCGTGCTGCTGGGGGGGCCGGGATCGGGGAAGGGCACGCACGGGCAGGCACTGGCTGCGGCGCTGGGTTATCAGCATCTCTCGACGGGCGAGCATCTCCGCGATCACATCCGCCGGGCGACAGCGTTGGGTCGCCGGGCCCGGGAGCCGATCGCCAACGGGCAACTCGTCCCGGATGAAGTGGCCAGGGAGTTGGTCGGGGCGATGCTCGGCGGATGTCCGGACGCGCGGGGTTTCGTGCTGGATGGCTATCCCCGCTCGCGGGCTCAGGCGGAGAGTTTGGAAAGCATCGTGGCGGCGTGCGGCGGCGTGGTCGCGCGGGCTCTCTACCTTGCCGTTTCCGACGAGGAAATCTTGCGGCGACTCTCAGGTCGGCTGACGTGCCGGTCGTGCGGACGGACCTGCCACGAGACGTCGAACCCGCCGGACCGGCCCGGGGTGTGCAGGGCGTGTGGCGGGGAGTTGTTTCGGCGAGCCGATGACGAGCCCGCGACCATTCGGCAACGGATCGCCTTGTTTCATCGAATGATCGGTCCGCTCGTGGATTTCTACCGCGAGACTGGCCGTCTGGTGGAAGTC
>CAIQUL010000296.1 GCA_903874975.1 uncultured Chthoniobacter sp. | reverse complement strand
CGCCGGCTCCGCGGCCATCCACCTGCTCATCCTTTTCCTCATGATGATCTGGTTCATCGCCCAGGAAGCGCAACCCGGCGGCGAGCCGCAATCGCCGGAAATCTCCGTCAGCATCGACGCGCTCGCGCAGGAAAAACTCGCGCTCGAAAGCACCCCGGAGGAGGTGAAGATGGCCGACACGCCCGTCGCGCTCGTGACCGACAAACTGGAGAGCGACTTCAAGATTCCGCGCTTCGAACCGGTGGTTCAAACCAAGACGACGCCCATCGTCGCGAGCACGGCGAAGACCTCGCTCGTCGCCGACGTCCGCCTTTCCAAAGCCAACCCCGCCGCCGCCGAAACGCCCGTGCCGATGCCGGCCAAAGACCTGCCGCTGCTCAGCGCGCTGCCCGCCACCGTGCTGCCCGAGCCGGAGACTCCGAAGCTCGAGGAAAGCAACCCGGCCGAGCAGCAGAAAGCGGTGGAGAAGGCCAACCCGGTCGCCGACACGTTCGTGCCCACGGAAGCCGTCCCGCAAGTTGCCACCGCGAAACTGGCCAAGAACGCCACGCCCGCCAACGCCCCGGCCCAGGAACAGACCAAAGCCACGGAAGTCCAATCCGGCGGAGCCGCCGTGCAGACGAAAGACACCGGCGGCGATACCGTCGTCGCGCACCGCGGCCTCGAAGCCACCGGCACTCCGCCGAAGCTCGAAGGCACAGGCACCCTCGCCGCGATGGCGCTGAAGCTGCCCGGCACCGATTCGCGATCCAACCCGCTCCTGCCCGGCAAACTCGAAACGCCGAAACACGAACTCGACGGCAGCGCTTTGACCAAGCTGATCCAGAAACAGCGCGGCAAACCTTCGCAGGAAACCATCGACCAACTCGGCGGCTCGGACGCCACTGAACGCGCCATCGGCCTCGCGCTCGAATGGCTCGCGCGCAACCAGGAACCCGAAGGCCGCTGGGACACGCGCAAGCACGGCGGCAACGGCGATTACGACACCGCCAGCACCGGCCTCGCGCTGCTTTGCTTCTACGGCTGGGGCGCCAGCCACACCGCCGATCACAAGTATCAGGGCAACATCCGCAAGGGAATCGACTGGCTGGTCGCTCAGCAAAAGCCGGACGGAAACCTGGACGGCCCCGCGGGTCGGATGTATGCCCACGGCATCGCCGCCATCGCGCTCTGCGAAGCCTACGGCGTGAGCAAGGATCCCGGGCTCAAGGCACCGGCGGAAAAAGCCATCGCCCTCATCATTTTCGCCCAAAGCCCGAAGGGCGGCTGGCGCTACACCCCCAAGCCCGCCGACGCCGACACCTCCGTCACCGGCTGGCAATACATGGCGCTGCACAGCGCGCGCATGGCCGGACTCGAAGTCCCGGAAGCCGTTTTCGAAAATGCCCGCAAGTGGCTCGACCTCGCTGGCGGCGGCAAACACGGCGGCCTTTACGGCTACACCGGACCGGCGAACAACAACCCCGCAATGATCGCCACCGGCATGTTCTGCCGCCAACTCGACCTAGTTTCCCCTACCGACCCCCGCATGATCGAAAGTGCCGAGGCGCTCAAAATGCACCCGATGAACGTGCGCTCCCCGGAATTCTACGGCCTCTACTACGCCACCCTCGCCCTTTACCAGCA
This sequence comes from uncultured Chthoniobacter sp., assembly GCA_903874975.1. Taxonomy (GTDB): domain Bacteria; phylum Verrucomicrobiota; class Verrucomicrobiia; order Chthoniobacterales; family Chthoniobacteraceae; genus Chthoniobacter. The sequence goes on along the minus strand of CAIQUL010000296.1, from coordinate 2,754 downwards.
CCAGGGGCCGATCTGGACGGAATGGAACGACAAGCTCAAGGAAGCGCTCCCGCTCCTGCAAAAGAAAGACGGCGACGCCGCCGGCAGTTGGGACCCCACCGGCGGCCACACCGGTGCCGGCGGACGCGTGCTCTCCACCACCCTGTCCACCCTGAGCCTCGAAGTCTATTACCGCCTCCTCCCGATGTATGGCTTCGGCAACAAGGACCTCCCCCCGCCAAAGCAAAAGGACGAGATACCGAAGAAGCCGTGACAGCCTGTTGAAAGGCGTTTGGATACCAGTTTCCGAACCTTCACCTCCTTCTTGTTCTCTGGAAAGTGGAAGGAGAAGAAGATGAAGAAGACCGGGCACTCATCGTTCGGCCTCTCGTTCCCAAAGTTAGCGCAGCGCTTTGGGAACGGATGCTGGAGGCGAAACTCCGTTTCGTTGGCGAGCGCGTGAGGATGAGGGCCGCGACCGAAGTCGTGCTGCGCCGGAAAGGGAGACGGAGTCGTGCCGGGACGAGCGTTCCCAACGAGAGGGTAACCAAATGGGGCGCCGGCGTGGACACGAACATCGAACTTGCGCCGATCAAAGCCGTGCTCAGCGCGGTGAACCGCGCGACGGCGTAACCAAACCTGCCGTCATCCTGAACGGAGACTTGGGAGGCTTTGCGAACCAAGCCGGAGTGAAGGATCGCTGACTGATCGTGGGCGGAGGCGGTCTGGTGAGATGTGCGTCCACAGCTCCGCACCGCCTCCGCCCGCCTACAGTCAGGATTGCGCCGCCCGCCTCCACCCCGGCGCTGTCTCGCGGACTCGGCTCTTCACTTCGTTTCGCCCCCGCCTTCGCCCGTGGCGAAACTCCGTTCAGAATGACAGCGTTTTGGCCCCTCGTTCCCAAGCTCCAGCTTGGGAACGCACTTGTCTTGGAAGCTCTGCTTCCCAGCGCCGGCATCTGAGCGGGGCACTCGTGCCTGATCCGCACCGACGAAGCAGAGCTTCGAAGACAGTGGCATTACCAAGCAGGAGCTTGGTAACGAGGAAAAGAGCCGGGGCGGAATGGCACTCGCCCACTCATTTCGTCACTTCCTCGTCTTCGACTCCGACTGAGTTCCACGGACAGTACCGCCCCAGAAAAAGTTTTGGCAATGCGGAGCGGACAGCCATGTTCCGAAATTGCCCGATGAGCGCATTCCTTTCATTGCGACCGAAGATCCGCCGGAAATTCCCCTTCCGGCCGCGCGTGGAACTCCCGCGCCCCGCACCGAAAAGACAGCCCGCTCAAACCGGCTCAGCTTCCCGGGACGTTGGCTCGGAACGATCGCCAGTGTTTCACAAGGCAGGCAGCAAGGGAGCATCAACGATCTCACCAAAGAGTTTCTTCACGCATTCGAGCCGTGCCGCCGCCATCGAAGCTGGCCAGCGACCCTGCGCGATCTGCCAGCCGCGAGCGCAAAAAACATGACTACCCACGTTGCGCGGGATGGGCAGGTGTTTGGAACCTTCGAGGATGAAGACTTGAAGGACGCCATCGCAGCCGGGACCGTCCAGTTGTCGGATTTGGGCTGGCGCGAGGGAATGGCTGGCTGGTGCTCGATTGCCGAACTGCTTCCAGCCGAGACTTCGCCCTCGCAAGAAAGCGCGCTGGATACCCCCGCTGCCACAATCCCGCCCAACAGCGAAACGCCACCGGCCCAACCAGCGACCGAGGAAGAACTCGCTTTCATTCAGCAGTTGGATGGTCAGCCGCCCACCAGAATCAGCGATGACGAGGCCGCGGTCGTGTTCCATGAACGACTGGACGATCCCGGCAAAGCGCAAGAGCCAGGGCCGGCCACAACCGAACAAGTGGCGTTTATTCGCGACGTAGGCGGCGATGCCCACCCGGAGATCACCGAGAAAGCCGCGAGCGCAAAAAACATGACTACCGTTGCGCGGGATGGGCAGGTGTTTGGAACGTTCGAGGATGAAGACTTGAAGGACGCCATCGCAGCCGGGACCGTCCAGTTGTCGGATTTGGGCTGGCGCGAGGGAATGGCTGGCTGGTGCTCGATCGCCGAACTGCTTTCAGCCGAGACTTTGCCCTCGCAAGAAAGCGCGCTGGATACCCCCGCTGCCGCAATCCCGCCCGATAGCGAAACGCCACGGGCGCTACCAACGACTGAGAAACTACTCGTTTTCATTCAGCGGCTGGGTGGTCGGCTGGCCACCGGAATCGGCGAAGACGAGGCGGCGGTCACGGCACACCGCCGACGCATTGCCCGGGTGCTCTTCGCCCTGGGTGCGCTGGCGCTGTTTGTGACGCTGGCCGGGGTGGTCGTGGGCAAGCTGCGTGAGGAGGTGTGGGCGTCTTTCACCGACAACGCCGGCACCAAGGTCGGGGTCGAGGAGAACAAGGTGCGTCGCGTTCTTTGGGAGGACCCGAAGCCGAACAATTTCACCGAGCAACGCGACTCGAAGGCATCCGCCGTGCCCGATCCGGTGAACCAGCCCGGCGGGCGCGTCGAGGCCGCCTTTTCGCCCGACGGAACGATGATGGTGCTGGTGCGCTGGGACGAAGCCGCCGGCAAAAACGCGGAGCTGTATCTCGCGCGCTGGGATGGCCGCGTGTGGTCGCGCCCGGAGCCTGTCGCCGCGATCAACAGCCCGGCCAACGAGCGCGGGCCGGCCTTTTCGCAGGATGGCCGCACGCTCTTCTTTGCCTCCGACCGCGCGGGCGGCGCGGGTGGCTACGACCTGTATGCCGCGCGCTGGGATGGCAAGGCGTGGGCG